>NZ_JBNBLH010000030.1:0-11261 GCF_049830555.1 Roseobacter sp. EG26
GAGATCACGGTGCGAGCGTAACCCCAACAAGGCCACGACCCGCGTGTCGATCAGTAGGCCGGATACATATGAGCGACTTCCGAGAACGTGCGAAGAAATCAATTGCGAACAGCAGCCGGTACATACAAATGGGCCGTCTGCGAAGGTAATTCGGGCTGCAGATTAACCGATGCTGTTACGGCACCGACGGCAGGAATGAGCCCACAGCAACCGATACTACGCTTTGCACGAATGGCAGCTTTTGCGTATCATTCCTGAAAAACAGAGTGCCCCATGAACCAAAACCATTCTTCACCCCTCAACCAAACACTAACGCTGCCCTGCGGCTCCAAACTCAAAAACCGAATAGCCAAATCAGCGATGTCTGACTCGCTGGGCGACGGCGCTGGCAATCCAACAGACGACCAGATCAACCTTTATGAACGCTGGGCCAAAGGTGGCCTTGGGTTGTCGATCATCGGAGAAGTTCAGGCCACGCCCAAATATGCCGAAAAACCCGGCAACCTAATCGTGGGCGACGATTCAGACCACTATCAGCTCAAACAGCTCGCCCGTGCGGGTGCAACGGATGGCGCTCAACTTTGGTTGCAACTCGGTCACGCTGGCGCAATGGCAGATGCCCCGATCAGCACACCTAAAGGGCCAAGCGCACTAGATCTGCCCGGCCTGGCTTGTGGTGCTTTGTCATTGGAAGAGATCATAGCGTTGCCTTCCGAGTTTGCCCGAACCGCCACCATTGCGAAAGAGCTTGGGTTTGGCGGTGTTGAAATTCACGCAGCACATGGGTTCCTGCTGAACCAGTTTCTTTCGCCGTTGTTCAACAGACGCGAGGATGCCTATGGGGGGGCTTTGCAAAACCGGATGCGGCTGTTACTGGAAGTCATCAACGCCGTGCGTAATGCTGTTGGGCCGGACTTCCCCATTGGTGTCAAACTGAACGCCACCGATCAGCTTGAGGGCGGCTTTGCAGAGAACGAGGCTCTTGAGGTGGTTGCGGCGGTAGACCAAACAGCCATCGACCTAATCGACATCAGCGGTGGCACTTACTTTCCCGGCGCAAAGTCATCATCTGACCGCGCTGGCTCTGGCCCATACTTTTTGGACTTCGCAGAGCAGGCGCGTTCAAAAACCAGCATTCCCTTGATGGTGACAGGTGGGTTCAAAACGCTCGCTCAAGCCGAAAGTGCCGTAGCGGATGGCAAGGCCGACATCATTGGAATGGCACGTGCTTTGGTAGTCGATCCCGAATTGCCGTATAACTGGCTAGCAGGTGAACGAGGAGAGCCGCAGTTTCCGCGTTTCAATAACCCACCTGAAGGTGGTGTGACCGCGTGGTTTACGATGCAAATTACCCAACAGGCTAGAGGCGAAGCCGGGCTGTCCCCCGATGATCTGGCTAACGCTATCGAGGCTTACGAGGATCGAGATTACGCTCGGCGCAAGATTTGGAATTCGACGTTTAGCTGACATTGGCGCAGCTGCAGCGAATTGGCGCTTTGTCCGCACACCCATTAGAGCAGTCCTTGGATTGAATGTCTCTTCCCGGCTGGCTCCATTCAAGCGAGCAAAGCCGACAGTTTGCGGCATGGAGTTCAAACGCTACAGACCAAACAGTTCCACACAGTTCAGTTCGTAGTGGAGATAGGCCCAGAAAACAGCAAAGGCCACGCCAACAGACGCCACGACAACAGCTATGCTGGTCCGACCAAATCTCCTCAAGACAAAAGCGAGGGCCAGCCCGACGATTGCGATGGTCCAGCTTTCGATGTCGGAAAAGGTCGAGTGCAGACACTCTTGATAGTTCATTTAGGCCTTGCCGTCATTGGGTTTGCTGAAAACAGATGTTTGACAGAAACGATCCTGATGGCAATGTCGACCTGACCTTGCTGGATATTGGGCCGTTACTAAAATCCGATGTCCGCTTTGGGGCTGGACCGGTCGACTGACCAAAACTGTCGGATGGCAACTCTGAGCCCAAATAGTTCAATGCTGCATTGGTTAGCGACGACCGAAACCAGAATACAAAGCGGTCGCAGTTCCCAGAAGCTGCCCGAGGCTCATTTTGGGAATACGACGGGGAAAGGTGTTGAACGTCGCGACCAGTAGAAAACATTTGATCTGTTTGCGCGGTATTCGCAGCCTTAACAAATCAAAGCTGACCAGAGGGACCATATTTCGTCAATTTCGACGGCAACAGACATAAGCTTGTCGGGGTCTGTCGTCTTCAGGGAATTTCGTCAATTCGCGCAAATGGACAAAGCCCGACTGTCGGGATGAAGCAGCCAGGAATCTTAAAAATGAGTGTTTGAAGGCATTCGGCCGGACCACGTTCTAGTAGCCACTTTGGAGTTTTGGCTGGCGGCCGGAGTTTGTTGTTCGATCCACTGGTCTTTTAGGTCTACTGAATCTTCCTCAACAGACTGATGGATTTACTGGGTGCCTCGCCGAATTCTTGCCGGTAGAGCTTGGCGAAGTTGCTGACGCTTGAGAAGCCGGATGCGTGAGCAATCTCCGCAACCGTGTTGTATTGATCCAAAAGGATCAGATTGCGAGCGAAGTTCAGGCGCACCGACCGAATGAACGCGGCGGGAGATTGCCCATTAGCCTCCTTCAGCCGACGTCCAAGCGTTTTTTGACTGATTGCGAGTTTGGATGCGAGCTTCTCAACGCCAAACTCATGATCCGCCAAGCTGTCGAGAACACATTCCGTGATACGATTCAAGAACTGCTGTTTGGCCGAAAGATGATGCCGGGTTTCCGGATCACCTTGCAGGGCATCCTCCAGCGCTTCGAGGCGTGCAGTGGTTGCTTTTTCGGTTGCCCGTTGCTCATGACGGATGTCTTCGAGTTGCCGTTCCATTAACGCGAGCTCATCAACGGCGGATAGCCTTTCTCTCTGTAGCCCGCGCACCATCGTTGATATCGCCACCATCATGAACAGCGTTTCGCCGAGGATTGCCAGATAGTATCCCCACATAAGCGGGCGCATCAGCACCAATTCGTAGGCAAAATTCGCATTGGTAATGTTGATAGGAACCATGAAGGCGAAAACCGCGATGGCAAGCCCCAAACTCAAAGAAAGCAAGGACCCGGCAATGGGCCAGGCTTGAGGCAGACCCTCTCGAATCTTTCGGATCGCGAACACAAGCAGCGCCAACGGGCAAACGAAGTAGAGCAGATGCAGCGGGGTTGAGAGGCGCCAGGGGTCCAGCACTGCCAACGCGGTGGCACTGAGTGCGATACAGGACAGCGTAACAAACAACCGGCGCCAAACGCGTGTGTCGGTGCCCGCATTGAGTAGAATGCGGCAATACTGAATATTTACGAAAACACTCAGTCCGGCAAAGAACTCCGAGATCGGCATCAGGGTTGTGACCGGAAGAGTGACCCCGAAATACTTGTTTAGCCATCCATTGAATATGAATGAAAACGCAAACTGACACAGCATGTACAGGGTATAATACTGATAGTATCGCACGTGGATTTGCCGAAAAACAATCAGGCTGATAACGGCAAACAGGGCCACGTAGCACAAGAACAGCGCTCTGATTATCATGATGAGCGTGCTCCAATCGAAAAACAGCTCATCAGACATGAGAATGGCCGTGATGGTGGGCTCAAACGTTCCTGCAATGCGCAGGTAAAGCAACAGCTCTTCACCTGGTTCCAGTACGACGGGAAAGCCGGTATTGAATTCGGTATTGTCTCTGATTTCAAAGGGGACGGTTTGCCCCGTGCGTGCACGCTCGATCAGCGACCCGTTCTGGTCTTCAAACAAAACCACCTCATCAAAGTTCGCTTCGATGAACGTGACGACCCAACGCTGTTGTTCCGGAAACGAATTGCGCAGCACAAAGCGCAACCAAACCGACTGACCTGGCAACGGCGCATGGAAAATCCCTGCGCAGTTGGCCGGTGCAAACACAGCGGTGCCGATACGATCAGGCACCATATCCCCGGCATGATCCAAATGGTACTCCGCTTGAAGGGTGCGGAGTTGACCAGTCGGTAAATCCGACAATGTATTTGCCACAGCAGATATCTGCTGCGGATGCTGGCAGGCCTGATCAGAAGGCGCCGCCGCCCAAACGACAGCGGCGCTACAAGACAGCAGAAACATCGCGCAGGCCATAGCATAGTATCTGATCATCGTTCCCAACCAACACTGTGTGCTTCAACGGTTCTATGCGACTTCTCGGCATCCGACAGCGCTCATTCGGGACAAACTTGGCCACGTTTGGGTCAAATGTCGGTACACCGGTTTTCTTTGCCCGGCCAAGCAGGGTTTGATGATGCCCGTAACTGCAGCTCATTTCAACTTCGGAGGGAGCTTCCCTGAGGCTGGAACAGGCCACGCAGACATCATTCGCGCGCGTCCTCATATCGGGGCAGCTTCAGACCGCACAGCTCTGTGTGCATGAAACGTCCCAGAGGCCTGTCGAGCAGGACTATTGATAAGGAGAGATAGATATGACCTTTAAAGCCTTTGCCTTTGCCACAGCTCTGGTTGCGCTGACGGCGACATCGAGCCTAGCTGCTACCGTCAAGTTGAACGTCGTCGGCGGCCAACTGCTGGGCGCCAGAAACGTCGATGTCGACGGCACGCTTTATGACGTGAAGTTTGTAGATGGCACCTGCGTAGAGATCTTTGATGGATGCGACAGTGTGTCAGATTTTGCTTTTCAGACATTTGAGTTGGCCACCACGGCAGCCATCAGCCTCAGCAAGACTGTCTTCATCGATGGACCTTTGGGGAATTTCGACAGCGCCCCCGAGCTCACAAATGGTATCGAAGCAACCAAGCTGAGCTTTATCCACATTCCATTTGGGTTACCTTCCGCCTCCAGGAACGAAAGTGCCGAAACACGCGTGTTTGCCAATCGCGACGTAGCCGATAATTTTTGGCTCGGTTTGCCACTCATTGACTTCGACTTAACCAACAATAATGGCTCCACTTTTGCCCGTTTCACGCCATCGCGAATTACTGCCGTTCCTTTACCTGCGGGCGGGCTGCTCTTGATTGCAGGTCTTTTCGGGCTCGGTGCGGTGCGGATGGGGCGCAATGGACGAGCAACTCGCTAAGACCCAGTTAGCACTCCAAGGGCGGCATCCTGGATGTCGTATCACGTTTCATGGATGATCACGCCCACGCGGAGGCATTTGGACCGGACCCCAGCAGCCATCTTGCTGCTTGCGAGAGGCGTGAACCCGTAACACCAACAGCCAGTGCCCAGGCATCCCCTGGACATTTGCTGCAAGACCTACCGGCGATCCTCGCTGCTGGTTTAATCTGCGGGCTGCTCACGGCGATGTTTGCTATCTCGGCCGCCACTCTGCTGTTCGCGTCAGTACTCAGCACATACATCTCGCTGGCCGTTGGCATCTGTCTCTTTGGAACCATCGTTCTAAGCATTGTGATCGCTCTTTTCAGCTCCCTTCCCGGCATGTTGTCTGTGACGCAGGAGGTGACGGTTGTAACGCTGGCCGTCATTGCAGCGTCGATCCACAGCACGATGTTCGCGGCGCATACAGAGGCTGAAATCCTCGCCACGATAATTGTCATGATCGGATTGGCAACAGCACTGACGGGTGCAGCCCTCTTGGCTATGGGGCTTTTCCGCCTCGGTCGGTTGATCCGGTTCATCCCCTATCCGGTTCTGGCCGGTTTTCTGGCAGGAATGGGCTGGCTGATCGTCTCGGGCGGAATGGCCGTTACCTTGGGCACACCTCTTACCGTACAGAACCTCCAGTCACTGATTGAGGTCCCAAACCTGCAAAAATGGCTCCCCGCCGCCGCCTTCGCGCTCGTCGTCGATCTCGCGGCTCGGCGCAACAGAAGCCCACTGGTCCTGCCGCTTGCAGCCGCCAGCACTGTGTTTGTGTTTCATGTGTCCGTCTGGATGCTCGACGTGCCCATTGCCGAGCTTCAAAGCCACGGGTGGCTCTTTGTTACACCGCAAGACAGCAACATTACCTTGCCGTTCCAAGGCAACCCGCTTGCGCAAGCCGATTGGGCGGTGATCTGGTCAGAGCTCCCAAAGATGAGCGCGCTACTGGCCATCAGTGGCACAGCGCTGCTCTTGGCATCCAGTGGTATTGAGCTATCCCTGGGGCGCGACATCAATCTGGATCGTGAGCTGCGGGCTGCTGGTCTTGCAAACATGCTCGCAGGTGCGGGGGGCGGGGCTGCGGGCTTTCAGGGGCTCGGTCTGACCATGCTGGCAAATCATCTGGGCGCGCACTATCGGATCACAGGGGTGTTGGTGGCAGCCGTATGCGGGGTGGTATTACTCTACGGCACGACCTTGCTGAGCGTCATTCCAATCCCGCTATTTGGGGGTCTTCTGCTCTGGATCGGTGGCGGGTTACTCTATCAATGGCTGATCGGCATCTACGCGAAGGTCTCGCGGCGTGAGTACCTCGTCGTCCTGCTGATTGTTGCTCTGATCATCAATGTCGGGCTGCTGGAGGGGCTATCCGTCGGTGTTTTGGCGGCTGCCACACTCTTCCTGCTGGAGTATGCGCGCATCGACATCGTGAAGTATACAATAACCGGTGAAACCTATCACAGTCGCGTCGGGCATGATCCCGATGACCAGGCCTATCTTCGGGAGAACGGTGCGAAGATACAGCTTCTAAGGCTTCAGGGCTTCGTCTTTTTTGGCTCCGTGCACCACCTGCGCCATCGCGTCCAAGGATGTTTCGAGACGTCCGATGCGTCGGAAATGCGCTTTCTCATTCTGGATTGCCGGGATGTCACTGGCTTTGACTCTTCAGCCAGCCAGATTCTCGCTAAAATCTGCGACACCGTTTGGGGTAAGCAAGGCCGACTGATCGTCGCCGGGCTCAAACCCACCCTCTCCAAACGGTTGAAAAAGTTGATCCTGAACGGCAAGCATGGCCCACCTCTGTTGCATTTTGACGATTTAGACCAAGCTGTCACTTGGTGCGAAGACCGTCTGTTACGGGACTGGGAGCACCGCCCCTGTACGCGAAACGTCCAACGCTTTGCAGATAGGCTGGCTCGTGATCTCGACTATCCGCACGCTTTTAAAGCCCTGAGACCATATCTCCAAAAAATTGTGCTTAATGCACAGAGCCCACTGATCCAGCAAGGCGACGCGGGGTCGGACATCTACTTCATCGAAGATGGATTTGTAAAAGTTCAGTTGGAGACACCGACTGAACTGCCCGTGCACTTGCGCACACTGGGTCCTGGTACAATTGTTGGAGAGATGTCGTTCTTCTTACAGCGCGCCCGAACAGCGTCTGCGATAGCGGAAACCGGCGCAATTCTCTGGCGGTTGAGGCAGGATGATTTGTTGCAGATGACGCGCACGCAGCCCGAATTGGCTCACACGCTCCGTACCTATTTCCTGCGAACCATCGCAGAGCGCCTCGATCAATCAAACGCGCTTGTCCGTTCCTTGATCGATTGAGCTCATTTCTTTTCAAGGAAAACTACAAGAGCAGCTTGCGCTACTGCCGCATTTGCTGCTGTTACAGATGTAGCTAAAGCAGACCTATGTGCTCGGAACATCAAGGTCCGGTTCTTTGTCCGCACACCCGTTAGAGCAGTCCTTGGATTGAATGTCTCCTCCGGGCTGGCTGTGGTCACCTGACCAAAACCTTCAGATGTCGGCTGCGAGCCCAAACTGACCAATGCTGCGAGTTGCACCAATGGCGCTAAGCGCAAGAATCTACTGGTGGCGGCATCACTTTCCATCTTTACCACCTGTTGTTTAAGTACCCTTAAGACGGGCTCGAAAAACATGCTTTTGGGGTGAGTCGAGGGCGTAACAAACAGCGCCGGGCAAGTTCTGTCGGCAAAAGGATGGCAGCTCGATGAAACTCAAAAAGAAACTCACCCTCATGATTGCGGGATTGGTTGCGCTCTCTCTCGGGGTTTTGTCACTCGTCGCAATTGTGTCCCAAAAGAATAGCACCGAAGAAATGATCGTCGCGCAGTTGGCAGACCGTCGAGACGCAGCGCTGGATGGCTTTAACGCCTACCTGACTACCATCGAACAGGATGTAAACTTGTGGTCATCCATGGCGATGACGCGGAACGCTCTGAATCGGTTTTCGAATTCATGGGACGCACTTGGGTCCGGTGCCGAAAAACAGCTTCAAAGGCTCTACATAGAGGACAATCCACATCCTGTCGGGGAAAAACACAACCTGCTGTCTCCTGGCGATGGCAGTCAATATTCTTATGATCACAGCAGTTTCCATCCGAGCTTCACCGCCTTGCAACAGGAACGAGGCTATTATGATGTGTTCCTGCTGGATGCCGACGGGGACCTTGTTTATTCCGTATTTAAAGAGGCCGACTTTGCCACCAATTTCGAGACTGGGCAATTTGCCAACACCGGGCTTGGCGAGGTGTTTCGGGCTGCGCGTGATGGCCAAGCGGGAGAAATCTCATTTACGGACTTCGCCCCCTACGCTCCCAGTCAGGGAGCGCCGGCAAGCTTTATCGGAAAGAAGGTCCTTGGAGAGGGTGGAGAATTCCTCGGAGTCATCGCTTTTCAGATGCCTATCGATACTCTGTCGGCGCTGGTAGGCGATCTCGGCGATGGCATCCATGCCATGATCATTGGAAGTGACGGACTTCTCAGAAATGAAGATCCTCGTTTCGGGACGGATACATTTCTCAAAGAGAACGTTTCCGGGAGCGCTATAGCTGCGGCTCTTTCAGGAAGCGCCAGCACAATGACAGATATGCGAGATGGAACCCAATATCTCCAAGCAGCAGCACCGTTGCTGTTCCAGGGGGCTTCCTGGGCATTTGTTGGTGAAGTCGATGAAAATCTGGCATTTGCACCTGTGCAAAATATGCGCAACAAATTGTTGCTGATCGTCGCTGGATGTCTGGGTGTTGCAGTTGTCGCATCGGTGTTTCTTGCACGATCGATATCCACACCTGTCGTGTCTCTGACCAGTACCATAAGCAGACTGACCGATGGTGAGCTGGATGCCGAAGTTCACTACGCTGACCGCAAGGATGAGATCGGCGCGATCGCCAAAAGCATCGACTATTTCCGAGAGAAGCTAAAGGAAGTTGAAGCGGCCCGCGCTGACAAAAGCGCCGCCGAGGCGCGCGAGCGAGAGGCTTTGGCCGAGCAGCAACGCGCTGAGGCGGAGGCGCTGGCAAAAGAGAAGGAAGCCGAAGAGCAACAGCGGCTTGACGCCGAAGCCAAACGTGCCTCTGAACTCGTAATAGCTGAGGAAATCGCCAACGTTGTTTCGGCCTGCGCATGTGGAGATTTCGGTCAGCGGCTCGATATGGTTGGCAAGGATGGTATTTTCGCCGAGCTCTGTGCGGGCATCAACCAGATTGCCGAAACCACAGAGACGAACATCAATGATATTGTCAATTGTATCGGCGAACTGTCCAAGGGCAACCTTGGCGTCCGCATCGACGGCGAGCGTCAGGGGTCCTTCCTCCAGATGAAGGATGATTTTAATGCAGCGCTGGCAACGCTTTCTCAGACCATGGCACAGATCATGCAAAGCGGTTTGAGTGTATCTTCGACATCTTCAGAACTGGAACAATCGTCCCTCAACATGGCAAAACGCGCAGAGGATAACGCGGCAGCCGTCGAGGAAACTTCGGCAGCCGTCGAACAGATTGCGGCCAGTATCCGTCAAGTAGCGGCTAATTCGAAGGCTGCTGATGAAGCTACACGGCGGGTACGTGAGAGCGCGGATAAAAATCGCGAGATATCTGAGGAAACCGAGGCTTCGATCAACGTGATGACGGAGGCCTCTGCCCAAATCAATCGCGTTGTCAAAGTGATTGAGGATATTGCATTCCAAATCAACCTCCTGGCCCTGAACGCGGGTGTGGAGGCCGCGCGCGCCGGTGAAGCTGGTCGTGGATTCTCCGTCGTGGCTTCCGAAGTGCGTGCCCTTGCGCAGCGCTCTCAGGATGCCGTGCAGGAAATCAGCACGGTGATTGAGCGGAACACTCAAAGCGTCGAAGCTGGCGTTGAAAAAGTCGGGAAATCCCGAAGAGCGCTGGAAGACATCATCTCGGAGGTTGAGGTGGCGTCCGACCAAATCTCCGACATCGCTATTGCGGTTGATCAACAGTCGATGGGCGTTGAGGAGGTGAACACCGCGATCCGATCCATCGATTCAACGTCGCAGACTAATGCTGCTGCCTTGGAAGAAATGACGGCCTCCAGTGTCTCGCTGAACGAAGAAGCGAAAGCCCTGGGCGAAGCGCTCAGCCATTTCCACGGTGTTTCTGAAGAGAAGGCTGGAGTTCGAGATTCCGAGATCATTCCGTTTGATCGGAAGCCAGCTGTCGACGCCATCACCCTCCCGAAGAAAAAGGCATCCGCAGGTGGCGGAAGCTCCCTTGATGACAGTTGGGAAGAGTTTTAATCGGCGATCCCTTCGCTACCCGCATCTGCAAATGCGGCTGCGTCGTGCTTCAATCCGCAGGGCAGAAATGCGCAAGAGGCGGACTTTGTAAGGCTGGGCTAGTGGCCCGGATCGTTGCGTCAGGCCTTCATACAAAATTGAGATGAGGGTAGTCCGCGATCCGTGAGTTCGACCGCGTCCGCATTTCGCCCGTGCAACGAACGGCTATGCGGGCTGCGACCGCAGCATCTTGACCGGTCGGTGAAAGGTAGGTTTGGGCCGCTTACAGCGAAGGCTGTTTTCCCGCCGTCACCAGAATTCCAGCGCCATCGCATGGCTGCCTCGAGCCCAAAGTGACCAGCCTTGACCCGTTGATCATTGCCACATTAGTGGCGTTCATTGCATGTTGCAAGAATGAGCAAAAAACACCCAAGACTTGATCTGAATAGACTGAGAGAAATTGGTTGGTCTCTGTGGGACCCAATCGGTTTGGATGGCAAATCGGATATCTGGAGGGACGAGACTTTTGTAGATGAATATGACACCTATCTGATGAAAGCGGCCGGAATGCTGCGAAATCAATGCTCTCTAGCGGAGGTTGTCGAGTATCTCTTCTTCATTGAGACCGAATACATGGGGCTTGGTATTGGAACAAACGAGAGTGAGCTTCGCAAAAAACTCCTGAAGGTCGCACAGGCTATGAATGATGATATGCTGATTTGGAGTGACGGCAATTCCGCTGACCCCTCTTTGTAATTTCTGAACGGCAGCTTCTCTAATCGGGCGTTTGGGTCAAGTTCATTTCATCGTTTCCATGCTTTGGGATCGTGTCTCTCATCCGGGTCAAGCTTCTCTCCGCAGTCAATAATGGTCCGGTTCGGTTGGAC
>NZ_JBNBLH010000031.1:0-9553 GCF_049830555.1 Roseobacter sp. EG26
CTCGGCCTGCTTCAGGATCGCCATGATCTGCGCATCGCTGTATTTCGATTTCTTCATCAGAATCTCCTCTTTCATCATTTGAGAAAATTCTACTTCAGCACACCCCTAAATTTCGGGAGGATTACCCAGCGAGCTTATGATTGCGTACTAGTCCGAACGGTCTTTCAACTGCTGGATCACGCTCTGGATCGAGCTCGATCTCGCGAAAAATGAAAGACCAGCGTGCCCCCCATCTGCGCGATCCTGTGCTGAGCGATAGTGACCACAAATCAGCCCGACTACTTTGGATGGTCTGTGATCCCGCTTTGGATGCCACGACCCGTCCCCCCAACCCTTTTGTAAGGAAATTACCGGCCCTCCTGAGAAGCCAGATTGAGCATAGCTGTCTATCAGGCCGTAATTGCTACCAAGCTCCCCATAAACATCGATTCCATGAATTGGTGGGTAAGCGAACACACCTTGGCGCAGAAGCGGGTAATTAAACTCTGACGTCCCAACTCTATTTACTGGAGAGTTATCTGGAAAGCCTACAAAAACTACTGGCTCGCCCGCATGTCGCGACGAAAGGTCTTCATCTGTTGCGAGGAAGTCGAGTCCGAAAGACCACGGTCTGATAAGATTTTCACCCGAATTGATCGGCAGTACGTTCGCTGGTATTTTTATTGCAGCTACATCCACTTCCATATCGTCATGGGCAAACTCAGGGTCACCTATGCAAAACCTTTGATAACCTATTGCGGCCTTGGGCGTGCCCGAGTTCACCGAGGATTGGAAGGATACATCTATTTCTTTGCAGATCGCTTGATTGATCGCCGCTTTTGGCACGTACTGAGGGTCAACAACATGTCGTGCCGTGACAAGAAAGTAGTGTGTTCTATCATAGATGAAGAAACCGGTTCCAACCCCCTTTCTTCCATCGTCATAAGTGACAGATAACCTTGCAACTGTGAGATACCAGAGCTCTTGTGGTGGCAAATAGAACAACGAAATTTCTCTCCAAATGCGGAAGATGAAACACAATGGCAACAGCAACGAGCCTAAACAATGGTTTCTTGGACGTCGATTGGCGCTTTTGATCGGTCGGTGGTAGCCCCAGCCCAAAGCGGACATCTGAGATCAGCACCAACTAACTTTGCTGATCATGCCACTCACGGATAGAGCGGCACAATGAACTCATTGCTAAACCTATGCGCGTTCCGCTGCTCAGGAAGGCAATTTCCTCAATGAACATCGGTTCGGTTTCCCCGTCTGCTATGAAATAAAAAATACCAGTCTCTTCGCCTTCGTCTCTTTCAAGGATCCAAGTTCCCAGAAATTCGCCATGACGAGTTAGTACGTCGCCTCGAGCCGCGCCATCGTCGGCTCCCACCAAGTTTATAGGGTATGTGAGTTCCATGACACCGATATGGTGTACAGCATTTGAAATGCAAACACCCGCAGCCCGAAGCGGACGTTGCCGGTTGGAAGGAAACCAGGCTTTGGTGAGGGTTAAAACTTGTTGGTCTGATGTTGTGCGGCCCGATGTGAATTTTCACTCAAACATCTAGTTTTGGCTATGCCTTCAACGGGTCAACAAGGCGCTAAAGGGAAGAACTTGGTTGTGACGGGTCGAACTCAATCGAAACTTCCGCGTAGCAACCTCAAATGAAATCTCCTCCCTTGTTCCATCGCTGTTTTCGATGAAGTACTTGTTGCAAACTTCAAATTCATCGTTGGCCGTGCGCCCGGGGCAGTCTCCTGTTTCAACAGCGGCCACTTCGGACGACAATACATTGCATTTCTTAGCGAGTAACCAATTCCTTCTGCACGTGGGATAAATCAACCCCCTGGTGTAAATGCTTACGTAGTCGGCATTTTCGCTCTTTGGGAACGCGGCTGTAATTACCTCGGAGACAGATTCGTTTGCGTCAAGCCGGTATCTGGGAAACGAAAAGGCAGCGTGTTTGGTCGCGGAACCGGCAGACCAAAGATGGTCAAACGTGTACTGATGCACTGCTTCATTTGACGGGGTTATGCGAAAACTGTCCTTACTGATTGACCGCTGCAGATCAGCAGTATGCAGTGAAAGCTGAGTGCGTGCGAAAATAAAGCTCATCTGTCTCGAGCTTTTGTTTTCGGAAGACACTCTGTAGGTCAAAAAATAGTGCGCAGAACCTCCGATCACTGTTTCACCGGAATCCAACACAGCGATATCAAGGTTAACGTGTTTTGCCGACCAGATGTCTTCTAGGAAAAAGGTATAGATCAGCCAAGCCGCTGCCACGATGGTGAACAGCACAGCAATCGTGTCGAACAAGTTCTTCTTTAGAAGGCTGAGCATGGCGGGCCTCTACAATCTATTTCTCTTGTAACTCGTGACCAAACTAAGGTGCAAACGTAATGCTCTCCACTGCCAACCTGAGGAAATTTCCCGCATCTTACGGATACAGTTCTGGATCCCCCAAAAGTCCAGCCTGCTGTCCGAACCCAGCCCTAAGCTGCCGTTGGAATTGAGTGCCAGATGACAGGTCAGCGGGACGAAGCCGCCTTTTGCAAATGCAGCTATTGCTTGTGCAGCATTTTCTCCAAATAGCTGTATCTACGACCTTCCAATATGGATCAATACGAAACTTCATCGAAGCATGCAGCAAGGGCATTCGCTATTTCGCCGTCACTAGGACGTCCCTGGAAAACCGTTTCGTAAATGGGGTCCGACGCTACTAGAGCCAGGCCAGCTGTTTGGGCGGTCAGTTGTAGAAATATGGCGCGGGTTGGCTCATCACTTCGCCAACCGTCTGCTTGGGCCTTCGCAATGGTTTGCTCATGCAGCCGAGCGTAAGCGTTGAGCTGATCTCGAAGAGCGGCGTCCGCATGACGCATCACATCTTGATTTCTAATGAGCATATGATGCGCAGGGTTTAACGTTGCCCAAGTCACATATCCCTTCGCCATTTCCCGCAGCTTCTCCAGATTGGTCAAATTGCTGCGACCCACATGCTTCGAAGCTGAACCCAAGAGAGAGTCAACGCCGTGTTGAGCAATGGCTGACAAAAGCGCGGATCGTGACGGAAAGTGCCTCATTGGAGCACTATGACTGACCCCTATTTCCCGGGCCAATCCTCGTAGGCTAAGCGCTTCAACGCCTTCTTTCTCGATGGTCGCGATTGCTTTTTTGATCAGCTCTTCTCTCAAATCTCCATGGTGGTAGGCTGAAGATGATTTTCGATTGCCGCCCATGTTGACACCGCCCACATCGATTTCTATGTTGCCGGTGCAAACATACTGCAACGCCACTTCAGTGTCCATCTGAACTGAAGCCAATCGTATGCACAGACAAAGGAAAGTTAGTCGCATGACTTCATTGCAAATGCCATTGGCGCGTGAATTTGGCTGGGATCTAAAACCGACGTCTTCGTCTGCGTTTGAGATTCACAAACGTAACAATGGACAGTTCTGTGTTGTTCTAAATCACTCACTGTTAAGGGGCGTTCGCGCTGAGATGGTCCACTGGTGGTTCTTGAACTTTCCCAATTTGCGCGTGCGGCTGCGCGACATCCCAGCATACGAAGATAAAGTCGTACCGGGATACCATCTATGGCATCCCATTGATCATCTCAGCGCCACGCTAACCGGCGATCTGGGGCCGGGCCAAACCGCAAGAACCGGATGCTCGATACATATCCAGGAAGCTATGCAGTACGATGTCTACGGTTGGAAGTACCCCGTGGATACCCAGCTCAAAGTCTTTTACGTGGGCGATGATGGATGGGCCATGGGCAAAGTGTTGCCGTTTGTTGGCCCGATTACGATGTTGCGGGTACACAATAAGGATGTTTTTGAGGGATCAGAGCATCTGGGCGTTCACTATCATTATGAAGTTGTGATCGGAGCAGGTGGCAGCGGGCTGGTTTCGAAACTGATCAACAAAAAGATATCAGACACAGCCGGACCAGATTTTTTTGATGCATGGCAACGCCACAATGTGATCGAGGTCGGAACGTTCGAGAATTTTCTCCCGGTGCTCTACGCACAGAAGGAAAACCTACGAAATTTAGAGTACGCCAAAGACATGAATCCGATGGCTGACATCAAGTCGTCGCAAAACGCCTATAACAACGATTTGTTCAACCAGCGCCTGGAGGGCTATCGGCAAGCTGATCGCGCAAGCAGCTATCAACAGTTCGACACAGCAAGTTTCATTTGACTTGGGCTCGAATTCTATAGCTGAAATCCGGCGATGTTCATCGGTTTCCAAGGACAAGTCCATTGCGCGATCCGGTACGTGACCTTTTCAAATACGCAGCGACTTGGAGGAACGTCTAGTATTTCAATTTATGTGGCTGCCGTACCAATGGGACCGCAGCATTCTCCTGCTGCGGACGCGCGCAGCGAGATTTTGACACTTCCGCTCGGGGCTCTACCTGACAAATGCTGCGTTTTGTGCGGATGTCCGGATAGCGCTCATACCCACTTCTTGCCGTGGACGCTAGCACCGCCCAGTGCGCTTCTTCTCAACCCACACAATGGCGCAAACTGCCCCTTTTTGGCGTACATTGTCCGGCATTTGGCGAGAATTGTCCTGTGCAAGCACGGGGTGATCGATCATCTTAATTCTAACAAAGCAAGCTCAGAGGGTTGAGATGACACAGGTTTTTCAAACATCAGGAACGAGCCATCCTCGAGGAGATGAGGTTTGCTGGACCTTGGCCAGTCGCACTTTGCCCCGGACTGAATATGCGAGGGCCTTGTCATGACAACAGTGAGCAATGGCACCGTCATGTCGGTCGTCGCATCAGCTTTGTCACGAGGACTATCGTTTAAGGACGTTCAAGACGCTGCCGGGATCGAGTGCAGTACATTGATGAACCCAGAGACGCGTCCCCCAGAGGATGTCATGCCGAAGATCGTTGCGCAGCTGGGTGAACGGTTTCCCGGCGAGCCAATCACACTGGACATTGCGCGGGCAGCACCATTCTCCTTCTTCGGTGGCCTTGCAGATGGTGCCCGCTACGCAGACGATCTGAGCGCTGCGATCAATCTTTTGGTCAAGAACTGCTCGGTCATTTCCGACCAGTTGGAACTGGCCTTCCATGAAAGTGAGTCCGAGGCCAAAATCATCTCAAACCATCCGATGAACCATATCGATGGTGGCCGTTCAGCGGAAATCGGGTCCGCTTTTATCGTGCGGCTGTTCACGGAATTTTTGGGAATACCGGACTGCTTCGAGCGCATCACATTCTCCCATGCACCTCACTTCGATGAGAGACACTACACGGACTATTTCGGCGTGCCTGTGGAGTTCAACGTGGATGAGATCAGCCTTGTCATCAAACCAGAGAAGCTGAATGCTCGGATCAAGCAGGCCAATGTCGACCTCTTCAACTACGTCCAGACTCACCTGTCCGGCATCAAAAAGCAGATTGCTGCAGCTAAAGAGCCGAAGGAGCTAAAAGCGCTCAGAAAAGCAGCTGCGGAGAATGCAGAGGCTGGAGTGTTCAATACCGCCAGCATCGCGGCGGCCGCCAACATGAGTGTCCGCACGGCGCAGAGGATTGCCGCAGAGCACGGCACGACCCTGCAAGCGCTGGTCGACAAAGTACGTGAGTACCGGGCATTGGAGCTTCTGCAGGACAATCGCAACGACATCGGCTCCATTGCGTTCTTGCTCGGGTATTCCGACGAGCGTGCGTTTCGTCGGGCCTTTCAACGTTGGTCAGGCCAGACGCCGTCTGACTACCGACGGCAACTCAACAAGCAGATTGAATAGGGCCTGAGCTCGGCGATCAGCGCTAAAGGCCAACCCACCAAACCTCAGCAAAGCCAAACCGATGCTCAGCACCGGACGGTCCTTTGCACCCTCAATTCACCTTGAAACCAAAACTGGGAGACACACCATGAAACTCATCTCACAAGCCGCAACCACCCTGTTTGGACTGCTCGCCGGGGGCATGTTGCTGATTGCGACCGGGCTTGTCCCGTATTGGCGCGCGCTCGACACGGTGGAATTCACAGAAGCCTTCGCAACAAGCCTACCAACCGTCGGCGGCACTATGATCGTTCTGACAGTCTTGGGAACCGGATCGATGGTTCTCGCAGCCGGACTTGCGCTCAGGAAAAAGCTGCCGGGCCGCGTTTGGCTCGCCGCCGGTGCCGCCGCCACGCTCGTTATGCTGGTCTGCGTGCCGTTCTACTTTGGGGCCGCCAATGCAGCGCTGTCAGGTGGCACACTGAGTGGAGAGGCCATCACCGACGAACTCGCTACGTGGCAGCAGATGCATTGGTTCCGGACCATCGTTGGGATCCTCGGTCTCTTCTGCGCAGTCCGCGCCGGTTACGCGCCTGAAAAGGTCGCCTGAATTTCCATAGATACCCAGAAAGGAGGCATGATCATGCTTCGTCTACAAGGCATCAACGCCATCATCGCTCTCATCACCGTATTCGCCGTGTTGCATCTGGCCTTTGTGCCCGAGGACCATACCTTCAGAACTACGTTTTCGACTCTGCTGGGCGGCATCGCCTTTCTGCTGATGACCTGCTCGGTTATCCTCGCCACCCGACTCGAAGTCTTCGAAGAGATGTTCGGCGGGTTGGACCGGATGTACCAGGTCCATCGCGTAGCAGGCACGTTCACAGCCGTATTCGCATTGGTCCATTTCTTCATCATCCCAAAGGAACTGCCCACTGGCGTCGATCCGGTTGCCAATTCGACGTTCCCTTCGGCCCAGATCGGGATGGCAGCCATGGTCCTTTTGGTGATCGGGCTCTTCGTCGCGCTAAACCGGAAGATAAGCTATTCCCGCTGGCGCAATCCACACAAAGTCATGGCACTGGTCTATGTCTTGGTGATTGGCCACTTCATGAACGCGCCGGGCATCTTTTTCGAGCGGTTCAGCGCATCTGGCTTTGTCCTGATCCTTGCGGCTTTGGTAGGCACGGTCGCCCTGGTCTACACGGCTGTCGGCATGAACAAGCGCACCGCGCAGCACTACACGATTGAAGCTGTGAACGCGTTGGAACGGGCCACCGAGGTTGTTCTGAAGCCTGTTGGGGACATGCTGAAGTTCAAGCCGGGTCAATTCGCCTTTGTGGAAATCCAGGGCAAGGGGTGGTCAGAGCCACACCCGTTCACGATCTCCAGTGCGCCAGGCGAGGATCGTTTGCGCTTCACCATGAAGGTGCTTGGCGACTGGACCCGAAAGGTGCGCGAAGAGCTTCAGCCTGGAGGAGAAGTGATTGTGCGGGGCCCCTACGGTCGGTTCGACGCCTCCAAAGCTGACGGCAAAAAGCAGGTCTGGATTGCAGGTGGCATCGGTTTGACACCGTTCCTGTCAAAGTTGCGGGCGATGGACGCAGACGATGATCGTGACATCCACTTTGCCTATGCCGCCCGGAACAAGGAAGAAGCGATCTTTCTGGAGGAGCTGCAGGCTATCGCAGCCGAGCGGGATAATCTCACCCTCTATTATTTCTTCTCTGAAGACGGCGACTTTGCCCGTGTCGACGCGGCCAAGGAACGGCTCCCCGGCGCGCTGACCGACTACGAATACTTCATCTGCGGACCCAAGCCGATGGTTGAGGGGCTGATGAAGGACCTCAAGAAGGAAGGCGTGAAGCGCGAAGCCATGCACGTCGAGGCCTTTGAATTCAGGTGAACTGTCCCGCTAGGGGCAGCTCTCAATCGATCACCACATCACAGAAGGAGAATTCTGATGACACATCCAAAGTTAACCGACATTCATCGCCGCCGCTTTCTTGCACTTTCTGCAAGTGCAGCCGCAATACCGTCCCTGCCGAGCACCGGTTGGGCGGTTGGCTCAGAAACGTACGGCTCGATGATCGGTGATGTCGAGCTGACAGTTCTGAGTGATGGCAGTCTCACGCTTCCCTCAGGCGCGCTGGCTCCAGCGGCGCCAAGAGAGGAATTCGAGGCTCTGCTGACCCGAACAATGGGCTCATTGCCTGAGACTGTAGAGGCCGGGACAAATCATGCATTGCTGCGCATCGGTGATGACTTGATCTTGATCGACAACGGGTCTGGCAATAAATACCAGCCCACCGCTGGAAGGTTGTTGGACAACCTTTCGCTCAACGAGGTCGATCCCGCTGCAGTCACGAAAGTGGTTTTCACCCATGCTCATCCCGACCATATCTGGGGCACGCTGCTGGACGACGGTTCTCTGGCCCTGCCGAATGCCACCTATTACGTTGGCGAAACCGAGTTCGAATTTTGGAGTGATCCGGCAACTGAAACCCAGATGCCGGACGAATTTAGGGCCTTTGCCGTAGGGGCGAGACGCGATCTGTTGGCAGTTCAAGATCGGGTTCAGCTTGTAAAAGAGGGCGACAGCATCGCATCCGGCATCAGTGTATTGGACACGCCGGGTCATACCCCGGGGCATATCTCCGTGGTCGTTGAAAGGGGCGAGGGATTGATCATTGCCGGAGATTCAATCGCCAGTGAGTTTGTGAGCGTTCAGAGGCCGGATTGGGCTTTCGGCTTTGACGCGATACCGGATGTGGCGATTGCAACTCGAATGGCTCTGCTGGACCGCATGGCGACCGATGGCCATCGTATATTGGGCTATCATTTTGCTTACCCCGGGATCGGACAAATTGAACGAGCATCTGACGGATATCGCTACTCTTCGGTGTGAACGTCGAACATCCAGCAATTAGCCGAACGGTTTCGTCTTTGATTGATGTCTTTCTGTTCTTCCGACGATCAGCAACCGAAACCTGAGCCAGGAGGCATCCCGGGCTCGAATGCCCGGGAAAGCGCTTTCCACGGCAACATCTCGTCGTCAACCAAATCCGTATGCAGACATTGGGTTTCATAATCTGAATGGTAGGTTGGTCCCGCGGCCTGTAAGTCGACCCTTAATCTATGCTGCGCCGCCCACGAATGGCCGAGTTTACAGCCGCGCTGCGGCTGGCCAGACAACGCACCTGCAGAGATTTTCACGCTGCGCGCGCACGCAGCACAAAATCGCAATGACCACCTCGGGCTCAATGCAGCCATCCGATGGTTTCGTTCAGGATCAGGTGCCACTGATCGGCCTTCAAGGTCTGCAACGCGGACTAAGCAGACATTCGCCGCATAGGCAAACCAGATGCAATCTAGTCCGATACCGTCTCATGACATATCCAACCCGAGACCTCATAGCTGGATAGTGAACTCTTCAATCTTTGCACACGGCTTGATCGCGTTACCTCAACCACCAAGTCGCCGTCTTCGCAGGCAGTCACAAGTGCGAAGGAAACGAAGTTGCTGTGGATGGTCTCACGGAGTTCCGGTGAAACATGTTCCTTGAACGAAATACGTGCTTTCAACACGCTACCCACTTCGGCATCAGGTTTGGTTCCTATTGCAGACCTTGCACGCTTCTAACCCAATTGGTCATCCAATCCAAATCCGTGATTTCTGCGTTTGCAAATAAGTCCGGTTTAGGCTGAGGCTGTGTGGAAACTATCTTAGTTTTTCTGGGCGCGCGTTTGGCTCTAAGATTTCGTCGATTTTCGGGTTTTGGGATTGTTTTAACGTCCAGTAGCCCGCGTGCGGACGCCTATTGCGTTT
>NZ_JBNBLH010000032.1:0-8657 GCF_049830555.1 Roseobacter sp. EG26
CTATCAGAAGGTTCTCACCGATGAGGCGGCCGCAGAAATCGGGGCTTATGGCTCGCGTCTGTGCATGCTGGAAGGCTTTGTCGGTCATGCGGAGCAGTGCAATCTGCGTGTGCGACGCTATGGCGGGATCAATGTCCCATATGGTGAAGGCGCGCCCTATCGGGATACGACGAAATAGGAAACGAGCGAAAAACATGGGTTCAGCACGCATAACAACATATGATGTGGCAAAGGCGGCAGGTGTGAGCCAGCCGACAGTCAGCCGCGTCTTCTCCCGCTCCGCCTCCGTTGATCCTGCCAAAGTGGAACGCGTGCGCGCAGTTGCGCGAGAGTTGGGCTACATCCCCAATCTGGTCGCGAGGTCGCTGAACTCTGGCAACTCATTTCGGATTGGCATCGTTCTCGCCTACCTAAAAAACGGATTCTTTGGGGAAGCTCTGCAGGACCTTTCAAAGGCGCTCAACAAGCAGGGTTACTCCGTTACGGTCTATTTCGCGGGCAACAGCTCGGACGAGGTTGATGCGATTATTGACGATCTGTTAGCCGATCAGGTGGACGGCATCGTGTTGGCCTCTATCAGCCTGTCCAACAAATTGGTGGCGCGGGTGCGGAAGTCGGGCATTCCCTGCGTCTTGTTCAATCGTGGCCAGTCAGATCCGGATGTATCCATGGTCACTGCCTCGAATTTCGAGGGCGGCAAGCAAGCGACGGAATTTCTGATCAAGGCGGGCCACAGCCGTATTGCCCATCTGGCCGGTTGGCGCAAGGCTTTGAACGGCGTGGATCGCAGCAACGGGTTCATGGCAGCAATGCAGGCGGCGGGACTAGAGCCGCTTGCATGCGTGGATTGCCACTTCCGCCGGAATGTCGCGATGGCGGAAACGCGGAAACTCTTTGCACAAGCGGAAGTGCCGGATGCCCTGTTCGTCGCCAATGACCATATGGCCTTTGGCGTGCTGGAAGTTTTGCGCGAAGAGTTGGGGTTGAGCGTGCCGGAGGACGTTTCGGTGATCGGTTATGACGACGCGCCGATGGCACAGTGGAAGACTTTTGATCTGACCACAGTCCGACAGCCATTGCCGCAAATGATCGATGCAACTGCCAAGATGCTGCTTAGCGAAATATCGGACACGAAGCACAAGCCGCAAAAGGTCGAGATCCCCGGCGAGCTGATTATTCGCGGCACGGCTCGCATCCCCGCCGGATTGCATAGAACGAAAACCGAAACGTAGGACCAAAGGACATGACCAGGATTTCCCAAACCGAGGCCGACGCACGACACATCAAGCGCAGCGACTACCAATCTTGCGCAGTGGCTTTCATCGATTGCAAGAAACCGGGCTCACATCTGAAACAGAACTATTCGATCATTGGCCCCGGTGTGACATCCTCGAAAGAGCAGGTCATCAATCTACCTGAAGCACATGGCTTCAATATTGGTGCGGCAGCGATGCCGCCGGGGATCACCAACAATCTCCACATCCATTTTACGGCCGAAGTTTTCATGGTCTATGATGGTGAGTACACATTCCGCTGGGGACCGAACGGTGAGAATGAATTGGTTGGCCGCCCCGGCGACATCATCTCGGTGCCCACATGGATTTACCGTGGATTTGTGAACAGCGGAACAGGGGACGGCTGGATTTTCACGACGCTTGGTGGTGACAATACAGGCGGGGTCATCTTCCACCCCGACATCATTCAAGAGGCCGCAGGTTTTGGGCTTTACCTGTCCAAAGACAACGTGCTGATCGACACAAGCAAAGGCGACCCTGTTCCGAGCGCTGAACAATGTATCACGCCCATGGCCACCGAGGAGGTTGCGTCACTGCGCGCATACAGCCCGGAAGAGATGCGGCAACGGGTGGTGAGCACAACAGATCGTGACTTCCGTCCCGCCTTCATAGATATGGGATTGACGGACTGCGGCGCTGAGATTGCGCCCGTCATTGGCCACGGTATCACCCAGAACCGCGATCATACGGCCAGAATAAGCAATCCGCATGGATTTTCGATGGAGTGGCTTCGAGTTCAGCCGGGGCAATGGGTCTCGCCGTTTACACTGGATGAGAAGATGGTTGTGATCCCGCGCGAAAGCGGGGTGCGCGTAGTGATGAATGACGATGGCAATGTCTCCGTCGATGTGGGCGCGTGGGAGACGTTTTCAATCCCAGAGGGTGTCTTGCGCGGATTTCAAAATACCGGCGCCAAGACCGTTGAGCTGCTTTTGATTGTCGCAGGTGACCATCAAAAGCGCCCCAAATTCCGAGGCGATGTGATCGAGGCCGCGTTCGCGAAGGGCCATGCGCTTGATGCGCAGGGCTATGTTGCCGCCGCTCATTTGATCCCGAGTTATGGAATGGTCGCTGAATAGTCGAAACCTGCCATGACACACCCCATCGTTGATCACTGGGTTCTTCTACCCGGCACGCTGTGTACGCCCGACGTGTTCGCGCCGGTTCTTGATTACCTGGGTGTGTCCGTCGCAAACCAGATTGTCATCGAACTCAATTCGCCGCATTTGCAAGATTATGAGGGGCCATTGCGCACTGCCGTCACGGACGGCGCAATTGTCTGCGGGTTCAGTCTGGGCGCGATGGTCGCTGCGCATAATCTTCACGCGATGGCGCGTGCAAAGGCCATCGTTTTGTTGGCATGTAATCCATTCCCTGATCCAGCGGGTAACCGCGCCAATCGTGAAGCTGCGCGCGACCACATTCTTGCCAGAGGCGCGCGCGATTGGGTCATTGAAAACTGGCATTTGATGTCGTCTGACACAAACTCAGAGCGTCTGGATCGCGTCGCGTCCATGGCTGAAAGCACATCTCATCTGATTGCCGCGCAGACAGAACTTGCAGCCTCCAGACCTGGAGCGGCAGAGCAGCTGACCGCGACCAACTTGCCACTGGTCTTCGTGGCCGGCTCAATGGATCAACTGACACCGCCCGACCTTGTGCGCCCGATCGCAGAACGCGCCGCGCGTGCTGTCATCGAAATTCCTGAGGGGCTCGGTCATTTCGCGCTGCTGGAAGCGCCCGATCAAGTGGCTTCTGCAGTCACGGACGGCCTGACCGTGTTGCTGCCGTAACCCAACTCTGAAAACTGACCTCACGACAAGCCAACCCATTCCGGCTGCTGCTTGAACGACTGCGACAAGTAGATATGCCAATCGTTTGCGACGCCATCGAAGTCGCTCAAGGGAGGCGCGGATTTGGTCAGTTCACGAAAGGCACGATGAAGCATTGCAGGTCGGGCTTGCCCGCCATGATGGGCCGGGCTCGGACGCGGGGATCGCAGGTCTGCCCCCCACCGAGACGGACGAGTGATCAAGGCCCGGGGCTGGACTATCTTCGCGCAATGGCGCGGGCCAAATCCCGCTGTCGCCGTTGTGCAAGACATGGTTTTGTCCATGTGCACAAGCTGTGCACCAAAGTCACCATCATGGGACTGCAAGTGAATGAGCACGGCCTTGTCCAAGGTCGGCTTTGGGCCATCCCTCTCTGCGGAACATTGGCCTCCTGACGCTGTGCTGCGCCGCCTCCGATGACTGCAACGAGCCCTTACTTACCAATTTGGGCCATAACAAGTTCCGGCGGTTCTGCGGTGATTACATCGATCGTGTGATCAAGAGTATTCAGTTGGTAATGTAATAAATTTCCTGGAAAATGGTCAGTCGCCGAAGTCGCTGCCGACACATAATCTAGAAAGTGTGACTTAGAATAACTGCGCAATCGTCCACCCTTAAAAACTTCATCAGTGACCGTATTGATGAACATTTCATCAGTTACACTGTAACTTACGAAGTTAGCGAATTTAAATGAGTAACGGTCTGATTTCGGTGGGACTTCGATTGATCGAACACCTTCAATTCCCGCGATGGTATGTGGGTCGTCAAATACTTTTCCTGCCCCAGCATGAAATTCCAGCAAGCTGCCGCACACAGGAAAAATTTCAACTGTTCTCAAGTACTCACACTGCTCAATAATCGTTGCCAAAGGGTGTGTCAGATCTTTAGGAAGTTTCATGTACCTACCCTACGATGGAGCCTGTTTTCAATTCACGTTACCACAAACGAAAATGGCTAACAGTGCGGTTGCAGCCAAAGCTCACTTCGTCCGCAGGACTTAAGATTGTGTGGCTCTTGATTTTGCGCTTGCAGCGAATAGCAGCCATGCGGAATTGAATGCAGCATCGAAGACGGATGTTGGATGTCGGCTCTGGGCCGCTTTTGAAGTGGGTCAGAATTCTGTTCTTTTAGTCTGGACGCAACTGCGCCGGGCAGATGTGCCCAAAGAAGCTGTCAATGTCTTCTACATGCGAGACTGGCGCGACCATTGACACATATTGATCCGGCCTGACCACAAGTACGGCACCTTTTTCGCGGTCAATTCTGCGCATGTCGAAGATATCTTGAGGGCCTAGGCCGGGACAAAAGACCTTTTCGTAGTCCGTCAAACCCAAGGCGCCTTTCGTCGGGCGCAACAGGGGATGGAGTTTTGTGATATCAAGCGCGCGATGGCTTTGCTGGAAAACGACTCTGAGGTCGATAACCGCATCGATATCTGCTTTCTTTGGCGTCACTCTGGCCAGAAGGCCGGTAGAAAGCCGCTCGCAGAACCCCGCGACCGGACCATCCTTCTCACCGATGTCAGCCCTTGGAGCAAAGGCGATGATCCGCCAACGGCCATCGGCTTTGAGAACGTGACCAAGCTGTATCGGTTTCGCATCAGCAAGACGGATCACTGGCGCAGAGTGAAACCGTTTCCCGACAACATACCCTTCGGCTAAGGCCTGATGGCGATTTCTCCCCGTCAACATTGAGGGATCATAGCGGGTCTCCACGCCTGCGGTATAGCGACCGTGTTTCTTGAAATACGACTGAAATTGCGCGGCTTCGGCGTCGGTTTTAGGCTTTTCGCTAAAAAGCCGCGCCATGTCCTTGTCGAAGTCGATCAGCTCCTTGGCTTTCCCGCGGCGCTCCTCAGAATAGGTATCGAGCACCGCAGGCACGGCCTGACCGCGCAGAACCGCTGCGAGTTTCCACCCGAGATTGAACGCGTCTGCCATTGAGACGTTCATGCCCTGGCCAGCTTTTGGGCTATGTGTGTGGCAAGCGTCCCCTGCAATAAAGAGGCGTGGCCTAACCGATCCCCTGTCTTTTGCGGAAACATCGTCAAAGGTATCGCAGAGGCGCTGTCCGATCTCATAGGCTGACCACCAGGCCACTTCTGCCACCTCGAATGCATAGGGCTGAAGAATTGCGCGCGCTTTACCGATCAACTGTTCGGACGTGATGTTTCTATCGGCGGCGCGTTCTGCCTCGTCAAGAGCATCAAGCTCGATGTAGAGCCGAACCATATATCCACCTTCGCGGGGAATGATCAGAATGCTGCCCTGATCCGCCGATTGAATTGCGCATTTCAATCGGATGTCCGGAAAATTTGTGCGTGGCAGCACATCCATTACGCCCCAAAGCTGGCGCGCGGATTGACCCTTCAAACTGTGACCCATCTCGGCGCGAACCTTACTGCGCGCGCCATCACAACCAACGAGGTATTTTGCCCTGATCGTTTCGTTTCCGCTTTCTTGGTCGAGGCAGGCAAAGGTGGCTTCGATCGGGTGCGTGCCTTCCGCATGCCGTCGTACCGAAAGCAGTTCGCGATTGTAATCGGGGCGTAACCGACATGGCGATTTGGCCATGAAGTCCAAGTAGAAATCATGCACGCGGGCCTGACTGAGGATGACATGCGGCATTTCGGATAGATCGTCCTCGACATCCTGAATACGGTCCGCGCGGGCAAGACGCGCTCCGTCGGAACCCGGACGCCAGAAACTCACTTCGTTTACGTGATAGGCTTCCTTGATCACCTTTTCCGCAAAGCCAAAAGCCTCAAACATTTCAATGGACCGGCATGCGATCCCATCAGCCTGACCGAACTGCAAAGGACCGGATTTGCGTTCTGCGATGCGCACAGAAATGTCACTGAAGACGCTAAGCTGAGAAGCAAGCGTCAGGCCCGCTGGGCCGCATCCGACGATCAGTACGTCTACGTCTCCAGCAGGAACTTGGGCGCGCTCCAAAGATACGGACGGATCGCCAGGTCGAAAGCCTTCAAGATGATATTGCACTTGTACACCACTGGGTCGCAGTCAAAACAGCCTTGTCACTTATCTGCATTTTTTGAGGTTTTCTGCCATTTCGAAATTGCCATCGTCAGTCTAAGATGTTCACGCTCTACTTCATAGACATCAGAGCAGACCCTTCTTGCAAGCGGCACGACGGGTAATTCTTACCTTCGTCCCAAGCCTTCTACCAAGGGACTATGCTGCAACCCGCGCCAACGACCGCTTTCAGAAGATGCCACGCGGGAATGTATGTATCTTCATCAAGACGGCACTGATGCTGACGTGCGCTGGTGCATGATCTCGCTATAGGGGCAGACATCTTCCTCAAATGGGACGTGGCGGCGGCGGAAACGGGTGTCTTCGATCACCTCGGGCGCACTGATGCGGTCCATGCGGAAATGGCGAAAGTCATTGCGGGTAGGATCCCAGGCCACCAGATACCATAGCGGGAGCAGGATCAACATGGCTTGCGGCTCTACCTCGCGGTGGGTCTCTCGGCCTTTGGCGTCGCGGTAGGCAAAGCGGATTGAATTCCTATTCAGAAACGCCGTCTCGAACGTGGGCAAAAGGGCAGCGTCCATTCGGCCCATATCGGACAGGTCTTGTAACGGCGAAAGTTGCCCGATGTGCAAGCACTCCAGAAAGGCGCGCAGATCCTTGACCTTGTCTGACGGTAGTGCGCGCTCGATCTTGGCCAGGCCCGCATCCGCCAATTCTGAGAATGGCAGATTGCCCGCAACCCGCATTGCCGCAACGCTGATCAATAGCGCAAAGACCTCTGGCACGGACAGGCGTGCGGTGGTTTGCATCGATTGCGGGTCCAGTTGCAGGCCGCCGCCGCGCCCGACATCCGAGTAAATGACAAACCCCTCATCCCGCAGCGCACTGATGTCGCGCAGTATTGTGCGCCGCGATGCGCCCACTTCAGTGGCAAGTTCATCAACTGTGCTGGTGCCGTTGCGGCGAAGGTTGCGCACGATGGCGTCTCGTCGGGTGCGAATATTCATGCGAGCAGCTTATCATAAATAGTGACATATTTTGGCACTATTTGATTTTAGGCAGTTTTCAGCGACATGAAAGCATGGAGAACCAATCATGGAACGTACCGCAGTGAACCCTTGGGACTGGTCATTGAAGCTTGGCTACAATCAGGCCGAGGTGATCGAAGGCGCCAAGCGTCAGATTATTTGCGCCGGTCAAACGGCCGTTGACGTCAACGGCGCACCGCAACACGCTGACGATATGCGCGCTCAAGTCAGCCTCGCACTGGACAATCTGGAGGCAGTTCTGACCGAGGCTGGTATGAATTTGAGCAATGTCACCCGCCTGGGCATCTTCACAACGGATGTGGATGAAGCACTGAAGAATTTCGATCTAATGGGGATACGGTTCGGGCCGCACCAGGTTTCCCCTCCGATGACCCTGCTGGGTGTGACGCGACTGGCGCTTCCCGGGCTCATGTTCGAGATTGAGGCGACAGCTGCTGAATGACACTATCAAGGCGGCTATTGAGGATCGCACCTCCAATGGCCGCTTTGCCCTGCGATCTGTAAGTTCGGCAAGCCTGCGATATTGCGCTCGCGGCTTGTGTTGGCAATGCGGACTTCAACTGCAGCATCGGAGCCTCCTGTTCAACGGTAGGAAAGGGCCGCCTGTGAAGACGGCCCAGACATCTGGATTTCAATAGCTTCTGCAATAGCCAGGACGTCTTCAAGCTCAACACCAAGATACCTAACCGTGCTGTCCATCTTCGTGTGACCTAGCAGCAGTTGGACGGCACGGAGATTGCCGGCTTTCTTGTAGATTTGGGTGACCTTCGTCCGTCGCATCGAATGAGTCCCGTAGGCCGCCGCTTCGAGTCCGATCGAAGTGACCCAATCGCGGACAATCTGCGCATACTGGCGGGTCGAGATGGGAAAGCGCTCGTGGAACCGACCTGGTCATAGATACTCAGAGCCGACCATAAGCTCATCCTCCACCCGCTCTTTGACAGAGGCATGGGTTCCTTCAGAAATCTCGAACCTTATTGGTTTCTGCGTTTTGTTCTGCAACATAGACGCCTGTCCCTTGATCTGACCTGACGCCATGACATCGACGACCTTCAACTTCACGAGGTGGCAACCGCGAAGCTTGATGTCGATCGCCATGTTAAACAGCGCCAAATCACGATGGTTCTCGGCCAGTTCAAGTCGAACTCTGATTGCTCAAACGTGTTTGGGCTTCAGCGGGCGCTTCTGACCGACGATGCGACTCGTGTTCCAAACGGGGCGAACTGCGCGAATAGCAGGTAAGCTTGGTATTCCCATGACTGATCCTCCGATCCGCCATGCCCTCCCAAAACGACAACTCGATGTTGACCAAGGTAGCATATCACAGGATGCTGCGTCGCATCCCGGGTCCGGTCAGAGCCGAGGCTGTGTGGAAACTCCGGATGATGTATGCTTCTGGTCAAATACTGGAGGCGGGCATGTCAGGGTATATCGAGGGTGTGGAGCGCGGTCAGGCGACGCTTTTTCCGGACAGGCTTGAGG
>NZ_JBNBLH010000033.1:0-5000 GCF_049830555.1 Roseobacter sp. EG26
AAGCTGGTTGCGGGAGTAGGATTTGAACCTACGACCTTCAGGTTATGAGCCTGACGAGCTACCGGGCTGCTCCATCCCGCGACACTTTATGCGGCCTACCGCGTAGAACGCTACTTGAGGCCGGAACATCGAAAGAGAGATACGTTTGCAGAGGCTTTACTAGGTTTGGCGGTGACCTACTCTCCCACGTCTTAAGACGCAGTACCATCGGCGCTACGGCACTTAACGGCTGGGTTCGGGATGGGACCAGGTGTTTTGCTCGCGCTATGACCACCAAACCAAGAAAAACCTCTACGTTGTGATTTTGCCAAAGGCAAAACACAACAGGTCGGAGGCAGCGTATTGCAAAGCAATATGCGTTCCGACACCGTCGTATTTAATCACAACTTGTCCAAGTCATGCACTCTAATGTGCTGTGTATGCTTTTGATTATCCTAGAAAATCTCTCTTCTACTGGATCAAATCAAGCCTATCGGGCAATTAGTACCGGTCAACTGAACACATTGCTGTGCTTACATCTCCGGCCTATCGACGAGGTGGTCTACCTCGGCCCTCAGGGATACCTTGTTTTGAGGGGGGCTTCCCGCTTAGATGCCTTCAGCGGTTATCCTTTCCGATCATAGCTACCCTGCACTGCTGCTGGCGCAACAACAGGTCCACCAGTGGATCGTTCACCCCGGTCCTCTCGTACTAGGGGCAACTCCTCTCAAGTATCCTACACCCACGGAAGATAGGGACCGAACTGTCTCACGACGTTCTAAACCCAGCTCACGTACCTCTTTAAACGGCGAACAGCCGTACCCTTGGGACCTGCTCCAGCCCCAGGATGAGATGAGCCGACATCGAGGTGCCAAACACTGCCGTCGATATGGACTCTTGGGCAGTATCAGCCTGTTATCCCCGGCGTACCTTTTATCCGTTGAGCGATGGCCCTCCCACTTGGGACCACCGGATCACTATGGCCGTCTTTCGACTCTGCTCGACTTGTCAGTCTCGCAGTCAGGCTGGCTTCTGCCATTGCACTCAACGAGCGATTTCCGACCGCTCTGAGCCAACCTTCGCGCGCCTCCGTTACGCTTTAGGAGGCGACCGCCCCAGTCAAACTACCCACCACACAGGGTCCCGGATCCGGATAACGGACCGCGGTTAGACATCAAGCAGAACAAGGGTGGTATCTCAAGGGTGGCTCCACGCAAACTGGCGTTCACGCTTCAAAGCCCACCACCTATCCTGCACATGTTCGGCCTAATGCCAGTGTGAAGTTGTAGTAAAGGTGCACGGGGTCTTTCCGTCTAACCGCGGGAAACCTGCATCTTGACAGGTAATTCAATTTCGCTGAGTCTATGTTGGAGACAGCGGGGAAGTCGTTACGCCATTCGTGCAGGTCGGAACTTACCCGACAAGGAATTTCGCTACCTTAGGACCGTTATAGTTACGGCCGCCGTTTACCTGGGCTTCAATTCAGAGCTCTCACCCCTCCTTTTAACCTTCAGGCACCGGGCAGGCGTCAGACCCTATACGTCGTCTTGCGACTTCGCAGAGCCCTGTGTTTTTAATAAACAGTCGCCACCCCCTGGTTTGTGCCCCCAGCCAATACTTGCGTAGAAACTGGGCCTCCTTCTCGCGAACTTACGGAGGTATTTTGCCGAGTTCCTTCAACATAGTTCTCTCAAGCGCCTTGGTATTCTCTACCAGTCCACCTGTGTCGGTTTAGGGTACGATCTAGCGATGGAGCTATTTCCAGGAACCTCTAAGCAGCCCATTCAATCCAATAAGGATGAACTACCCTCGAGATCCGTCACTTCCATCTGGCCCAGGAATATTAACCTGGTTCCCATCGACTACGCCTTTCGGCCTCGCCTTAGGGGTCGGCTTACCCTGCTCAGATTAGCTTTAAGCAGGAACCCTTGGACTTTCGGCGACAGTGTCTCTCACACTGTTTGTCGCTACTCATGTCATCATTCTCACTAGTGATCTCTCCACCGGATCGCTCACGCGCCGGCTTCACAGAAAAGACTTTGTCTTTTCTGATCTCTTTCATGCACTACCGCCTTCGGCTACTTGAGTGCGAACACTCTCAGAACCGACATTGGCAATACAAAAGATCAGTAAAGACGTAGTCTTATGTCACACTACGCTCTGCTACCATGCACTATGTGCATCCTAAGCTTCGGCTCATGGCTTGAGCCCCGTTACATCTTCGCCGCAAGACAACTTATTTAGACCAGTGAGCTGTTACGCTATCTTTAAAGGATGGCTGCTTCTAAGCCAACCTCCTGGTTGTTTTGGTCGTCTCACCTGCTTTCCCACTTAGCCATGAATTAGGGGCCTTAGCTGTAGGTCAGGGTTGTTTCCCTCTCCACGACGGACGTTAGCATTCGCCGTGTGTCTGCCATCTAGTACTCCTCGGTATTCGGAGTTTGGTTAGGATCAGTAAGCCTGTGGGGCCCCATTACCCATCCAGTGCTCTACCCCCGAGGGTATTCGGATGACGCTCTACCTAAATAGATTTCGCAGAGAACCAGCTATCTCCGAGTTTGATTGGCCTTTCACCCCTAGGCACAGCTCATCCCGATCCTTTTCAACGGATGTGGGTTCGGTCCTCCAGTACGTGTTACCGTACCTTCAACCTGGCCATGCCTAGATCACTCGGTTTCGGGTCTGATCCCACGAACTCGACGCCCTATTAAGACTCGCTTTCGCTGCGCCTACACCTAACGGCTTAAGCTTGCTCGTGAGACCAAGTCGATGACCCATTATACAAAAGGTACGCCGTCACAAGACTGGAGATCAATTTGGATATCAGAAGTCGAAAGTGTACCGCACCACCAGCGTTTCGCTGCCCGGGTTGGTATCTTCGATATCTGCGTTGGATTTATGGTCAATTGCCAGCGAGATCCGGCTGCTGTCTGTCAGCTTGTAGCCAACACCCAGAAGCGTTCTGAACTGTAAATTGCCATCCAATGGCGTGCCACCACTGCCCTGATCATAATAGCCGGGCATAAAACTGCCTTCGACAAACCAGGGCCCTTCACCGATCGACCATAACGCATAGACCCCCACACCGACAAAGACGTCTCCATCTCCATCGATCTGGGCAGCACCCGCCAGCGAATACCCCGCTCTGGATCCCGCAAAAAACGGGTCCGCGTGGTATTCAACGATCAGGGCACCAGCCTGTGTATCCGTTTGATCCAAAACATCATCATAGCCGAGCCCGAGGACAAATTCGCCTGCGGAAACGGAAGATGAGATCAGGGTGAAGGTCAGTATGGAAGCTATATATTTCATAGGCTTCCAATGACATCCAAATTGAACTCCAGTCAAGCTCCGACTGATTGTAGGCGTTCGGTTTCAGGTACTGTTTCACTCCCCTCGTCGGGGTGCTTTTCACCTTTCCCTCACGGTACTGGTTCACTATCGGTCAGTAAGGAGTACTTAGCCTTCGAAGGTGGTCCTCCGATCTTCAGACAGAATTTCACGTGTTCCGCCCTACTTAATACGTCCAATCATGCTTCTTATACGGGACTATCACCCACTCTGGTTGCGCATTCCAACGCATTCTAACCACACTCATGGCTCGGCTGGTCCCCGTTCGCTCGCCGCTACTAGGGGAGTATCAATTGATTTCCTTTCCTCCGGGTACTTAGATGTTTCAGTTCCCCGGGTTTGCTTTTATAAACCTATGTATTCAGTCTATAAATACCTGTTTTACCGCATTATTAGCTGATCCCGAAGGATCAATAATAACACAGTATCAGGTGGGTTGCCCCATTCAGAAATCCATGGATCAAAGGTTATTCTCACCTCCCCATGGCTTATCGCAGAGTATCACGTCTTTCATCGCCTCTTACTGCCAAGGCATTCACCAAACGCCCTTTTCGCGCTTGATTTGATCCAGAAAAAGAAAGACTTGCGCCCATCGCGGGCCTCTCAGCTGGTAACTAAAAGAAACCCTTTATTCTGAACCAAAAGCATACTTTTTCCCGCCCGGGTCCGTGCGGACCCAGACAATGAGCAATCTTGCGATTGCTCGGGTTAGTGTACTTGACTTGGACAACTCTGTTCGTTTCAGCCGGGATACATATAAATAAGCGAGGAAACACTCGATTTATATGCCTTCCACCGAAGTGGAACCAAACTGAGATCACAGCCTTACTCGGCGGGATCAAACAGTGTTGTAATTGTATCTCTCTATACGATGTAAAAGATGATGACCGAAGCCATCAAACGTCCGATTGGACGGCTAAACACTTCGTAGTGCTTAGCGATCTAATCGAGCAGGGTTGCCAGGGGTTGTCCCTCTCATCGTTCCTGCGAAACGACTGCCGGGACGTCGCACTTTTCGCTTTGCAAAGAAGTGCTTGGTGGAGCCTAGCGGGATCGAACCGCTGACCTCCTGAATGCAAATCAGGCGCTCTCCCAGCTGAGCTAAGGCCCCAAATTTGCCCTGCAAATTTGGGGCAGAAACCGATAGGCTCTTTGCATGGCAAAGATGCCGAAAGGGAAAGGCCCCTGCCTGCAAGGCTAAAGCTGTCGTTCTCATCGTTGCTGCGCAACGACTGCCACGACGACGCCTTTTTGCCTGAGGCAAAAATGGCTTGGTGGGTCGAGGAGGACTTGAACCTCCGACCTCACGCTTATCAGGCGTGCGCTCTAACCACCTGAGCTACCGACCCAGCTGATCTCGCTGTGCGAGATCGGCGTCGCCCTGGCAGGCTCTTTTGCACAGCAAAAGATGCCGAGAAGGGCCAGCGTCAGGCGATATTCTGTGAATACGGCCACTGCCGCACCCGTCCCCTCTCGTGACCTTCGTTACACGAAGGCACTGTCGAGGTTACGCCCATCTGCTGCGCAGATAAGCTTGCTGAAGAGATATGAGGACGGCTCGGTCCGAAGGGTCATCTTGCGATGCCCCGAATTGACCGGCTTTGATTGCCGATCTTGCTAAGTGATCTACGAGATAAGCAAGCTTATCTGACTAAGATCATCCTTAGAAA
>NZ_JBNBLH010000034.1:0-6641 GCF_049830555.1 Roseobacter sp. EG26
AAACCCGTCGCCTTGATCTCGACCAATACCTCCCCCGCACGAGGCCCCTCAAGGTTAACTTCCATAACCTCCAATGGCTTCCCAGCAGCAACCGCAACCGCAGCTCGCGTCCTAAGCATCAAAATGACCTCCCGATAGAATTTGCGACCGACCAGAGACAGGCCACTTTTAAGTTGTCAAGCGAAAGACCCTGTCTTGCCCGATTGACCTCCATCCGACCCCGGGTCAGATTTTAGCCAAAAAATCCTGAAATGCTCCGATTTGTGGAAAAAATGTTCACCCGAAATGCCCGCAGATGCAAAATGAAATAAACTTTATCACCCAAATTGGTGAAAATGACCCAAGCCACTCATTTGTGACAGGACCCTCTTGATGAGCCAGCATCCGCGCAAGCCCTCCGACTACGCCCTTCAAGACCGATACACCAAAACCCAAGGCCGCGTATTTCTCACCGGAACCCAAGCCCTTGTACGTATCATGCTGGATCAGGCACGGCGTGATGGTGAAAACGGGCTGAACACTGCGGGATTTGTGTCAGGTTACCGCGGATCCCCCCTTGGTGGCGTCGATCAGGAAATCTGGCGCAATGAGGCACTGATCAAGAAAGCCGGCATTTCCTTCATTCCTGCGGTCAATGAGGACCTTGGGGCAACGGCGGTCTTGGGCGCGCAGCAAGCAAGTCTTGACCCGCATGCTGATGTCGATGGCGTCTTTTCCATGTGGTATGGCAAAGGGCCGGGGGTGGATCGGTCGGGGGATGCGCTCAAACACGGGAATGCATATGGATCCGCCCCGAAAGGCGGCGTATTGGTCGTTGCCGGGGACGATCATGGATGCGTCTCATCGTCTATGCCTCACCAATCGGATGTTGCGTTCATGGCCTGGTTCATGCCCACGCTGAACCCCGCGAGCGTGGCGGAGTATCAGGCATTTGGGGAGTACGGCTTCGCATTGTCGCGGTTTTCCGGCACCTGGGTTGGCTTCAAGGCCATCTCAGAAACCGTTGAAAGCGGACAATCCGTTGACCTCATGCCCGACCGGGTCTTTCAGCAACCCGATTTTACCACCCCGCCCGGTGGCCTGCATGTCAGGGTCGCCGACCTGCCATCCCCAGAGATCGAAACGCGGATCAGGGCGAAACTTGATGCGGTCCAAGCTTTTGCTGAGGCCAATCCGATTGATCACGCAGTCTACGGGGTGGAAAAGGCAAGCTTTGGTTTTGTCAGCACCGGCAAGGCACATCTGGATCTTATGGAAGCCTTGCGCCTTCTTGGCGTGGATGAGGGTCGCTGCCGCAGTCTTGGTATCGATATCTACAAGGTAGGGATGGTTTGGCCGCTGGCCCATCATGCCGCGCTTGATTTTGTGACCGGCAAACGTGAAGTGCTGGTGATTGAAGAAAAACGCGGCATCATCGAAAGCCAGTTCAAGGAGCACTTCTACGACTGGCCCGGTCGCAAGCCAGACCGCATGGTGGGAAAATACGACGAAAAAATGAACCCATTGGTGCCTTGGACGGGCGAGCTGAGCCCCCGGCTATTGCTGCCCATCATTGCCGCGCGCCTGAACCGGTTTTTTCCCAACGAGGGATTCATCGAGAAGGCGTGCGCGCTGACAAGCCCGCTACCGCCCGTATTGCAGATCGAAGGGGCGACGCGAACGCCCTACTTCTGTTCCGGTTGTCCGCACAACACGTCGACCAAAGTGCCGGAAGGTTCCAAGGCCGCCAGCGGGATCGGGTGTCATGTCATGGCAAGTTGGATGGACCGCGAAACCGTCGGCTATGCGCAAATGGGAGGCGAAGGGGTGCCTTGGATCGCCACCTCGCTTTACAACGGTGGCAAACATATTTTCCAGAACCTGGGCGAAGGAACCTGGTACCATTCTGGCAGCCTTGCCATCCGTCAGGCCGTGGCGGCGGGCACCAACATCACTTACAAGATTCTCTATAATGAGGCGGTCGCCATGACCGGCGGGCAACCGGTGGATGGGCCGGTCTCGGTTGCCGGGATCGCACAAGCCTGTCGCGCAGAGGGTGTTCAACGGATTGCACTTGTCTCAGACAATATCGCCAAATTTCAAAAACACGATTTCCCGGCGGATGTCAGCTTTCATGATCGTTCTGAAATGGACGCATTGCAACGCGCGTTACGCGACGTGCCGGGTGTCACGGTTTTGATATATGAGCAGACCTGTGCCACCGAAAAACGCCGCAAATGCAAACGCGGCCAACTTCACGAGCCTGACCGGTTTGTCGTGATCAACGATCTTGTCTGCGAAGGCTGCGGCGATTGTTCAGTTGAAAGCAACTGCCTGAGCGTTGAGCCGCATAAAACCGAATTCGGCACAAAGCGCAAAATCAATCAGTCCAGCTGCAACAAGGATTTTTCCTGCCTGAACGGATTTTGCCCCAGTTTCGTGACCCTTGAGGGTGCGACACGTCGCAAGAAAGCAGCGCCAGAAATCGACGTGATCGACATGAATGCAACCTTGCCGGAGCCCGCGCTTCCATCGCTCGATAGCCCATATGATCTACTCGTGACCGGCGTTGGAGGAACAGGGGTTATCACCGTTGGTGCGTTGATCTCCATGGCCGCGCACCTGGAAGGCAAAGGGGTCAGTGTATTGGATTTCACCGGCTTTGCTCAAAAATTCGGGACGGTTTTGGGATATGTTCGTCTGGCCAGCGCCCCCAAATCTGTGCATCAGGTCCGCATTGACACAGCCTGCGCGGATGCCGTCATTGGCTGCGATGTGGTGGTCTCCTCATCGCCCAAAGCCTCGGCTCACTACCGGCAAGGCACAAAGGTCGCCCTCAATCTGGCCGAAATGCCGACCGGTGATCTGGTGTTGAACCGGGACGCCTCCCTGAAGGTGTCACAGCGCCGCGCCTCTATTGAAGACGCGGTAGGCGCCGAAAATGTCGCTTGCTTCGACGCAAATGAGATGGCGAACGTTCTGATGGGAGATACGGTTTTTGCCAATGTCATGATGCTGGGTTTTTCATGGCAACGCGGGCTGGTGCCAGTGGCACATGACGCATTGATGCGGGCAATTGAACTCAACGGAGTCGCACCAGAAAAAAACCAGATGGCCTTTGCCTATGGCCGCGCATTGGCAGTTGATCCACACAGATACACATCGCAACCGGACCAAGCAGATTCAAATGAAACCGCCTCGCAATTTATCGAGCGGCGGGCCACATTCTTAAGCGACTATCAAGATAACGCCTATGCTCAGCGCTATCGTTCATCGCTGTCTTGCTTATCCGGGTTGCCAGACGATGTTCAACGCGCAGCCGCAAAATCTCTCTTCAAGCTGATGGCCTACAAGGATGAGTACGAAGTGGCGCGCCTGCACGCGCGCCCCGAATTCAGAGAACGTCTGAAAGCCGAATTCGAGTGTGACTTTAAGGTGCATTACCATTTGGCCCCCCCTGTGTTGTCCCGGTTAAAGGATGGACGTGGCAGGCCCAGGAAATACCGGTTCGGACCGTGGATTGGCCAGATTTTCAGCCTCCTCGCGCGGCTCAGAAAGATTCGAGGCAGTTGGCTGGACCCCTTTCGCTTTCACTCCGACCGAAAGCTGGAACTTGACCTGATCATCTGGTTCGAGGAACTGATTCTGGGGATGCCGGAAGTCTGGCGACAAGGACATCACGAGGTGGTTCGAGATATTCTGGCCGTCCCCTTGGACATTCGTGGATATGGACCGGTCAAGGAACAGGCCGCACGGCACGCCCGCGACAGGGCACAAAACCTGATGGCAATGCGATCTTCCTAGTATCGAGGAGGCGCGAGAGACCCGCGCATAATGAATTCGGTCTGCAGGGCAACACTGTTAGCGTTTCGTTCACCTGACAACCTGGCCAATAGGACGCGTGCTGCCGTACGACCCATTTCAATCTGCGGCACACGCACGGTCGCAAGAGGCGGCGTGACCACAGATGCAAGCCCGATGTCATCAAAACCCACAATCGATACCGTGCTTGGAACATCGATACCCAAATCACGCGCGCGCATCAGGGCCCCCGCCGCCAGAACGTCATTACCGCAAATGATTGCGGTAGGTGGACGATTATCCCCCATGATTTTAGCAAATGCCTCGGCACCATATTCCAACCGGTAAGCCGCCTCGATGTTATGAGAAAGATGCGCGTCCTGGCCATGATCGGCAATCGCCGCCTCGACACCTGCCTGCCGGTCACCGGCCCGGTCGTTTCCTTGCCTGATCCCGCTGATCGTAGCGATCCGGCGATGACCCAGCGCCAAAGCCTGTTCAGCCGCCCCCTTTGCCGCCATAAAATTATCAAAGCCCACAAAAAGTTGGGCATCCTCATCCTTGAAGCACCAGGAGATCACATATGCGACCTGTCGCTTTTCCAAAAACGCGCGTGTCGCCTCGGGACGTTCATTCCCGATCAACATCAGACCGTCAGCCCCATGCGCCAAAAGAGATTTTACCTGCCGCAGCTCATGCTCAGGATCATCCCCCGTCGTGGCAACAAGCAAATTGATACCGGCCTCGGACAGCACTTCCTGAAAGGCCTGCAGCCCGCTTGCAAACATCGCATTCGCAAGGCTGGGAATGATCGCACCCACGGTGTTGGTCCGGCTGGACGCCAAAGCACGACCGCCAAAATTGGATGTATATCCAAGCGCCTCGATCGCTTGCTCTATCTTTTCGCGCGTGGGTTTGGCCACTTTGTCCGGATCATTCAGCGCCCGCGAAATGCTGGCTGTCGAGACCCCCGCCATGCGAGCCACATCTTCAAGTGTTGGAGCGGTGTTCTTGGCCATCTTGGTGTCATATCTCCGTTTGCCGTCGAGAACACCCTAAAACGCGTCAGTCGGAGGGTAAAAAAAAGATTGGTATGCTGCAATGCAAGCGCTTGCATTTGGATTTGTAAGAGCATAGAAGGCGCTGAAGAACATGGAATCTGGCGCTTGGGGAGGGTGGCCAGATTCCGCTTCGAAGGCACGGGCAAACGGGCTGCTCCTACTGCCGGTCAACAACTGCCCGTGCTTTCGAAAATTTGCTTCCTCGACGCTGACGACACCTCCAAGACAGGATTCCTTTTCATGGCCCGAGAATACCTCAAAAAAGCCGCAAAAACGGCGATGACAGATGCCGGCGATGTACGAGAAACCGTACAGAACATTCTTAATGACATCGAAGTCGGCGGCGATGCCGCAGCGCTGAAATACGCCGAGAAGTTCGATAGCTATCAAGGCAGCATCATCTTGAGCAAAGAAGAAATTGCCGCGGCATCGGTACTCGTGTCGCAAAAGCTGAAAGACGACATTGCCTTTGCCCATGACAACGTGCGCCGCTTTGCAGAGACGCAAAAATCCACCATGACGGATGTGGAACTTGAGGTGGTGCCTGGGCTGATCGCTGGTCAAAAAGCGATACCTTGCCGGGCCGCAGGGTGTTACGTGCCCGGCGGACGCTATAGCCACATCGCAAGCGCCATCATGACCGTGACAACCGCAAAGGTGGCCGGTTGCCAGCATATCACGGCCTGCTCACCGCCGCGCCCGGGCATTGGAATCAACCCAGCCATCATTTACGCCGCTGATCTGTGTGGCGCTGACAATATCCTCTCCATGGGGGGTGTTCAGGGTGTGGCCGCAATGACATTCGGTCTGTTTGGCCTGCCCAAAGCAGACATACTTGTCGGCCCCGGCAATCAATTTGTCGCGGAAGCGAAACGCATCCTGTTTGGGCGTGTGGGGATCGACATGATCGCCGGACCCACCGACAGCCTGATCCTGGCAGACGAAGACGCTGATCCCTTTATCGTTGCCACTGACCTCGTGGGACAAGCCGAACACGGATATAATTCGCCGGTCTGGCTGGTGACAGACAGTCGGGAACTGGCGGAAAAAACCATGCAAATCGTTCCGAAACTCATCGCGGACCTGCCAGAACTGAACCGCGCCAACGCCGAAGCCGCATGGCGCGACTACGCAGAAGTCATCATATGTGCAGATCGTGAGGAAATGGCGGCTTGTTCTGATGACTATGCGCCTGAACACCTTACGGTGCAGGCGGCAGATCTGCCGTGGTGGCTTGACCGGCTGCAGTGCTATGGTTCTCTTTTCCTGGGCGAAGAGACCACCGTAGCCTTCGGGGACAAAGCATCGGGCACCAACCACGTTTTGCCAACATCCCAATCCGCGAAATATACCGGCGGGCTTTCGGTTCACAAATACATGAAGATTGTCACCTGGCAGCGCGCAACACGCGAAGGCGCCAAGCCAGTCGCCGAAGCCACGGCGCGCATTTCACGGCTGGAAGGCATGGAGGGGCATGCGCGTTCAGCCGATGCGCGCTTGCACAAATACTTCCCGGATGAAAATTTCGATCTTTCCGCGATGGATTGAAGCAAATGACCTAATTCTATCACCTGCGGCGGGGCGCTGACTTTGCCGACGCGGCCCCCTGACCATTTCCGAATTCACCCTGATACTCGACTACAAGGAGACCATACGTGTCCATTAACACACAAATCGTAGATGATTTTGTCCGTAATGGCGTTGATTTTGTGACGACCGTGCCGTGCAAGCAGTTGGCGGGGGTTATTGACGAGATTGATGCGCGGGCGGAGATTTATCACATCCCGTCGAACAAAGAAG
>NZ_JBNBLH010000035.1:0-6460 GCF_049830555.1 Roseobacter sp. EG26
CTTACTTGCGGAACTCATCAGGGCCAGTGGCAACCGCCACGCAAACAGGCCGGACACACGACTGTACTGACAGACCATCGCAACCACAGAAATCTCTTGCAATGCAGGAGCCATCCACACACGACATCCGTAAACTGATTTAGCGCCGCGCCGCAGATTTTAAGAAGCGGACATTCAAACCTTGATGGATACTCTTTTCTGTTGGCCAGCTTACATAGGTTCTAGGTGTCGAACAAAACGTGGCTGGTAACCACAGTGTCCGTCCGGTGAAGCCGATCTATTTGGCGGGAGTATGAGCTGTTACGCTGCTTGGGCAGCGTAACGCCAGGGGAGTAGCTCTTCGAGGCGCGTGATTATGTGGTCCGCGATTTGGCCGAGGACCCAAGTAAGCCATGCTTGCGGATCGACATCGTTGAGCTTGGCGGTTTCGATGAGGGAGAAGACGATGGCCATGGCTTTGCCGCCACCCTCTGAGCCTGCGAACATCCAGTTTTTCCAGCCGATGGCCACGGGTTCAACAGACGCTCACCAACCACAGGCTGAGTTTCGGCGTTGATACGTGCCGTTTTTCCCTAATCGTTATCTAAAATTGCTTGGGCTATTGGGCTACTTGGGCTCACGAGCACGCCAATCAATTAACTATTCAAAAATATACTTGTGGGCCGAGACGCATTTTCAAGGACATCATTATGCAGAACTTCAGAACCCTGCGCATGATTAGAAGATACACGATGATCGCAGTGGTATTCAGCATCACGCTATTAACCACATTCAGCGTAATCAAATGGATGCCTACCATTGTCGTCGACAAGATGCTGGCACGGGACATACAGATACAAGCAAGTCTTTGGGAAAACAGAGTACTGAACCGGGTTTCAGCAGGAAAACAGGTTTTCGAAACCAAGATGTTGTCAGAGCAGGACAAGGAATTCCTAAAGAACATCACTTTAAGCTCGGACATCTATCGGTTCAGTATGTTCACGCCCGATGGTCGTGTGTTTTGGTCCTCGAACGACGCCGAAATCGGACGGACAATATCTGCATCCTTTTTTGCGGATATTATGGTGACCGGTAAACACTACTACACGCATAAGCCGGTTAGGTCATCGGAAGTGGACGACTTTGATCTGCATGCGCTCGCCAGCGATAGCGGTGGATTGAGAGAAGTGGCCGAAATCTTCACGCCAGTTGTTCACAAGGGCATGACCGTAGGTGCCATCGAGTTCTTTACCGACATCACAGACGTTCGGGACACATTTATCCTGCGTGTCCGGATCGCGTTGACCGCTATTTGCGCGATCGTGCTGGCCATGATGAGTATTATTGTGTTGGTCATTCGCCGAAGCAACAAACTATCCGTAAGGCGTCTAAACGCACAAACTGCCAAGGAACGTGAACTGATGGAGCAACAGCTTCAGATGGCGCGGGAAGTACGCTTGTTGGGAGAACTGAATGAGTGGTTACAGTCCAGCAGGTCTCTTGATGAGCTCTTCCAAATGGTCGGCCAGTTCATGACACACATTCTTCCTTGTTGTGAGGGAAGTGTTTACGTCTATTCGAACTCGCGTGATGTCCTTGACGGCTGTGCAAGCTGGAACGGCGGGAGCCACAAAAATCATATTCATCCCGAAGCGTGTTGGGGCCTGCGGCGAGGCAGGACCTACAGTTACGGCGAGAGTGAAGTTGACTTTGTATGTGAGCACAAAGAACCATCCGATGGTCGAACCTATTTCTGTTTTCCGATCTTGGCCCATGGCGAAACGGTTGGCCTGATGACTCTCACGGCCAAGAAGGAGACGTCACGCGAAGAGTTCAAAGCTGGAAAAAGACTGTCGCAGATGTGTGCTGAACAGATAAGCATGGCGATAGCCAACGTGCAGATGCGCGATCAATTGCACGATCAATCTGTGCGGGATCCGCTTACAGGATTGTTTAACCGTCGTCACCTTACGGACAGCCTGCGGAAGATGATCACCCGATCGCACAAAGATGGCTCGGCGCTCAGCTTAGTGTCTGTCGACGTCGATCATTTCAAGAAGTTCAATGACAATCATGGCCATGATGCGGGCGACATGGTGTTGAGGGCGGTTGGTGCATCAATGGTGCAACTCTGCGATGGGGATGAGCTCGCCTGCAGGTTGGGCGGCGAAGAGTTTATGCTGCTCTTGCCGGACGTGCCAAAGGAAAAAGCCCATGCCCGTGCGGAGCGACTGCGCAAGAACATCGAAGACTTGAGTGTCCGCTACGGAGACAAAAACTTACCTCGAATTACCGTTTCTATTGGCGTCGCGCACTACCCTGACCATGGAACGATACCTCAAGACTTGATGCGAGCAGCAGACGACGCCTTGTATAAAGCCAAAGACCAGGGCCGAAACCAGACGGTTGTTGCAAGCAAGCTGACTGGTGTCACAGATGTAGGGATAGATGGTTCAAGCGACAAAGGCGGCACACCGAAGATTGCAGCTGAATAGTCAATGCTAACGAGACATAAACGGAATACTTGGTTAAGGAACAAACAGCCCGGAAGAGACATTGAATCTCGGGGCTGGTTGACGGGTCAGCGGACTTTGCTGCCGTTCGGTCGAGGTCTGCTTTTGGTCACTGACGATAAGTGGCGATCTTGTAAGCTGCGAAAGTGAAGAACAGGCCAAGCGATCCATCAATCCACCGACGAGCCTTTTGATAGGCCACAACAACTGGCGCTGTAGAGAACGTAACCGCGTAGAGAACGTGAACCGCCAAAGACAGTGTCGTGGCAATCAGGATAAGCGCAAAACCAACCCACAAAGGTGCCTCATTACCAAGGCCAATCCCAACAATCGCGATCCACTGAAGAGCGGCTTTCGGGTTCGTAAGCTGAATTGCGATGCCCTGAAGATAAAGGTTTTTACCACGAGCGGCCTTGGGTTTGTGCGAATGTGAAGGTGTCGCTGCTGACCGAAACGCCTTGTATGCCAACCACATCAGGTATGCCGCTCCGAAGATTTTTAGAAGCGTCACGATGCCAGCGTAAGCGGTAATGAGGGCAGTGAGGCCTGCAACGGTGCATGTGGCCCAAACTGCTGAACCAGAGCCGACCCCGAGGGCCAGCTTTACCCCGGCATCACGCCCACGTTCCATCGAGGTTCCGATAATAGCGAGAATGTTCGGACCAATGCTGATGAAGCCAACCGAGAAAATGCCCAAGGCCAAGAGTAAACTCGAAATTTCTGCGCTCATTGGAGTTCTCCGTCCAACTTTGCCAGAACACTAGCAGATGGTCTCAATTTGAGAAGCAGTCATTCGCTGCACCCCGTCGAATTAGCGGGTCGGGCTCCTCGCTGACCTTAGTCATGCGACGCATCAATGACGGCGCCTAGACGACCGAGCCAATCGATCAGTCATGCCGCGTTCAAAGGCACGCAAGAAGATTTGGTTTTTGCCAGATGTCGCTTCTGCCAAAGTGACCTACTTGGTTGTTTCAGGCAGTGCTAAGCCTTCGTCGTCTAGGGAGACGTCGGCGGGTTTGTTCGTCGTTTCCGGCAAGGCTATTCCCTCGTCTTCCGGGTCAAAGACGGGCACAGCACCTTTATCGTCAGCGGAGGCGGCGGCTTGCTCGTCAACGACGCCCAACTCCTGATCGGCCGGCAAAGCACCACCACCTATGTCCTGAAACGCCTGCGGACCGGCGTCCGCATCCTGATTGGCCTGCGGATCTTTTTTGCCTTTGTAAGGATACCCCAGCGCTGTTCGAGCACCTTTGGAAGCGCCGACGCCTAAGGCCATTGGACCGCCAATTTGTTTCGCCGTGTCCATCACAGGCCCGAGCTCAGACCCGCCTTGCAAGCCTGCACTTAGGGTAAGTCCACCGCCTACCAAAATCGCAGCACTTTCAAGAGCGTGGGCAACCGTCATCGCAATTTGTGCTTTTCGCTGTTTGGATTTCAGCGCCGCGATAGCCTCCGCGTTTCCATCTGCGTTAGCCGCTTGAAGCTTGGCAATCTCATCGGCCAATATGCCATTGTAAACCGCAATGAAGCTCCGCAGGGTCTTTGCAGCGGCGAAAATCGAACCCGCGATAATCGGAATTGCACCAGGTGCCGCGATGCCAAGAGCGACCGCAGAGCCGATGGCTTCTGTCGTCCGGATCGCTTCAATCATCGTGGTCATCAACTCGCTCTTATCTTCCTGCTTCTGGAAGGCCTGTCGCATCATCATCAAACCGCGAATGAGCTTGGCCACGCCCACAACGGCACCGACGATCGCAGAGAGCATAAGGTTAAACGCACCGACGGTAGTAGCGGCACTCAGTCCCGTAAGCGCCGCAGCAATCGTGAGGCCTGCTTCTACGATCACGAGGCCCGCGTTGAACTTTGCCTTGTGCTTCAGGAAAAACTTTCCAACGGATTTCATCCAATCGGGCCATTTCATCCAATCCGGCTTGAATTGGGTGACGATGGTACGGTCGCCCATCTGTTGCCTGCCGTGCACGCCCATTTTGCATTGGATCGTGTCGGACCAACGCGCATATTCCTCGTTCGACATGCTGGTTGCCGCCATGCCTAGGGAGTCGAGCAGCGGCGAGCCCACGGCAGTTGGCGTTCCGGGCATCGGCTCCTGCGCCGAGGTGGTGACGCGCTGCATTGCGATCACGTTGCCGTTCGGCACTGGGATCAGCGACGGGTCATGCGCGGGCGTCGGCGACAGCGCCGTCGTCATGGCCAGACGGCTGGACGCCATCGTTCCCGGGGCGCTCTTGCGCTGCAAGCTGGGCAAGGGCAGATTGCGCGCTAAGCTGCGCGTGGGCGCCCGCGGTGGCTCCTGCGACTGCCCGCGCGTATCCGCCCGGCGCTGCAGTGCTGTCAGTTTGCGTGTGGCGGGGCTGTCGGCGGCCGCCGCGCGAAGCCGCGCTAAGCTATCGGAGCCGGGATGGGCTTGCTGCTGCTCCAAGCCCGTCTTTGAACTTCGGTGATCTGGTTCTTTTCGGATGGCAGGCGAACGGACTTCTTGTTCGTGTAGGGGCACGGCGCTTTCCCGAACTTCGATTTCTACACAACCTTAGCACGAATTTTTCCTTTGTCATGGCCGAACATTGTCGACCTGCTCTTGCGCGCCTTACTCATCCGCCGCGATCAGGCCGACGCCCCGCAGGTAGATGCCGATGCCGGTTTCTAGCAGGTCGTCGGCCGGAAAGGGCAAGGCCCGTCCGGGCGAGTTGCGGGCAAAAGCTCGACCACTCCGTGGCTCATCGCCCAGATATGCGCCGAGAACATTGCCGCGGGAGGCCGTTTTTCCGCCGGGATATGCTGGCTGAGATCGACCGCAGCCTCTTCCAGCACGACATTGGCACGCAACCCTGATCCGCGATCTGGCCACCGGCGACTTCCTCGATCATCAACGCAACCTGGTCCTGATCGGTGGAACTGGCACCGGCAAAACCCACCTCGCGGTCAGCATTGCCCGCGCCTGCATTCGGCAAGGCAGGCGAGGTCGGTTCTTCAATGTCGTAGACCTCGTGAACAAACTGGACGCCGAGGCGCGCGGAACGGCAAGGGCGCACTGCCGATCTTATCTCACGCCTCGACCTCCTGATCCTGGATGAACTAGGCTATCTGCCCTTCGCACAAACCGGCAACCAGCTCCTGTTCACCTCATCAGCAAGCTCTACGAGCGCACCTCAATTATCGTCACCACCAACCTAGCATTCGTCGAATGGCCGAGCGTCTTTGGCGACGCCAAAATGACCACCGCGCTTCTCGACCGCCTCACGCATCATTGCGAAATCGTGGAAACCGGCAACGAAAGCTGGCGCTTCAAAAACAGAGCGTAGCACTTATCGGCGCCCCCGCTGGCCCGCCGCCGCTGCGCAATATGAGGGCTACGCAGCGGCGGGCCAGCTCAACACAAAGGGGGGGTAAAATTGGACGCCGATAAGGGGTCAACGTTGCATGCCGATTGACATACCCACTTCTCGACTGACGTCCGGGTGCCTTCCGATATCTCAAAACGAACAGGTTTCTGAGTTTTGTTTTGCAGAACTGACGCATGTCCTTTGATTTTCACCAAATGGCCGGTCGGTCCCGCGAACTGTAAGTTGCCCTGCCGATCGTCGCTGCGCTGCTTTCGAATGGCCGGCTTTCATGCTGCCTTGCAGAGACAACGACGATGCGAGTGCGGTACAATTTGCGCTGCGTGCGCTCGTGGCGCAAATTTTCGTTGATCGAGTCGGGCTCTTCGCAGTCGTTGGGTCGAAAGCAGCATGTTGAGTTGTCAGTTGAAGCTGAATCAACAAGGACGGCCCATTCCGGACGTTCAGTAAGTCGTTTAGCGTAATGGCCCAGTTCCCCAAACCGGGCGTTTGTTCGCAGTGCAGCGCTCAAATCAGAAAAAGAGATTCAATCCCGCCATTGATACGATTAGAAAAAGAATAGTCATGACGCCGCCAGAACGAACGAAGTCGATCACCCTATAGCCTGCG
>NZ_JBNBLH010000036.1:0-3906 GCF_049830555.1 Roseobacter sp. EG26
TTGGCCAAATCCAGGCCTACGGTCTTTACTGTCATTGGGTGGCTCCTTTCCTAGCAGTCGTTGACAACTGCACTTTGGCACGTTCGATGCCGGTGGAGCAGGAGCCATCCACCTCATCCGCTTGGGGCCGTGCGCGACGCGGGTCCGCGAGGGCTTTAATGTGCCTAAATTCCATTCATAAGCCGAACTGCTGCGTGTTGATGAAACTGCAAGGACAGATTGTGTGCTTGAGTCAAATATGGCGCAGTCATGCTGGTTGGTTTAAGTGCTTCCTATGCGTTTGATGCTTGACGGTTACCTTGTGGACACGAAGCGGGCCGAGATTGTTGGGCCCAAAGGGCTTGTGCACGTCGAACGCCTGCCATTCAAACTGGTGGTTCTCCTGATTACAAACCGAGATCGTGTTGTTTCGCGGAGCGACCTGATCGAAAAGATCTGGGACGGGCGGATCGTGAGTGAGGCAACTATCTCCACTGCGATCAAACAGGCCCGCAAAGCCATAGGAGACAATGGAACAAAACAATCAGCTATTAAAACCGTTCACGGATTGGGGTATCGCTTTGTCGCCGAAGTGAAAGAGGTGATCGCTGCTCAAGCGGAAGACATAGCCGCCAGTGACGTATCAATGGGGCCATTGCGAACGCCCGAAAACCCCGTAATCGAATCTCCGTGCATAGCAGTCATGAAGTTCACGATGACGCGGATGGACACAAGCTTGGCATGGTTGACGCATGCGATGCCCAGCGAACTTTTGTCCGGTTTATCGCGGATGCGCTGGCTTCACGTCATATCGAGAGGATCGTCCTTCCAATTCGATCCCGGAACACTTGATCCGGTGAATGCCGGCGCAAGACTTGGTGTACGATACGTGTTGATGGGCAGTATGGAAGCCAGCGACACCGAGATCACGGTTTCTGTAGAACTGGCGGCTGCGCAGGACGGAAAAATCCTCTGGTCTGAAACTTTCACGACAGACCTGAGCGGTATTCAAACCGCGCGTCAGCGTATCGTATCCTCTGTAGTTGGCGCTCTGGAGCTGGAGCTTCCCGCGTATGAGGCAACCCGATCTCGTCGGCTGGCACATGATGAGTTCGATGCTTGGTCACATTTCCACGTGGGCCTGTCCCACCTCTACAAGTTTCGTGAAGACCATAATCAGTCTGCGGCAAAACACTTTGACGCCGCTCTCAAGCTCGACCCCGGTTTTGCGAGAGCACATGCAGGTCAGTCTTTTACGCATTGGCAGACTGCGTTCATGCAATACGACAAGGATCGCGAGCAGGCGCTGCAACGTGCTTTGAAATCGGCAGAACTGGCGCTTGAGATTGATCCGCTCGAGCCGTTTGCGAATTTCAACATGGGCCGCGCTCGGTGGCTTCAAGGCGACATCAAAGGCGGGGAGATGTGGCTGGACCGGGCACTGAGCATCAACCCGAATTTCGCCCAATCACATTATTCAAAGGGCCTGATGCAGCTATTGGATGGCAAGCCCGACGACGCCATAGCACTTGCCAAAAGAGCAATGTCGCTTAGTCCGCTTGATCCGATCAGTTATGCGATGCTGTCCGTACAAGCGTTGTCAAAAATCGCGCAAGAGGATTTCGTTGGCGCGGGAAAGCTGATCGACCGGGCGTTACAGACACCCTCTGTGCATTTTTATATCAACCTTATCGCTGCGTGCGTCAAAGAGCTGGAGGGCAATCATCAAACAGCCTTGCATCATGTAGAGCAGGCCAAAAGACAGCGACCTGACGTGACGTCAAACCTTTTCTTCGGAGCCTTTCCATTTCGGGACGGTCGCATGCGTCGGACAATCAGCGACACATTGGGAAAGCTGGGCCTGGACTAGGTCGAGAGAGCGCCGCATGGGAAAACGCAGCATTTCCGCACGAATTCCACAGCTCCACTTCAAGCGATCCCTTTGAGACCTGTTTAGCAACCTGCTCATACGAGATTGCTAAACAGGAAACCCAAATGACACTTACAATTGGCTCGAAAGCGCCGAATTTCACCGCAATGACAACCAAAGGGATGATCCACTTTCACAACTGGATTGGCGACCATTGGTGCCTTTTCTTCTCCCACCCGAAAGACTTCACACCGGTTTGCACCACTGAATTGGGCGCGGTAGCGCGCGATATGCCCGAATTTGAACGCCGCGGCGTGAAAGTCATAGGGCTCAGCGTAGACCCGATTGAGGCACACCATCGCTGGAAGGAAGACATTGAAGAGACGCAGGGTGTCTCACTTGAATATCCCCTGATTTCAGACCCTGAGCTTGCGGTCGCGAAGACATACGGGATGCTGCCAGCACAGACCGAAGGAGTGGCGACGGATCGGACGGCAATGGACAATCAGACTGCCCGCAGCGTTTTCATCATCGCGCCGAACAAAACGATCCGCGCCGCAATCACCTATCCAATGACCGCAGGCCGCAACTTCACAGAACTGCTGCGCGTGATCGACAGTCTTCAAATGACTGATTTGCATAAGGTCGCGACGCCCGCAAACTGGCAACGCGGCGAAGACGTCATCATTTTGCCGGCGCTGCAGGACGATGCCGCAAAGTCCGCGTTCCCCGAAGGATGGACCGCTCCGCGTCCCTATCTGCGCTTTGTTGCTGATCCTGTCCAATAGGCGCGACTGACCCGTTCCCCAGGAATGATACAAAAGGAATATGCAACGTGATCAGAAGAACATTTCAAACACTTACCGTCGCCGTGCTTTTTTCGACAAATATCGCGGACTCAGCCCAGGCCGAAAGTGAGACCTATCCGAACGCGCATCTGCTTGTTGACGCCAGCGAACTGGCTCAAACCTCAGGCGAATTAGATCGTGTGATCCTCGACATCAGAAGCGCCAAGGAATTCAATTCCGGGCACATCCCGGGTGCGATGCAACTCGACCCCAACGCTGTCGTAGAGCCCGGAGGGCCTATAGACGGTGATCTGCGCCCGATTTCAGAAATCTCAGATCTTCTGGGAAATATCGGCATTGATAGTGCGACAGAGGTCATTCTTTACGATGATCGCGGCGGGTTTCATGCTGCGCGCATGTTTTGGTTGCTCGAATATCTCGGGCATAAAAACGTGCGTTTGCTGAATGGCGGTCTGGAGGCTTGGCGCGAGGTCGAACAGGACCTGACTACAGACGAAACACGGATCCCGATGCCGAAGCGGTTCGTACCTGCAATTGCAGCACGCCGCGCCGCATCCGCTGACTGGATTCTAGAACGTCAGCATGATGAGAACGTTGAAGTCTTGGATGTCCGACCAGGTAGTATATTCGAACAAGGTCACATCCCCTGGGCAACGAACCTGCCCTGGGCACAGAACCTGAACGCGGCGGGCTCGTTTCGTCCAGCCGCAGAGCTTCGGGTGCATTTTGAAGCGGCCGGTGTAGATTGGGATGATCGCGTGGTTGTGCACTGCCAGAATGGCCTGGCGTCCTCTCACAGTTATGTGGCGCTGCGTTTGCTGGGGCATCCGAACGTGCGAACCTACCACAGATCATGGGCTGAATGGGGCGACGACAAGATGTTGCCCAGTGCAACCGGCTCGGACGGATAGAGAAATGACACACCAAAATCCTGCGCCAAAAGAAGGCTTGGCGCAGGACCACGCAAGATAAGAGGCAGACATCGTTACCACTGCCTTGGCAAAAGTAGCGGCAGCTTAGACCGCTTCTTTGACCACAAGGACTCCGAAGCTTTGCGTCTGCAGCGAAGGTCTGGTCTTACGGGCCGCATCGCAGCATTGCGGGTGACGGCTGAACGTCTCCTAATGGGATGTACCGGCTGCTTCACCCAGCAGGTTAGGCTTTGCCTATTTCTGCAAGATGGAGAAGTAGCATGGCGAAGAGCGACTTTGATGAGCTGATGTCGATCGGCATCGATATTGGCAAAGA
>NZ_JBNBLH010000037.1:0-3485 GCF_049830555.1 Roseobacter sp. EG26
CAAGGTACAGGATTACACAAGCATATTGACCAAAGCTGAACATAATTTGATCTGTCTGTCGTTTTGAAGTTGCTTTTTGGCCCCGGTGCGTCTGGTTCGTGCTGGCGGGGTTGGAAGAGGGCCCCCCGGGGAGGGCCTTTTTCCGTGTGTCGGTACGTGTTTTTGATCGCCCGGAAAGGCCTTCGAAGGCCAAAGCCCGGATCAGCCCATCCCGGGGCTCCGCCCGTAAAGGCTTCGAAGGCGCCACTGGCACCCTCGCCGGGCAAAGCCCGGATCAGCCTTTACCCTTCCACGGCACCAGGATGCGTTCGGCCCATCGCATCAGCATGTCGATGCCGAAGCCGATGACACCGATGAGGATGATGCCCATGATCACGATGTCGGTGTTCTGGAACTTCGACGCGGTCATGATCATCATGCCGGCCCCCTGTTCGGCGGCGACCAGTTCAGCGGCCACAACCGTCCCCCAGCAGACCCCCATGGCCACCCGCGCCCCGGTGAAGATCTCGGGCAGCGAGTTCGGTACGATCACATGGCGCATGATCTGCCACTTGCTGGCCCCGAGGCTGTAAGCCGCGTGCACCTTGGAAATTTTCACCCCCGACACGCCCGAGCGCGCCGCAATCGCCATGATCCACAAGGCTGCAAGGAACAGCAGGATGATCTTGCCCGCCTCGCCGATGCCCGCCCAGATGATCACCAGCGGGATCAGCGCCAGCGGCGGCACCGGCCGCATGAACTCCACGATCGGGTCAAACCAGCCGCGGAACCAGTCGGAAAGCCCCATGGCATAGCCCAGCGGAATGCCGACCACGGCGCCCAGAAGGAAGCCCAGCACAACGCGGAAAAGCGAATACCCAAGGTGTTCGAGCAGCGTGAAGTTGCGGAAACCGGAGCTGACGATCTCAAGCGAACGCGCCCAGACGGCCTCTGGTGCCGGCAGATAAAGCGGCTCCATCTGCCAGCCACGGGTGGGTTCAAAATTGGGCGTGCCCTTGTCCGAAAGCGTCACCGAACCGCCATCGACCTTCACGGTCTCACCGGGCGCGATCTTTTCACCGTTGATGGCAATGACCTTGGCGCCGTCTTTCTTGGTGATGTCATCGTTGCGGTCCACATTGATGAGCCCGGTACGCCACTGCGCAATCGCGACAGAATCGTTCTTGGCAAAGCCGTCGCCCGGCTCAACTTCCGGTGCCTCTGTCGCGACCTCACGCGGGTGCACAACGACGGTGACGGTCGCATCATCGGGCGATTGGCCCTCGGCCTGCGATGTATAGGTGAATGTGGTTGTCCCCTCATAGGGGCCCGGCGCGTGCAGGAACCCCGGCAACAGGCTGGAGCCGGTAAAGATGCCCCACATCAAAAAGATCGTCAGGATCGAGATGATGCCCGCCGCCCGATTGGGCCGCACCGCACTTTCATCGCCAAATGTCACGGTTTTCAGCGAGGTGTAATCATGCAGGCCCGCGCCCTGCACAACCTTGGTCACAATAAAGAACGCCGCCACGAAGATGATGATATAGATCAGCAGAGGGATCATGCCGCGTCCTCCTTACCGCCCATAATTTCTTCTTCCATGTCCCAGATCATGTTCAGGATCTCTTCGCGCTTGGGCCCGAAGTCATGGTGTTTTTTCACTTCCCGCAGATCGGCATTGACGCCCAGATCAGCAAAGGGCAGACGGTATTCCTTGTGAATGCGTCCGGGGCGTGGGGCCATGACGATCAGGCGCTCGCCCAAAAGCAACGCCTCCTCCACCGAGTGGGTGATCAGGATGATCGTCTTGCCGGTCTCTTTCCAGAGCTTCAGCACAAGGCTCTGCATCTTCTCGCGGGTCAGCGCGTCGAGCGCGCCCAGCGGTTCATCCATCAAGATCACATCCGGGTCATTGGCCAAACAGCGCGCCAGCGCCACGCGCTGCTGCATCCCCCCCGAGAGCTCATAGACGGCCTTTTCCTTGAAGTCCTGCAACCCCACAACATCCAGCAAGTGGTTGACGGTCTCGTCCTTGTCTTTCTTCGGCGTGCCCTTCATCGAAGGGCCAAAGCCCACGTTTTCGCGCACCGACATCCACTCAAACAGCGCGCCCTGCTGGAACACCATGCCGCGTTCGGCATCCGGCCCCGTGACCTTATGGCCATTCAGGATCAGCTCCCCCGCCGTGGGGGCCAGAAATCCCGCCACGATGTTCAGCAATGTGGTTTTGCCGCAGCCCGAGGGGCCCAGCACGCTCAGAAGTTCACCCGCTTTCAGTTCAAGCGAGACATCCTGCAACGCCTGCACATGGTCGCCGCCCGGCAACTCGAAGCGCATGGATAAATTGTTAATCGATAATCCGGTCATGATATCCCCACCAGTTGTCCGCGCACCGCGGGTGGTCGGGCGGAGTTGACCCCGCCTCTGATCTTGAAAGCGAAGCGGCGCGGGGGTGTCCCGCGCCGCCGCCATTTGTCTTAGCTGCCGCCGGCTGCCGAGAGCGGGCCGATGTTCACGGCATCCTCATAGCTGTCGAGCGCGCTATCGATAGAACCGGCTTCGACAAAGACATCCGCAACACCCTTCATGAAGGTCGCCGCATTGCCGCCCAGCCATGTTTCAGACAGCTGATCTTCGACAGACGGGAACTTCATGGTGGAGATTGCCGCTTTGGCCGCATCCAGATCCATACCGGCCTGCTCAGCGATCACCGCCAGCATCTCGTCTGATGGGTTGCTGTTCCACTCGGTGTTGGCATCCGCCGTGACCTTGAGGAACTTGGCAACGACGTCACCGTTCTCGGCCACGAAAGATGCCGGTGCCGACGTCACGTCAAACACCAGAATGCCCAGCGCTTCCTTTTCGTCACCCGTCAACAGCACGTTGCCGTATTCCTTCATCCGCGCCAGACCACCGCCGTAGCCACAGGCAAAATCAACTGCCCCCTGGCTTAGCGCAGCAGCGCCCTCTGGCGGCGCCATGTCCACGACCTGCAGGCTCGCGACATCCACACCGAAGTGGTCCATCTGGCGCAGGAAGCCGTAATGCGCCGCTGTGCCCAGCGGAACAGCCACCTTCTTGCCGGCCAGCTCTCCCGCGCTGTCCTTGTCGATTTCCAGACCCGCGGAAACAACGCAATTGTCATTGTCAGAATAGCTCACGGCCACGTCCACAACCTGAATGTCCTGACCGCCCGAGGCCGCGACCACGAAAGGTGGCACACCCTGGCTGACCGACATCTGCACGTCACCCGACGCCATCGCCGCAGACATCGCCGTTCCGGTCTCGAAAGAAACCCAGTTCACCTTCATTCCCAGCGCTTCGTCATAAGCACCGGACGCCTTCGCTGCCATCATTGGCATCGGCCATTCCAGAAAATAGCCCACAGTGATCTCACCGTGGCCATCCGCCAGCGCCGCCTGACCGGTCAGCGCCATTACCGCACCCGCAACAAAGGCGCATGTTGTCTTCTTGATCATCTCATTCTCCCGTTGATCACATCCCGT
>NZ_JBNBLH010000038.1:0-2606 GCF_049830555.1 Roseobacter sp. EG26
TCCCCCGTGCATTGTAGACCGAGAGTATTGCAGTAGAAGTTTTTTGATGCGGTGAGGTTGGTGACGTTCAGGCACAGGTGTGAGAGGCGGATGGTGTTGAAGTCTGGGTAGAGGTTGGGGGCTGGTACGGGCATGGGGGTTTTCTCCTTACTGCACTCCGAGGCGCGGGATCTGATGCGCGCCGGTGGCAAAGCCGATGTGTTTTTGTTCCATGTAGAATTCAAAGCTCCAATCGCCGCCGTCGCGCCCGATGCCGCTGGCCTTGACGCCGCCAAACGGTGTCGGCAGGTGGCGGACATTCTCGGAATTGACCCAGATCATGCCGGCCTCCAGCCTGTCGGTAAATCGCAGGGCGCGGGTCAGGTCATTGGTCCACAGATAGGCTGTCAGACCGTAGGCCGTGTCATTGGCGATCTGCAACGCCGCGTCTTCGGTCGAGAACGGAATTGAGGTCAGCACCGGCCCGAATATCTCTTCCCGGGCGATGCGCATCTGGTTGGTGGCGTTGGTAAAGAGCGTCGGGCGCACGAAGTAGCCCGCCTCCCCGATCTTTTCGCCCCCTGCGGCCACAGTTGCGCCGTCTTCGCGGGCAATGTCAAAGTAGCTGGTGACCTTGCGGTAATGCTCCTCGCTGATCAGGGGCCCCACTTCTGTTGCGGGATCAAGCGGATGGCCTACCCTGATGGCGTTGACCCGCTCGGCCAGCTTTGCCTCAAAGGCCTCGCGGATGCTGTCCTGCACCAGCAGGCGCGAGGAGGAGGTGCAGCGCTCACCGTTGATCGAATAAATCATGAAGATCACCGCATCCAGCGCCCGGTCCAGATCGGCATCCTCAAAGACGATCACCGGGTTCTTGCCCCCCAGCTCAAGGTGATTACGCTTGAGCGTATCAGCGCCCTGTCTGGTGATCAGACTGCCCGTGCGGCTTTCACCGACAAAGGCGATGGCCCTGATCGCCGGATGTTCGCAGAGCGCCTTGCCCGCCTCCTCGCCAAAACCGTTCACCGTGTTCAGCACCCCCGGCGGCAGCCCTGCCTGCTCGGCAATCTCCACCAGCAGACGCGCCGTCAGGGGGGAAGCTTCGGCGGGTTTATGGACAACCGTGCACCCTGCCGCCAGTGCCGGCGCGATCTTCCATGTGGACAGCATGAAAGGCGTGTTCCACGGCGTGATCACCCCAACCGGACCAATGGGCACGCGGGTTGTCACATTCATCAAGCTCGGCGATCTGAGGTGTTGACCGTCGCGGGCCTGCACAACCTGATCGGCAAAGTAGCGGAAGTTCTCGGCCCCGCGCAGGGCGGCCTTGGACATGAAACGCACCGCCTGCCCGGTGTCCCAGCATTCACACAGGGCAATTTCCTCGGCCCGCGTCTCGATGGCATCCGCCACGGCGTGCAGGATCTCGCGGCGCCGGGTCGCCGGCATGTCGCGCCACTCCGCAAAGGCATCCGCCGCCGCCCGGGCCGCGGCATCAATGTCCTGCGCCCCCCCGCGCGCCACATCGCAGATCACGCTTTTGTCGACCGGGGAGGTGGATTGGAAAACGCCCTCGCTGCCCGCCACGTCCTGGCCCGCGATCCGGTTCCTGATGCCAATGTCGCGGAAAGGTTCCAGGAAAGTGGCAAGCTTGCCGAGATTGTCATCAAGCACCGTCATGCCCCACCTCCCAGGTGATCCCGTATCGTGCCGCATTTGCGCGACAACTGCGCGTCAATGTCCCGCAGCTCCGCTGAAAGCGCTATGGAATGCTCCGCCATGGCCCCGCAAAGAACCTGCCTCGCCGCCTCGAACAGATGCGCCAGCGCGGCCTCTTTCACCTCGGCAGGGCGCCCTTCCCTGATGCGGATACGGATGTCGACAAACCCGTGTGCGGGGTCGCCGTCGGCAATGGCATAATGGTCCACACGGATCGCCCGGACACGAATGCCCGGCATCGGGAAGGCTTCGATGGTGGCGGCCTCCCGACGCAGCGCCTCGCATAAAGCCCCCGGGTCGAGCAGCCTTTCGAGGTTCGCTGAATAGTCAATATGGATGTGTGGCATGTCATTTCTTTAACATATTAATACTTGCTAAGTTAAGTAAATGAAGCTTGTATTGTCAAGACTGAATTGGCACCTCAGGCAGAGACTTTCAGCAAACCGGAACCCACCTCATGGCCGATCCCCTTCCGTCAACCTCCCGCTCGCTGCCCATCGCCCTGATCCGGGCCCGCGAAGCCGTGATGGCCCCGATCCGCGACATGCTCAGCGAAACCGGTATCACCGAACAGCAATGGCGCGTCCTGCGCGTGCTGGCCGAACATGGTCCGATGGACACAAGCACCCTGGCCACCCGCGCCGCCCTGCTGTTCCCCAGCCTGACCCGCATCGCCAACACCCTGCGCAAAAAAGAGCTGCTGACCCAGACCCGCGACGAAAGTGACCGCCGCCGCCAGCTCGTCCGGATCACCCCCAAAGGCCAGAAAATCATCGACGACAACACCCACGAAGCCACCCGCATCATCGAGGACTTCAAAACAACGCTCGGAAACGAAAACTACGAAACCCTCCTAAACCTCCTCGAAAAAATACTCAAAACAAAAACCTAAACTAAAAACGTGGCAG
>NZ_JBNBLH010000039.1:0-2375 GCF_049830555.1 Roseobacter sp. EG26
GTCGCCATGGTCGGTGCCGCCATCATCTTGTGTTGTATGACTAACAGCTTCCGGGCCCAAGAAAACCCGCTCGCCATCTGTATCCGGCCCACTCCATTCAAGTGAGAGAACCTGAAGCCCACCTCTTTCAAAGTAGAGCATCTCAAAGGGAACTACACCTGGCTGCAAATCAAGCGTAACTGTTTGTTGCCGCGCCGCATGCAGTCCGTCATTATCGATGACCGCGGCTCCATCAATTGAAAAACTAGAGCCATCATCAGAAGTCAGGTAGAATGTATAGCTACCCCCCTTCTCAATATGAAGATCCCCCGAAATTCTTGCTGCAAAGTTGTCATTTACGCCGCCTTCCCAAAAGGGTTCGCTTCCTCGCGCCTTAGTATATGAAACGGTCGCAAGTGCTTCGGTGTGCGATGCAACCCCGGTGAAATCTATCTGGTCAAGATTGGATACCGGGCCTTCCAACTCAAAGAACTCCGCCTTAAAGCCACTGGTTTTCTGAGAAACTTTGTTCATTCCGCCCTCGAAGTTGAAAAGATCTGTTCAACCCCAACGGTAAGAAGTTTTGATTTCGCGATCGTTAACTTTCAACCATCGCAATCAACTAAGAACATCAAGTTTTAGGGAAGTTACAGAGAGTCAAAAAGGTTTCGCCACGGTCTAAAACGATTCTGTAAATTCAAGTTCTTTGCATCGAATTGGCTCGCCCGAAGATATGTTCGAACTGATTGAATACTTTCAGCAAAAATGCCCGATTTTGGGATGGAGGACTTACTATGGCGAGCGAAGAACGCGAAATTCTGCTCAAACTTAGAGTGCAAAGCCTGCAAATTGAAAAGAACCCTACACTCGCAAAGAATGTTGGTACTTCAGATTTGCGCGACCCTGTTTCGGGAATTGGCCGGATATACTTTAGAAGAACAGTGAAGACACATGGTGTAATTCCGAAACGAATTCAATGCGCTCAATCAATTCAAAATTCTCATATGCCTGCGAATATGGCGAATTTCTGTCGATCATTGGCCTTCAATCGAAATGGTTTCCTTAGCATCGGCCTTAACGTCCAAACCCTTCAATTCAGGAAATGGTCTAATAGCTTCGTCATAGTTATATGGCAACGAATCAAACCATCTCATTGAGCTAGCGATGGCAATGGCCTGAAACACAGTCTCAACATTTAGCTTGTTGCGAATAGACGTTTGCAAAGCTTTGTTTCCTCCAAAGTTTGGCGTAACCAATAGCGCCTTTTCAGGATGAGGATTTGTTGCCAGCATATGTAAGAAACGGAGCTCATTGGTCGAAAGAGCCTCAGCGGTCAAATCACTATTGGCAGATACTTGACAAAAACATTCGATCGCCAATCGCGCAATCACAGATAAATCGTGCTTATTTAATCTAATGGTTTCTCGAACTTTCGATTCTGCGCCCCCTGAAGAAAAGCTGACCCCTAGTCGCGCGCCGCTCGGGCGAGTGAGTGCAAAGCAAATTCCATTTCGCCCGATTCGATAACTATCCAATTCTCTCCAAAAATCCTGAACCAAGGGGCTCTCACTCTTGATCTCAGAGAAAAGGAAGTGTCCGTCTTTCTCTTCTGCACAGGTGTATATCGGATCAACGAATTGATACCGTTCCTTTTCGTAGCGTTTGAGCCATTCTTTGCTATAAGACGTGCATAGCCTCGATCCAAATCCGGGCTCGTCACCTTGCTTAATCACAAACAAGCAAAAATGCTGAAAACCAATACTGGTTGTAGCTCTCCACAAAAGTCGAGACAACTCGCTCAATTCCGAGCAGAATGAAATTTCGTCAGCGATGGATTCAAACTCTTGTGTGCGGAACTGAGTAACATCTGAAGCCTCCATAATCCCAGCTACTCTCTTCAATCCAGATCGAACGTGCTCCGGCAACTGACGCTGGCCATCCATTGCATCTTCAATCAAAACTCGTATCCAGTGTGACATGTTGTTTTCCGTCGCTTTTCGTAAGAACCATCTACCCGCAGTGGTTAAAATTCGCTGAAGTTTCATTTAAAAAGCTGGAGGAAAGATGATGGACGCAGCAGCTGATTTTTGATTAGTGAGTCCGAGCATCAGATTCCAGATTCCCAAAGTACTTTTTTTTGCTTATAGATCGGGTTCGCGCCTGTAGTTTGTTGCTTTTGGCCCCCCAATGGTCCGGGCGGTCCTCTCCACTGAAGTGGGACGATCCTTTAGTTAGAAAACGGGGGATCAAATATGGGTATCAAGTGACCCGGTAATCTCCCCATTTTTAGAGGGGCGCGTCAGTAGAATCTAAGCTGCCTTCAGTTTTTGTATCGGGGTTATCCCGCCGATCCCCATGTTTGGTCTTTCGTTGTTGTATGTCCATAGCCAATGAGT
>NZ_JBNBLH010000003.1:0-436951 GCF_049830555.1 Roseobacter sp. EG26
CTCGTCTCGGTCTGTGGCGTCGCCGCCCCGTCCCGCCCGTCTGGCGCCCCAACAATGCATCGCTGCGTCGCCGGTGAGGGGGGTTCTAAGGTTACTCCAACCCACCCGCAACCCCTTTTTTCGGAAAACGTCATTTTTTTTTCATGTTTCTTTATTGTGCCCTGAATTCAGCGGGTTGCTTGGCAAAAGTTCCTCAAAACATGCGCCATTAGCAACTCTATTTCGTTGACCGCGCGCAAGGGCCAGACCATCAACCGCTATATATAGCGTTAGGTAAATACGCGACCCCAAGTCACCTTGAGTCTCCGCCTCTTAAAAGGCCGACTCAACCCTTCGATATGCAGGCCCCGGGACTTCCAAAGCAACGCCCGATCCCTCTGCGTCCCATCAAGGCCCAGAGGCACCGCTAGGCACGCTGATCGAGAGGCAAAGTCTTGTCAGACAGCTTGTTTGCGGCGCGCCGTGGGAAGTCGCAGCATTAAGAGACCAACGATGACCGCCATGTAAACCATCGGCTCCACCGACCAGGTTTTGGTCAGCATCAGGTAATGCAATCCACCCAGGAATACCGCCACATATGAGAGACGGTGAAGCTTGCGCCATCTGGTCCCAAGCTTGCGTACGGAAAGGTTGTTCGAGGTTACCGCCAAAGGCAGAAGCAACAGAAAGGCCGCCATGCCGATGGTGATGTAGGGCCGTTTGACAATATCGGTCCAGATTTGACTGATGATCCCGACATCGAGCACCAACCAAACCAGCAAGTGCAACGCGACATAACTAAAGGCAAGAAGCCCAAACGCTCGTCGAAATTTCAACAGGTTCAGCCCGAGCCAACGGCGCAATGGCGTGATCGTCAGCCCGATGATCAGCAGTTGCAAGGCAATCTCGCCAAGCTCGTGTTCAAGCGCCTTGATCGGCTCACGTCCCAGACCGCCGGTTTGCGCAAGATACAACAGATATGGCACCGGCAACAGATACAGCACATAGACCGCCCAGACGGGTATCCGGCGCGCGAATGTATTTATCCAGTCAACGACAGTCATAGAGGCACTCTAACACAAGAGAAGTTAAAAGTTGGCTCGCAGATCCATGCCTTCGTAGAGGCTGGCAACTTCTTCTTCGTACCCGTTGAACTTCAGGGTCGGCACGCGCGGCGAAAACAGCCCACCGCCGATCTTGCGCTCGGACGCCTGGGACCAGCGTGGGTGATCGACCTCCGGGTTCACATTGGCATAAAACCCGTATTCGCTGGCCTGAAGGGCTTTCCAGGTATTGATCGGCTCTTCATCGGTCAGGGTGATCTTCACAATCGACTTGATCGACTTGAAACCATATTTCCACGGCACCACAAGCCGCATGGGTGCACCATTCTGGTTGGGAATGGTCTTGCCGTAAATCCCCGTGGCCATGATCGTCAGCGGGTGCAGAGCCTCATCCAGACGCAGACCCTCCACATAGGGCCAGTCGATGGTGCGGTATTTCTGGCCCCGCATTTCCTCGGGCCGGTAGAGTGTCTCGAAGCGGACGAACTTCGCCTCGGCCTTCACCCCTGCCATCTCCAGCAAATCCGCCAGTTCAAAACCATTCCAGGGGATCACCATGGACCAGGCTTCAACACAGCGGAACCGGTAGATGCGCTCTTCGACCGTCATCCGCGCCATGATGTCCTTGAAATCGTAATCGCCGGGTCTATCCACCAGCCCGTCGATGGTCACTGTCCAGGGATCGGTCGTCAGCGCCTCGGCATAGGCCGCCGGGTCGCCTTTGCCGGTGCCGAATTCGTAGAAGTTGTTATATTCCGTGATGTCTTCCCAGGAGTTGGGCTCCAACGCTTCCTCAGCCGCGGCCTGCGTACCCAGACCAGCCATCCCGAAGCCTGCCGCAGCCCCCGCCATCACCTGACGACGGTTCAGAAACAGGCGTTCAGAAGTGACGTCTTCATGGGTCAGCGTGTTGGTCCAACGGTGTGCCATTTGTTACTCCTGCGTGATCGCGTTGCGCTTCATGTAGAGAGTAGTACGCGCAGCACCAAACCAATTCGAGTCACGAATGAGACAGGAAACTGTAACGTTTGCCGCGCCCGCTCACAGGCCAAGCATACCGGGCAAGTCTTTCATGGAGGTAAAAAGCCGGTCGCAAACGGGTTTCATGCGCCCCCGATCGCTCTGGGCGACATAGCCGAATGTGATCATCCCGGCAGCCTGTCCGGCGCGCGCGCCGCTGGGGCTGTCATCCACAACCACGCAACGATCCACGGCGATACCGGCATCGCGCGCCGCTTTCAGATACACGTCCGGGGCCGGTTTGGGCGTTGCTACATCTTCGCGCGACACGATCCTGCCCCTGAAACGGTCCATCAAGCCCGTGCGGGTCAGTGTGATCTCCATCTTGCGGTGCGGTCCGTTTGAGCCCACCGCATACAGGATGCCTGCCGCATCCAACGCATCCAGCACCGGCTTGATATCCGGGATCAGTTCAACCTCCTGGGCAAGCACATCAAACATTTCCGCGTAAATCGCGTCCAGCCAGTCCTCCGGCAGGTCTGCACCCAGTTCCCGGCTTTTTTGCATCACGCCCATCATGGTGCCGCCAACAAATAGTTCGGTTATCCGGTCGAGGGAAATATCCAGCCCATGACGTGCCAAATTATTACGCATGACCACATTGGTCAGCGGTTCACTGTCAACGAGAACACCGTCGCAGTCGAATATCACCATGTCGGGGGGGAGGATCATGAAAAAGGCCGGGTCATATGCCCGGCCTTTCTGACGTTATTTCCAAAGCGGCGTCAATGGATGACGGCATCATCCGGTTTGGGTCTGTTGGTCGCGGTAACACGGTCTCCGATGATCAGCCCTTCACTGCCTGCTGATATGACCAGCGTGTCGCCGTCCTTCACATCGCTCGCCAGAAGCATTTCAGCCAGGGGGTCCTGCAAGGCTCGCTGGATCACCCGTTTGAGCGGCCGCGCGCCAAACACCGGATCATAGCCCTCATCAGCCAGCCATTTGCGCGCACCGTCATCCAGATCGAGCGTGATTTTCCGCGCCGCGAGCCTCTTGAGAAGCCGCGCCAGCTGGATATCGACAATGCCGTCCATGTCCTCGCGGCCCAGCCGGTCAAAGATGATGGTTTCATCCAGCCGGTTCAGAAATTCCGGCCGGAAATGCGCACGCACCGCGTCCATCACGTCACGCTTGGCATCAGAGGCATCCGCGCCATCGGGCAAGCGGCTGAGGCTCTGTGCGCCCAGGTTCGATGTCAGGATGATGAGCGTCTGTTTGAAATCCACCGTCCGGCCCTGACCATCGGTCAGCACCCCATCGTCAAGCACCTGCAAGAGCACGTTGAAAACATCCGGGTGCGCCTTTTCGACCTCATCAAAGAGCACGACCTGATAGGGACGCCGGCGCACGCTTTCGGTCAGCGCGCCGCCCTCATCATATCCAACATAACCCGGAGGGGCACCGATCAGACGGGCAACGCTGTGTTTTTCCATGTATTCCGACATGTCAATGCGCACCATCGCGTTGTCATCGTCGAATAGGAATTCCGCCACGGCCTTGGTCAACTCGGTCTTGCCGACACCGGTTGGCCCCAGAAACAGGAACGACCCCAGCGGGCGGTTTTCGTCATTCAGACCGGCCCGCGCGCGGCGCACCGCATTGGCAACAGCACGCACAGCCGTAGCCTGCCCGATCACCCGCTTGTGCAATTGATCTTCCATGCGCAACAGCTTGTCGCGTTCGCCTTCCAGCATTTTGCCCGCCGGAATACCTGTCCAGCGCTCGACAACGCTGGCGATCTGTTCGGGCCGCACCGCTTCCTCGACCATCATGTCGCCCTCGTCGCGTCCTTCGGCATCCTGCAACTGCTTTTCGATCTGCGGGATCACCCCGTAGGATAGCTCCCCGGCCTTGGCCAGATTGCCCTCGCGCTTGGCGATCTCCAGCTCGGCGCGGGCGTGATCCAGCTTTTCCTTCAGATCCCGCGCGCTGGACAGCTTGTCGCGTTCCGCCTGCCACTGCGCGGTCATCCCGTCACTGCGTTCCTGCAAATCGGCGAGGTCCTTCTCCAGCGTTTCCAGGCGGTCCTTGCTGGCACTGTCATCTTCCAGCCGCAGGGCTTCGGCCTCGATCTGCATCTGCAATATCTGGCGGTCCAACGCGTCCAGTTCTTCGGGTTTGCTGTCCACTTCCATGCGCAACCGGCTGGCCGCCTCATCCACAAGGTCAATGGCCTTGTCCGGCAGGAACCGGTCGGTGATATAGCGATGGCTCAGCGTCGAGGCCGCCACCAGCGCAGAATCCGATATCCGCACCCCGTGGTGCAACTCGTATTTCTCCTTGATCCCGCGCAGGATGCTGACCGTGTCCTCCACCGTGGGCTCCAAGATCATCACCGGCTGAAAACGGCGCGCAAGGGCCGCGTCCTTCTCTACATATTTGCGGTATTCATCGAGCGTTGTGGCCCCCACGCAATGCAGTTCACCGCGCGCAAGGGCGGGTTTGATCAGGTTCGCCGCATCCATCGCGCCATCGGCCTTGCCCGCGCCCACCAGCGTGTGCATCTCGTCAATGAAAAGGATGATCTCGCCGGCAGCTTCCGTCACTTCAGTCAGCACAGCTTTGAGGCGCTCCTCGAACTCGCCGCGATATTTCGCGCCGGCGATCAGCGCGCCCATATCAAGCGCCAGAAGTTTCTTGTTGCGCAGGCTTTCGGGCACATCACCATTGACGATACGCAGGGCCAACCCTTCGGCAATCGCGGTTTTACCCACACCCGGCTCACCAATCAGCACCGGGTTGTTCTTGGTGCGCCGCGACAACACCTGCATGGCGCGGCGGATTTCCTCGTCACGGCCAATGATCGGGTCAATCTTGCCCTCTTTTGCCCGCTCGGTCAGATCCAACGCGTATTTCTTCAACGCATCATACCCCTCCTCTGCGGTTGCCGTATCAGCCTTGCGCCCCTTGCGAACATCATTGATCGCGGAATTCAGGGCTTGAGCGGTCACACCCCCCGCATCAAGCGCAGATTTCGCACCCGATTTCACCATACAGAGCGCCATAAGCAGCCGTTCTACCGGCACAAAACTGTCACCCGCCTTTTTGGCCAAGGCTTCCGCTTCGACAAGAACTTTCTGTGTTGCGTTGTCGAGATACACCTGAGCGGCGTCGCCACTGACCTTCGGCATCTTGGTGAGCGCCAATTCAAGCGACTGCATCACCTGGGCAGGTTTGCCGCCAGCTGCAGAGATCAGGTTGCTCGCCAACCCCTGATCATCATCCAACAATGCTTTCAACATGTGCTCAGGGGCCAGCCGCTGGTGGCTTTCCCGTGTCGCGATCGTCTGGGCAGCCTGAATGAAGCCGCGCGACCGTTCCGTGAACTTGGTCAAGTCCATGGGTTTTCTCCTTTTCTAAAGCGCCCCGTAATGCTGCGCCCGACTTGGCGGCACGTCAGCGGAAAGGGCCTTGGATGTTATTTGGGGGACGTAAGACCGCGCTTCAAGAGGGGCGCGGCCTTCGATCACCCGCAACCAGATTAGGCGCAAAAATTGACCCTTTCGCTGATCCAGATCAAAACCGTTTCTCATGGGAACCTCACCAGCCCTTTCCCCGTTACCCCAGCCTTTCCAATGCCTATCTATACGTCATCAAAACGCGCAAATTACTCCACTTCCAACGCGCCTGATTACGAATAGTGCTTAACCATTTGGCTTGTTCTGCCAGTTCCAGTCATGCGTTCCGGTCGATTTTCTGCTGACCGGGCGCATGAGCGGTCGAAATCAATAAGGTTCTGTTTGCCGTAAGAACGTTAACGGGACGGTAAGATCAGAACCGCCAACGACCGCGAGTACCCACCTGACCCGGAACATGGCCTCGGCATGTCTTCCGGGTCTTTTTACATCCAACTGCAGGGCACATGGACATGGGACAATCCAGCCCCTAAGGAAGCGTCAGGCCAAGGGGAGCGAAAAGCATGGCAGATGACAGATTGATCGTGGCGCTGGATGTACCAAACGCGCTGGCGGGCCATCAACTGGCGGAAAGACTTGGCGACGCCGTCAGTTTTTACAAGATCGGTCTGGGCATGCTGACGGGCGGCGGTCTGGCTTTGGCCAACGAACTTAAACAGGAGCATGGCAAGCGCATCTTTCTGGATATGAAGCTCTTCGACATAGGTGCAACGGTCGAGGCAGCGGTGCGGGGTTTAGCGCAGTTCGACCTCGATTTCCTGACGGTCCACGGCGACCCGCATGTGGTTCGCGCAGCCAAGGAAGGGGCAGCAGGGTCGGAAACAAAAATTCTGGCCGTAACCATTCTGACCTCTCTTGACCGTACCGATCTCGATGCTTGCCAGATGCGTCCCGGTGATCTCTCCGAATTGGTCGCCGCCCGCGCCCAGGCGGCGTTTGAGGCCGGTGCGGATGGTGTCATTGCATCGCCTCGTGAGGCGGCGATGATTCGCACCCTGCCAGATGCTGGAAACCGTCTGATCGTAACGCCGGGCGTGCGTCCGGCAGGTGCCGATCTGGGAGATCAGAAACGAGTCGCAACCCCGGCAAACGCCATTGCTGATGGCGCAGATCACATCGTTGTCGGCCGTCCGGTATGGAAATCCTCCGATCCGCGCGCGGCGGCAATGCGCATTTTGGCAGAGCTCAACAGCCCGCAAGCCTTAAGTCCAAACCACTGAACTCGAAGAATAATGCCAGGTTATCCACAACATCACATAACCAGCACATAAATCGAGAAATCTACAAACTGTGTCCCGGAAACAACAGAATACAGGATGTTGTTTGCCCTCGGCATTCGCGGTTAGGCGCATTCGCCTTTAAGTGGTAAGTTGACGTAAGGTGATACTCCCCAACGAACCGCGTCTTCCTGAGGTTCGTTACCTCCCCCCGCTTAATGCAGCGGGGGGTTTTTCTGTACCCATCATGTCCGCAGCCACAAAACAGGGCCCAGGTTCGATGCGGATACATTGCTCGTCTTCCCACGAACACATAGATACTTACAGACGCCTCTATCTGCGTTCCATTTTCCCTGAAATGGCAGTTCGAACATGGTGCCGAAGCTACGGCTTTGGCGCATGCCCAAACGGAATGGAGCCCCGAAGCCCATGTTCATTTGCAGCAGGACGGCGTAGGATCGCAAGATATCTCAACCAACTCAAAAGCCCTCGCAGATGCCTGCTCTTTGCCGCGATTGCCTGACCGAATTTGATGCCGCGCGCCGGTGCCCGTCCTGCGCCAGTCCCCGCATCATCACGCACCCTGAGCTTTTCGCCTTGTCGATCGCCCATATGGATTGCGACGCCTTTTACGCATCGGTTGAAAAGCGGGATGACCCAAGCCTCGAAGGCAAGCCGGTCATCATCGGTGGCGGACGTCGCGGTGTCGTGTCTACGGCCTGCTACGTCGCCCGCATCCGCGGGGTAAAGTCGGCGATGCCAATGTTTCAGGCCCTTAAGCTTTGCCCCGAAGCCGTTATCATCAAACCCCGAATGAGCGCCTATGTGGAAGCGTCGCGCGCCATTCGCGCAATGATGGAAGAACTGACCCCGGACATTGAGCCGCTGTCGCTGGATGAGGCTTTCATGGATCTTTCGGGCACCGAGCGGCTGCATGGTGCTCCGCCCGCTGTGATGCTGGCCCGTCTGATCCGGCGGATGCGCACCGAATTGGGTCTGACCGGCTCCATTGGCCTGTCACACAACAAGTTTCTGGCGAAGGTGGCATCAGATCTCGACAAACCGCACGGCTTTTCAGTGATCGGCAAGGCGGAGACGGAGAGTTTTCTGCGTCATAAACCGGTACGTTTGATCTGGGGTGTCGGTCCGGCGGCACAGGCCGGTTTTGAAAAGGCAGGTATTCGGACTTTCTCGGACCTCTTGCGGTGGGAGCGCACTGACCTCATCGCGCGTTTCGGATCGATGGGCGACCGCTTGTGGCATCTTGCACGTGGACAGGACCGCCGTCGCATATCTGCCCACACACCTGTAAAATCCATCTCCAACGAGACCACATTTTTTGAAGATACCAGCGATCCGGAGTTGCTTGATGGACACCTGTGGCGCATGGCCGAAAAAGTATCGGATCGCGCCAAGGCAAAGGATATTGCCGGGCGGGTGGTCACCCTCAAGCTGAAACGCGCTGACCACTCGTTGATTTCAAGACGGCTCAGCCTTCGGGATGCAACGCAACTGGCCGACACCATTTACAGAACAGCGCGTGCGTTGTTTGACCAGCTTGGAGATCAAGGGCCATACCGGTTGTTGGGTTGTGGCCTTTCCGACCTCGTTGATGCGGCTGGTGCCGACCGATCCGGTGATCTGCTGGATCAGGATGCCACGCAAAGAGTTCAGGCTGAGCGGGCAACAGACGAAATTCGCGCCCGCTTTGGCCCTGAGGCTATCCTGAAAGGCCGCGCGCTCAGGTAGGTTATTCGGCCGCCAGCGGCCTGCGCTCCTGACCAATTTGCGCAATCTCGGCAATGACAGACCGCAAAGCACGCTGCACATCGGCAAAATGCTCGGAGGGCTTGATCTGCTTTTCGTCCATGTAAATGGCACGATCAATTTCAACCTGCACGGCATGCTGGCCGCGCGAGGGACGACCGTAAGCCTGGGTCACATAGGCCCCGGCAAAGGGGGCATTGCGCGTTACGGCGAAACCCGCATCGCGAAAGGCCATCTCCACACGGTCGACCACATCACCAGCGGCGGCTGCGCCAAATCGGTCTCCCAGCACAACTTCGGGGCATTTGGCACCCGTCCGGGCAATGCCCTGCAACGCCTCGTGCGGCATGGAGTGGCAATCTATCAAGACAGCCTGACCATGATGCGTGACAGCGCGGTCCAGCAAGCTTTGCAACATCTCATGATAGGGATGCCAGTAGTCAGCGAGCCGTTGATTCGCTTCGAGAATGCTCAGCTTGCCCCGGTAGATCGCCCGACCATTCGCGACCACGCGCGGGATCACACCCAGACCCGAGGCAACACGGGGATTGTGACCGCGCCGACGCACGCCAACGATGAGCGCCGGGTCAAGCTCATCACTGCTGCGGTTCAGGTCAACAAACGCACGCGGGGCGCGCGCCTTGAGAAAGCTTGCACCGAACTGCGGCGCGGATTCGAATAGTTGATCTACAAATGCGTCTTCAGACGACCGGATCGCCTTATCATCCAGCACCGTGGCCCGTAAAAGCGATGCAGGATAATGACGCCCGCTGTGAGGTGACGCAAACACCACGCAAGACTGGTTGCTTTGGGGATAAAAAACTTCAAAAGCCGGCTTCAGCATAGGGGTTCCTCTTGGTCAGACCATAACCCATAAAATACAATGGCCGAAAGCCCTTGATCTTGGCCGCGACTCCTTTTAAAGACCCCGCTACCGGCGCGTTTTTCGCGCCCCATTTTTATTCGGGGCAACGGAAATCGTGTGATATAGGGGGTGATTAGCTCAGCGGTAGAGCACTTCGTTGACATCGAAGGGGTCACTGGTTCGATCCCAGTATCGCCCACCACCTGATGAACTGGTCCGGATTTTCCGGATCGCCCGCAACCCGGCGCTGGCCCGCGCCACGACATGAGGAGACCGACCATGAAGGTTCGCAATTCGCTCCGCTCGCTCAAGAATCGGCACCGCGACTGCCGTGTTGTGCGTCGCAAAGGCCGCGTTTACGTAATCAACAAAACGCAACGCCGGTTCAAAGCCCGCCAGGGCTGAAGACCCGCGCGATCAACTCGTAAAAGCCGCTCCTTTTGGGGCGGTTTTTTGCTTTGTAGCTAGGACATGCCCACGTATCGGGGATTTGATTACCTTTGACGCACGTCTATATCTTCGAATTCCTGCTCAATCAGCCGTGTCTCTAGAAGCTGTCCACCACGATATAAGAGTGGATAGGCTGCGGAGGCGACATGGCTGTTGAAATCCCGCAGAGAACTGACGGTTTCGAGATGTATGTCGCTGGAATCAAAACTGATCTGGACACCTTCGCTCAACCGCTTGAGGTGTCTTTTACGGCTTTTTCGCTCCATCCGGGCCATCTCCTGCTTTTCTTCCAGCAACAGCCGTGCACTTTCCAGATCGTCTGAGACCAGAAGGTTCGATGCCAGTTGCAGATTGGCTTTGACCTGCTCGTGCATGCTCTGGATTTCCGCAGCACCGCTCTCAGAAAATCTGATCCCCTTTTGAGCTTTCTCTTTTGCCAGCGGGATGAGCCTCTTGGCCACGATATCGCCGGCGGTTTCAATCGCGATTGCGTATTCCGCCAACTCACGGACGCGCTTGTTCTCGGCCTTGCTCAAGGCACTGCCCTGCAATGCAGCAGAATAACGGCGAACGTCATCGAGAGCCGCGTTCACATAGGCATCTTCTGACAATACCGCGCGGGCCTGGGTGGGATCGTACTTTGTATAGGCATCCATGATCGACGCAAACATGGTCTCGACCAGTTGGAGCATGCGCAGAACTTCGCGCTTGAGATTTGCGATCGCCAGATGTGGCTTGTCCAGCACCGTTTCATCAAGCGTCGACCTGTGGAAAGGCGATTGCTCTTCAAGCGAGGGGGCAGGATCCGGCAAGAGGCGCGCAATCGGTGCTTCCAAACGGTTCGCAAAGATCAGCAAGGTCAGAAGTAACATGTTGAACAGGATATGAGCATTGATCAACGTCTGCGCCGAAGTCATTGATCCGATGTAGGGCAGCAGATCCAATTTATTGACCGCGCATAGAACGATGAAGGCCCCGGCCCCACGCAGCGCAAGATTTGCAACCGGAACACGACGCGCCGCATTGACCATGCCGCGCGTCAGCCAGACCGGGATCAGCGCGCTGCCCAGATTTGCCCCCAGCACCAATGAAACCCCTGCAACAACCGGGATTGCCCCCACCGATACCAGCGTGACGCACATCAAGATGACGGCAACGCTGGAGTGCATCAGGAAGGCCAACGAGGCGCCTACCACGAAAGCGCTGATGAAATCGGTTGCCAAGTAATCAGCGATAACCGGTAAAAACGCACTGTCCCGGATCGGATCCATGGTTTCTCGCAAAAACCGCAGGGAAATCAGGATGAAGGCAATGCCCAGCACGATACGACCGGCTTGTTTGAGCTTGCGCTGTTGGGATTTGATGAACAAACCGCCCCCAACCGCAAGAAGGACGGGCACCAGCCACTGCAGATCGAACGAGAAGACCTGAATAAGCAATGCGGACCCCAAATCCGCGCCCAGAACCACGGCGAGCCCCGAACCAAAGGAGATTGCCCCGGCGGTTGAAAACCCGGCAACCAGCAAGGCAACCGCGGCGGAGCTTTGCAGGATCACAGCCAGCGTCAGACCGGCTAGCGCCGCGCTCGCCCGGTTGCGGTTTTGCGTCACGACGCGTTGGAAAGAGGCCCCAAAGGCGCGCTCTATGCCCGTCCTGACCATCCGGACCGCAAACAGCAAGAGCATGGTTGCGCCCATCAACTGGACAAGAAAGGAGATGATCAGCATAGGGCACTTTCGTTCATTCTTGCGTCCGGATCAGAAAGGCTGGCCAACCAGCCACAGACCAAAACGCATGGCCGGGTTACGGCGCGATGGCATTAAGGGTCTTTTGGTGACAGGCTTTGCAGGCAGGGTCAATCAACGTCATGCACGCCTGAGGACTTCCGCAACACGCCATTCTTTAGGTCGTAAAATGGCCACTGACACCATGAAACAAGCCACGGCCTGCATTTCTCGATCACCTGCGTTCAAGGTAAAATTCAAGCAAGGCATTGACGTTTTGATCAGCCATGCCTTTGTTTTGTGAAACCTTGTACTGTCTGACAAACGGCATAAGTGCAGTTCTCAATCCTAGCTGACAAAGGCCTTCCATGACCAAAGCACTTGAATACACCCCGCCGAAAATCTGGACATGGGACGCCGAGAATGGCGGCCAGTTTGCCAGCATCAACCGCCCCATTGCAGGTGCGACACATGACAAGGAGTTGCCTGTTGGCAAACATCCATTTCAGCTCTACTCCCTTGCCACTCCCAACGGCGTCAAGGTCACGGTTCTGCTTGAAGAGCTGCTCGCCCTAGGCATCAAGGACGCCGAGTATGACGCCTGGCTGATCAAGATTGGCGACGGAGATCAGTTCGGCAGCGGATTTGTCGAGGTGAATCCAAACTCCAAAATCCCTGCCCTGATGGACCGGTCGGGCGCCACACCCCAACGCATCTTCGAATCCGGCGCGATCCTGCTGCATCTGGCGGAAAAATTCGGGAAGTTCATACCAACCGATCCTGCCGCGCGCGCGGAAACCTTGTCCTGGCTATTCTGGCAAATGGGCTCAGCGCCCTATCTCGGGGGCGGGTTTGGCCACTTCTACGCATATGCGCCGGAGAAATTCGAGTACCCGATCAATCGTTTCGCGATGGAGACCAAGCGCCAACTCGATGTGCTGGACCGGCAATTGGCGACCCGCGACTTCATTGCCGGATCGGACTACACCATAGCCGATATCGCGATCTGGTCATGGTATGGGCAACTGGTACTCGGCAGGCTCTATGACGCCGCCGAATTCCTGGATGTAGAGAGCTACAAACACGTCCTGCGATGGGCCAAGGCGATTGATGCGCGCCCGGCCGTACAACGGGGCCGCATGGTCAACCGCAGCTTTGGCGAGCCCGAAATGCAATTGCACGAGCGTCACGACGCGAGTGATTTTGAGACCAGAACCCAGGATAAGATTGGCGAAAACGCCTGACCGTCTTGCTGGATCGGTCAGCACCAAAGGTGCTGACTGGCACGGGGTTACCGCTGCCGCCCGACCTGACGGCAAATCAGGATCACCGGCAGCAGACCGATGGCGACGATCACCAGGCTGGGCACGGCAGCACCTTCCAAACGCTCGTCAGAGGCCAGCCGGTAGGCCTGCACAGCCAGTGTGTCATAATTGAAAGGCCGCATGATCAGGGTCGCGGGCAGTTCCTTCATCACATCCACGAAGACGATCAACAACGCCGTCAACAAGCTTGGGGCCAAAATGGGCAGGTGCACCCGGCGCAACGTACCCATGGCGCTCTGTCCCAAAGACCGTGCGGCAGCATCCATGTTGACCGGCACCATTGCCTGACCGCCCTCATAGGCACCCATGGCAGCGGCCAGAAAACGCACCATATAGGCCATGACCAATAACCAGATGGATCCGGTGATCAGAAGCCCGGTAGAAATATCGAAGGTGCTGCGCATCCATGCGTCCAGCGTATTGTCAAAAAGGGCAAATGGCACCATCAGCCCGACGGCAATCACCCCGCCGGGGACCGCATAGCCCAAACGCGCCACATAGGCGGCGGCTTGCGATCTGCGACCCGGTCGCGCGCGCTGATAAAAGCCGACCAGGATCGCCGCACCCACTGTGACAACAGCCGCTGTTGCCGCCAAAGTCACCGAGTTCTGAATGAAGCCCAGATAGCGTGGACTGAGCAGGTTTTGTTCTGATCCAAGCCCCATGCTCAGTAAGACGACTATCGGCAGGACCGCGCCGAAAAGTACCGGAATCCCGCACAGGATAATTGCCAGGATCGCCCTGGGCCCTTGCAACGCCGCAGCTTCCATCGGCTGCTGGCGACGGGCCGTATCATGGTATTTCGCGCGCCCCCGCTGCGCGCGTTCCAGCATCGCGAGCAGCAGCGCAAAACTCAGAAGGCAAAGGGCGAGCTGTGCCGCCCCGGCGCGATCTGCCAGCGTGAACCAGCTTGTGTAAATGCCGGTCGCAAACGTCTGAACCCCGAAATAGGCCACTGTTCCGAAATCAGCGATGGTTTCCATGACGGCCAGCAGAACACCTCCTGCGATGGCCGGGCGGGCAAGGGGCAGACTGATCCTGAAAAAAGCGGCCCAGGCGGATGCGCCAAGGGCTCGGGCGGCCAGAAATGTCGTTGCACTTTGCTGCAGAAAAGCAGCTCGCGCCAGAAGATAGACGTAAGGATAGAGCACCAGAACCAGCATTGCAGCGGCCCCACCCAAAGAGCGCACCTCCGGGAACCAATAATCCCGCGGCCCCCACCCGGTCAGATCGCGCAAAGTGCTTTGTACGATGCCGGGATGATCCAGAACATGGGTATAGGCATAGGCCAGCACATAAGCCGGGAAAGCCAGTGGCAGCACCAAGGTGATCTCGAAAAACCGAACTCCCGGGAAGCGGGTCATGGTCACCAACCACGCCGCCCCGACCCCCAGGGCAAACGTGCCCGCAGCCACCAGAATGACCAGCGTGGCGGTGGTGCCTGCATAGCGTGGCAGCACCGTGTCCATCAGGTGCGATATGGTGTCCGTGCCGCCGCTCAAGGCGGCGATGGCCACAGCCAGCATTGGCAGGAGACAGATCGCCGCGATCACTGAGGCCCAGGACGATAGCCCGCGCAATCCATCGCCGGGCCTGCGCTGTCGCGCGGCTGCTCGGATTGGGGTAACGGAAGGTACGTCTGACATGAGGTCTTTTTCGACACTTTTTGTCGGAATTACCAGCCCCGTTCGCAGGCACGCCGCCTCAGGTGGTTTCGTAGTCGCGCTGATCCTCGATCACCAGACCGTCTTTCGGCAGGCTGCCAGGGCTCACGACCTCGATAATGCCCTTGAGTTTCAGCGTCGCCGCCACACTGGCCGCGTAATCCTCGGCCGCACCACCCGTCGTCTCCAGCTGGACCGTCATCGCGTCCTGCGTTCCGTCGCGGCGGGCGATGACCCGCGCCTTGACGATTTCATCATGGCGGGCCACGAGATTTGCAACCTGCTCGGGGCGCACAAACATTCCCTTGATCTTGGTTGTCTGGTCCGCGCGCCCCATCCACCCCTTGATGCGCATGTTCGTCCGCCCGCAGGGGCTTTGACCGGGCAAAGCTGCGCTCAGATCACCTGTCGCAAAGCGGATCAGCGGGTAATCGGGGTTAAGCGTGGTCACGACCACCTCCCCTACCTCTCCCGGTGCGACGGGCTCGCCAGAACCGGGTGTCACGATTTCGACGATAACCCCCTCATCGACAATCATCCCCTCCATTGCCGGGCTCTCATAGGCGATATTGCCCAAATCGGCGGTGGCATAGCATTGCAGACAGGTGATGCCGCGATCCGCATAGGCCTGCCGCATCGCCGGGAACAGAGCACCGCCGCCTACCGCCGCCTTGGTGAAGTTCAAGGCAACATCCAACGCATCAGACTTGTCCAAAAGTACCTTCAGGTAGTCCGGCGTACCGGCATAGGCAGTGGACCCGACCGCCTTGGCGGCCTGCACCTGTAGTTCAGTCTGGCCGGTGCCCGCTGGCAGGACGGTGGCCCCAACAGCACGCGCCCCGGACTCGAAAATCATGCCTGCTGGCGTCAGATGGTATCCAAAACAATTCTGAACGACATCACCTGCACCAATACCGACCGCATGCAAAAACCGGCCCATGCGCCACCAGTCGTGGGTTACGCCACCCGGCTCATAGATCGGCCCCGGGGATTGGAAAACATGCGCCGCGTTACGCACGGGTATCCCCCCGAAGGGCGGGTTGTCAGCCTGCCAGGCGGCCAGATCGGATTTGCGCAAGACCGGCAACTTTCGCAGATCGGCCAAATCCTGAACGCTTCCATCTTCGATTCGACAAGCCCCGGGCGTCGCCGCGACACGTGCTATGTTGGCCTGAAGCGCCTGCAGCTGCGCTGCCGCGCGCGCGTCTGCGCTACGGGTTTCCAAATCGTCATAGTGGGTATTCATTCTCATTCAGCCACTGTCTGAAAGGGTTGGTCGGCGCGCAGAATATGGGTTGTGACAATCTCGATGTCTGTCTGCCCCTGATTGGTCACACCCCCATGAACCTGACCCGCAGGAAAAAACATCGGCGTGCCGGCCGGCAGCGTCACCTCCTTACCATTGGGCATCAAGGCCTGCCCACCCACGATCATAACGGCATGTTCATCGCCGGGGTGGATGTGCAAAGGAATGCGCCCACCCGGTTTGACCGTCAGCTTCGAGACAATGACAACAGTGCCTTCCGCATTGCTGAGAGGTTTTTCATTCAATATCTCCCGCACAACCAGTTCTTCGGCGGCAACGGGCGCGGCCATCAGCGCCACGAAAATGGCAAAGGCAATCTGTCTCATCGCATGTCTCCGTTATTGGGGTTATGATAGCCAGCGTTTGCGGCGGCGATAGCTGCGCACATCGCGGAAGGATTTGCGTCCCTCTTCCGACATGCCCAGGTAGAATTCTTTCACATCCGGGTTCTCGCGCAGCTCACCTGCCGGGCCATCCATCACCACCCGGCCTGATTCCAGAATATAGCCGTAATGGGCGAACCGCAGCGCTACATTGGTGTTCTGCTCGGCCAGCAGGAAGGTCACGCCTTCGTTTTCATTGACTGATTTAACGATTTCGAAAATCTGTTCGACCAGTTGCGGGGCCAGCCCCATCGATGGCTCATCCAGCAGGATCGTCTCGGGTCGCGACATCAGCGCGCGCCCGATGGCGCACATCTGCTGTTCGCCCCCCGAAGTATAGCCCGCCTGGCTTTTGCGCCGTTCTTTCAGGCGCGGGAAATAGGTGTACACAAGCTCCAGATCGGCCTGGATCGCAGCATTGCCGTCTTTACGGGTATAGGCCCCGGTCAGCAGGTTCTCTTCAACTGTCAGATGCTCAAAACAATGACGCCCCTCCATTACCTGAACCACACCGCGTTTCACGGTCTCTGCCGGGTCCTGATGCTGAATAACCTCACCGCGATAGCGGATCGACCCTTTAGTCACTTCGCCGCGCTCGGAGGCCAGAAGCCCCGAGATTGCCTTGAGCGTCGTGGTCTTGCCGGCCCCGTTTCCGCCCAGCAGGGCGGTGATCCCACCTTTAGGCACATTCAGGCTGACGCCCTTCAACACGAGGATCACATGGTTGTAGATTACCTCGATATTATTGACCTCCAGCACCGTATCGGGCTTCGTGTCCTGTTGCTTGGCGGCGTCCAGCATCGTGCATTGACCTTCCGTTTAGGGGATGCCCCGGCAGCGAAACCGCCGGGGCCATGTTGCTTAGTTGCAGTTGGATGCGATGTTGTTCTCTGCCTTGAACGCAGCAGAATCCTCATCAATCAACGGCTGGATGACGCTCATGTCCGTCGGTGCAAAATCCGAAATCGTCACGAACTCGCCCGCACTCGCGTCCCATTGCGTGACGGCCACCATGCCTTCGCCGCCGTGGTTTTCACATGAGACGGAGAACGACGGACCAAAGCCTGGCAGTCCATTGGCGGCCATTACATCCTCCGTGATCACCAGCGCTTCCATACCATCGCGCATCTGACCGGAGGTGATGTCATCCACCCCATGCATCTTCTGCGCCACTTTTACCGCCTCTGCGGCCAGCATGGCGGCATAGATACCCCGGTTGTAGGGCACGGTACCAAGCTGATCGCCCGCACCCGCAGCCTTGCCTGTGTCGACCACGTATTTCTGCAGGTCTTCGTAGAGCGGGAAATCATCGCCCACCGCTGTCAGCGCCAACGCCTTGAACCCATTGGCCTTGTCACCGGCCGGGGTCACATCGATCTCAGCCCCCGACCACCAGATGCCGATGAAGTTTTCCATCGGAAAACGGATGTTGGCGGCTTCTTGCACGGCCACCTGGTTCATCACACCCCAGCCGTACATGATCACATTGTCCGGCTTTTCACGGCGGATTTGCAGCCATTGGGATTTCTGTTCCTGTCCGGGGTGATCAACCGCCAGCAGGCTCAGCTCGAACCCGTGCTTTTCACTGAGCTTCTCCAGCGTCCGGATGGGCTCCTTGCCATAGGCGGAGTTGTGGTAAACCAGTGCGATCTTCTTGCCAGATATATCGCCACCATTCTGTTCCAGAATGTGGTTGATCGCGGCGGATGCCCCGTTCCAGTAGTTGGCTGGGTAGTTGAAAACATGGCTGAAGACATCGCCGTTAGCCGCAGATGTCCTGCCATACCCCATGGAGTGAATCGGAATGTCATCCGCCGTGGCCTTGGGGATCAACTGGTAGGTGATGCCGGTGGAAAGCGGTTGGTACACCAATGCGCCTTCACCTTTGGTGCTCTCATAGCACTCCACGCCTTTTTCGGTGTTATAGCCGGTCTCGCATTCCAGCACGCGTGCTGCCACGCCGCCGATGCCTCCGTCACGCTCGTTCAGCAGCGTGAAGTAATCCGCATACCCATCGGCAAACGGAATGCCGCCCGCCGCATATGGTCCTGTCCGGTAGCTCAGCGATGGAAAGACAAGATCCGCCATCACGGGGCTTGCCGCCATCAGGCCGGCCACGGCCATTGTTCCCAGTTTATACTTCATCGGTGTTACCTCCCTTGGTGTTTGTCCGATATCCCGGGTGCCCGGGGTCTTCGAGGCGGGTTTGCCCGCCGTTATTCTGCAGCCCGCCCTAGTGCGGGAAGGGCCACAATCTCAGTTTCTCCTTGGCAACGCGCCAAAGCTGCGCCAGACCGTGCGGTTCCGCGATCAGGAAGACCACGATTAGACCGCCCACAATCACCAGGTTCAGGTGCGCCACGATGTCCGTGGGCCAGCCCAGCCAATCCACGCCAATGACTTTCAGCAGCACCGGCAGCAGCACCAGAAATGCAGCCCCCGCAAAGGAACCAAAGATCGAACCGAGGCCCCCAATGATGATCATGAAGAGCACGAGAAAGGATTTAGTGATGCCAAAGGCCTCGCCCACTTCCACCGCACCCAGATAAACCGCAAAGAACAGCGCGCCGCTGATCCCGACAAAGAAGGACGACACAGCAAAGGCCGTCAGCTTGGCCTTGAGCGGGTTCACCCCGATGATTTCCGCCGCGATATCCATGTCGCGAATGGCCATCCACTGCCGCCCCACCGATCCGCGTGTCAAGTTGCGCGCCACTACCGCGGAGAAGATCGTGAAGATCAGGCAGAACATGTAGGTGGCCCAGGCTTCGGTGTTGGGCCCGGTGATCAGGATGCCGAAGGTGTCGCGTTCGGGGGCGTTGATCTGACCGCTGGCAGAATAATTGTAGAACCACGACACACGGTTAAACAGCCAGACCAGAAAGAACTGCGCCGCCAGTGTCGCCACCGCCAGATAGAACCCTTTGATGCGCAGGCTCGGCAGGCCGAAGAGCACGCCCACAGCGGCGGTAATCCCACCCGCCAGCAGCACATGGATGAACATGCTGACTTCGGGAAAGGCCGTCATCAGCTTGTAACAGGCATAGGCCCCCACAGCCATAAAACCACCTGTTCCCAGACTCACCTGCCCGCAGTAGCCCACCAGAATATTCAGCCCGATCGCCGCGATCGCATAGATCAGAAACGGCATGAAAATCGAATTGACCCAGTAGTCATTGATCATAAACGGAATGACAAAAATCGCGACAAAGAGCACTGCATAGTATCGCCAGCGGTCAAACTTGATCGGAAAGGTTTGGCTGTCTTCAGAATAGGTGGTGCTGAAGTCACCGGCTTCACGATAGAGCATTAGTCGGCTCCCTGAATTTCTGGGTTGTAGTTGACGCCATCAAGCCAAGGCACCGGATCGACATCGCGGGGATTGACGCCTTCAAGGCCGCCCACGTTCACGCCGAAATCCGACGTGTTCGAACTGCGCCGGTGATGCGTGTAACATCCGCAAATGCTGCAAAAGTAATGCTCTGCCCGCCGAGGGCCGAACTGGTAGAGTGCCAGGGCCGCACCACGTATCACCTTCAGGTCGCCATCGCGCACGGAGACATTCATGGCTCCTCTGCGGCGACAAAAAGAACAATCGCACCGACGCGCGGTCTCCAAGTCTTCGGCCAGGATGACCTTCAACTCGCTGGCGCCACAATGGCACGTCAGGCGCATTGGAATACCTTTTGTCATCGACAGACCCCCGATCTGCACCGGCGCGTTTTCGCACTGATAACGGCATTAACCAGATCACAATCTTTCACAGATTTTCCCAATTCTGCCCCATTTCCCCCGGCAAGACCGCTCGTGGGGGAAGGAGTGGAAGACATGACGGCCATCCTCAAGGAAATACGCCAACTGGAAGAGCGTCTGGCACGTGGCGAGATTTCAGATGTCGCGTATCTGGCGCAACGGGCGCAACTGATCGAAAGTGTCGACGTTGTGGAGACCGAGTTCGTTGATGCGGACCCAGCACTCCAAAAGACCCGCAAGGGAAAATCCGGCTCAATGATCTGGGGACTTGGGATCATAATATGTTTGCTTGTTGTGGGCGTCTGTCTGGCCCTGGCCATGCTGACATTTGCGGACTTCAATCTGGCGTTGACGCTGGGTGTCACGGTTCTTGCGGCCCTGAGTGTGGCGCTCTTCCGCAGTCTGGAAGAATAGCGCATTGCAACCGCGCCTGTCTCACACGCGTTCAATGATCTTCTCCCCGAACAGACCCTGCGGACGAAACACCAGAAAGACCAGCGCCAGCATATAGGCGAACCAGTTTTCCGTAGCCCCCCCAAGGTAGGGTGCGCCGATCAGGAACTCGAAAAGCTTCTCGCCCACGCCGATGATCAGCCCGCCGACAATGGCACCGGGGATCGAGGTGAACCCACCCAGCATCAGCACCGGCAGCGCCTTGAGCGCGATCAGTGACAGCGAGAACTGCACCCCTGACTTCGCCCCCCACATGATGCCCGCAACCAGCGCCACGAACCCGGCCAGCGACCAGACCAGAATCCAGATGAAATTCAGCGACACGCCGACGGACAAGGCCGCCTGATGGTCATCTGCCACCGCGCGCATGGCCCGACCCTGCTTGGTATATTGCGCGAACATGACCAGTCCGATCACCAGCAATGCCGCCACCACGGAGGCCACAATATCCAGATTGTCGATGAAAAAGCCGTAACCGAACCAGCCGAAAGTGGCCTCGTCAATGGCGACGTTGATGCCCTGCGGCAGCCCCACATCGAGCGTTTTGATATCGGAGCCCCACATGAGGTCTCCGACCCCTTCGAGGAAATAGGCGAGCCCGATGGTCGCCATGAACAGAATGATCGGCTCCTGCCCCACGAGGTAGCGAAAGATGTAGCGTTGCACCATCCAGGCGAGCAAAATCATCACGCCGATGGTCAGAATGATCGACAGGAACGCAGGGATGCTCCATCCGAAATAATGAATGTCCGTGCCAAAAATCGCATTGATCAAATGCGCAAAAGGCACCTGCCCATTCATGATCCCGTAAAGGGTCATGGCGGCAAACAGCGCCATGACCCCTTGTGCAAAGTTGAAAATGCCGCTGGCCTTATAGATCAAGACGAACCCCAGGGCGACAAGTGCATAAAGCACCCCCGCCATCAGACCGTTCAGGAAAACCTCGATGGTAAAGGCCAGCTGTTCCGGCATCAGTTTGCTCCTTGCCCCAGCAGAGCGCGGGTGTGCTCGCGCTCCGGCTGATATGATACTTTGAGCCGGGTCAGACCCGCCTCGCTCAGGTTCCAGTTCAGGGTGATCTCGGTGACCCGCCCATCATCGCGCGGTGCGGCCAGAAAGACAGCGGCATAAGCGCGTGGCATCTCGCGTTTCGATACAGGCTCAAACGGGGCGGTGGCCGCAAACTGCGCCCCCTCCCCCTCGCGCCAGTCGCGATAGGCCAAAAGCAGGTCCGAATACTGCATTCCCGTCATCAAGAGTTCGCACGACGGGTATTCATCGCCGTAGACCACAGCCACCTGCGGGTTCGGCGTCGTCATGTAACCCAGCGTGACCTGCGTCAGTTCGCTAGCCGCGAAGCGCGCCCGCGCGCCGCTGGGGATTTCGCGCAGGTTTGACCGGTCCAGAGAGGACGGATCATCCAGATAAGCTGCGCAGTAGGATTGATAGACAGCGCAGGTCTCTTGCATTGCAGGTGTTGGTTCTTCGCAGAATCTCGGCCCTGCTTCAGCTTGCGCGCCTGTGAACACTATACTTCCAAGGGCGAACGCGCCCATTAACCACCAATTACTCATGTGTACCCTCCAAACGGTATCCATTGTCCGTCTGCTCTGTGACACCGGCCCACGCGGGTCGGCATTGCATGAAGGACAGGATCGCCGGCAGACTAAGCATGATCTTGCCCATGCTTTGGTGGTACCACGGAAACAATCCGCCGATGGTTAACCATTTGTTCAAAAAATATAACAGGAGTGGTAGGTTCGTGACCGTATGTTTGACGCCATAAGCGCCTGCAAACCGACAAGCGGGCGGACATGTGACAAGCACAGGATTGACCCGCGCGGCCCAGTTTTCGAATGGTCTGCAACAATTCAGCTTTCAAGGTTTGTCTCCAAAACGGAGTACGCGCCCGCATTAGTGCCTTCCAGGATAAGCGTCACCTGCAAGCGCGGCTCGATCCATTCAAGGCTGAGAAGAATAGTCGCGACCCCATTTCTGGTCATCTCATAACGATCGGTTTGCACCTGATCGACAATCCATCCGGCAATCTCGCCCCGATCCTCGATTTCTCCGGTCACGGAACATAGCCTGTCGCCATCTGCGAGAGGCGCAGGATCGAGGATAACCACATGCCCGGCCTCGGTTGGCCCATAGGCTACCGCATCACTCGAAAAAGCGCCGGGCAACTCGGCGTGTTTGATCCACGGCAGATCGCTCACCACCGCTGGCGAGAAGGCTTCAAAGGCATCAAGGCAGCGCGCTTGAAAGGTTAGCCATGCATCCGCCTTTGCTGGCTTCGCAAGGCCTGCTGCAACCAGTAGTGCAAGGAGGCCCACGCCACCTCGCACCCATCGAAATCGTGCAAATTGAGTATTGGCAGGAAATCGGTGCAAGAAGGGTGAAGTGGCACTAGTCATGCGCTACTCCCAGATAGGCGTCGATCACTGCCTGATTGCCGCGCACCTCCGCCGGGGTTCCGTCGCCGATCTTCTTGCCGTAGTCCATCACCACGACCCGGTCACTCAGATCCATGACCACGCCCATGTCATGCTCAATGAGCGCAATGGTTGTGCCGAACTCGTCATTCACATCGAGGATAAAGCGGCTCATGTCCTCTTTCTCCTCGACATTCATACCCGCCATCGGCTCGTCGAGCAGCAAGAGCGACGGCTCCGCCGCCAGCGCCCGCGCCAGCTCAACCCGTTTTTTCAGCCCATATGGAAGACGCGCAACCGGGGTTTTCCGGATGGCTTGAATTTCAAGGAAATCAATAATCTTTTCCGCGACTTCGCGGTTGGCAGTTTCCTCTGTTTCCGCCGCACCTTTCCACAAAGCCTGTTGCCAAAGCCCGGTTTTCATATGGGTCAGCCGACCGGTCATCACATTGTCGAGCACCGACATGCCTTCAAAGAGCGCAATATTCTGGAAGGTACGCGCGATGCCCTGCTGGGCAACCTGGTAAGGTTTCATCGGCGGGCGCGGGCTACCTTTGTAAAGAACCTCGCCCTCCTGCGGGATATAGAACCCAGAGATCACATTAAGCATTGAGGATTTACCCGCGCCGTTCGGGCCGATTATGGCGCGGATTTCACCCTCACGGATATCAAAGGAAATATCCTTGATCGCCTCAACCCCGCCGAATCTAAGGGTAATATTGCGCATCTCCATGACCACGCCGCCAATCTTGCGACCGTCCTCGGTGGTATATCCTTGTGATTGATCAAGCATGTTCTGCCCCCAACGTTCTAAGGGTCCGCGAAATATTAACCATTTTCGATTTAGAGTGATGGAAGGAGCAGCACGAGGGAGCATTACAATGCGTAAAGACTGGGAACGGAACTGCCTCATGTCCATGGCTGCCAAGCGCAGGAACAAGGGTCTCAGTCGCACGGAAGCGATCCGGGACATCGAATCCATCCTGCGCGGATTTTCGACACGCTTCCACATCAGTCGCGCCGTCAGCGCCACTTATGATGGATCGTCGACCTTTCTGTAGCTTTGGGCGACAAACAAGTGGTGCCATAGCGGGCATCGCATCAGGAACAGACGTTATCATTCGGCAGCCATCTTCTGTGCCACGGCCTGCACTGCAGCGTTGCGCACTTCCAATGTCGCAGAAATAGAGCCCTTGCGGCCATCTTCGTAAGTCACTTCCGTTTCAGTGCTGACCGAGCTTGATCCATCGTAGAGCGCCGCGATGATATCGGCATATTTCTCCTCAATGATCCTGCGGCGAACCTTGCGGGTGCGGGTCAATTCACCGTCATCCGCATCGAGTTCTTTATGCAGAACCACAAAACGGTGTACCTGACAGCCCGACAGCATTTCGTCCTGCGCAACAGAGGCGTTCACCTCTTCTACATGGGTCTGGATCGTGTCCATGACCTGAGGGTGGCGGGCAAGCTCCTGATAGGAGGCATAACCGATGTTGTTGCGTTCCGCCCAGTTGCCAACCGCCGTCAGGTCGATGTTGATGAAGGCTGTACACTCATCCCGCCCATTGCCGAAAACCACGGCTTCCAGAATGTTGGGGAAAAATTTCATTTTGTTTTCAACGTACTTGGGTGCAAAGAGCGACCCGTCCGCCATCTGCCCCACATCCTTGGCACGGTCGATGATACGCAGATGCCCCGTGTCCTCCTCGATAAACCCGGCATCACCGGTGGCGACCCAGCCTTCGGAATCTTTGGTGTCGGCGGTGCTTTCGGCATTCTTGTAGTATTCGACAAAAACCCCCGGAGAGCGGTAAAAGACCTCTCCGTTCTCCGCGATTTTCAGCTCCACGCCCGGGCAACACACACCCACAGTATCACTGCGCACCTCGCCATCAGGCTGGGCGGTGATGAAGACTGTGGCTTCGGTCTGCCCATAAAGCTGTTTGAGGTTGATCCCCAGTGATCGGTAAAAATCAAAGATTTCCGGCCCGATCGCCTCGCCCGCAGTATAGCCCACGCGAATGCGGCTAAACCCCAGCGTGTTCTTGAGCGGTCCGTAGATCACCAACTCACCGATATTGTAGAGGAACCGGTCCCATTGGCTGACGGGTTCACCGTCCAGAATGGCTGGCCCCACTTTGCGGGCATGCGCCATGAACTTGTCAAAAAGCCTTTTTTTCAAAGGGCTTGCATCTTCCATGCGGATCATGACGTTGGTCAATTGCGTCTCGAACACCCTCGGCGGCGCAAAGTAGTAGGTCGGGCCGATCTCACGCAGATCGGTGTGCATCGTCTCCGCACTCTCGGGACAATTGGTGCAGAAACCTGTCCACATCGCCTGACCAACGGAGAAAATGAAATCACCCACCCAGGCCATGGGCAAATAGGCAAGAATGTCATCTGTCTGGCGTAGACCATCAAATTCCGAGGATGATTTCGCCGTCTCGATCACGTTGCGATTGCTCAGCACAACCCCTTTGGGTTTGCCAGTTGTACCCGAAGTGTAAAGCATCACGCAGGTGCTGTCGTAGGTCAGTTTCGCCTGCCGCGCATCAAGCTCTTTGCTCAACTCGTCGCGTTTGGCACGGCCGGCCTCCTGCACATGCGCGTATTGATGCAGCTTCGCATGATCGTATTTGCGCAGACCCCTCGGATCGAGATAAATCATCTGTTCGAAATCGGGCAGTTGCGCCTGTACTTCGATGACTTTGTCGACCTGTTCCTGATCGCCGACGATCACGAAGCGCGCACCGCAATGCCCAAGCACATAGGCCATCTCTTCGGCAACCGCGTCCTGATAGAGCGGCACGGGGATCGCGCCACACATTTCCGCTGCGACCATGGACCAGTAGAGGTATGGTCGGTTCCGCCCGATGATTGCAACAAAGTCGCCTTCTGCCACGCCCAGATCAAGAAGTCCCAGTGCCAGTGCTTCGATCTCTTCGCGGGTCTGCGACCATGTCCAGGTCTGCCAGATCCCGTACTCTTTTTCACGATACGCAGGCGCGTTCGCAAATTCGGTCGCGTTACGATGCAGCAGCGCCGGGACGGATTGTGATCCGTCAGCCCCCAGGGTGCGATTATTCAACTGTTGTCCTCCCAGACCTTGCCAATCATGACAAGCGCAGCTTTTTCAGCTCTCGTGTGAATAACAATGTTGCTTTTGAGCATAAGGTCAACTTTTTCGTCATGATTTCTCAATCCTTACGAATTGTTACAAATCGGCTTTATTGTATGGTTCGGCAGAAACCGGATTTTCGGCAAAAAATTACGTGCTAGGCTCGGGTGGCAAACAATCACCCTCAGGAGCATCCTTTGGCCATCTCCCCGGACAGGACACAAGAGTTGACGGCGGCGGGTCTCAACCTGATTGGTCAGGCCCTGACGATCTACGATTCTGATCTGAAACTGGCCGTATGTAACGTTCCGTTCCAGCGCATGTTTGAGCTGCCCGATGAGTTGGTCACACCCGGTGCGACATTCGAAGACACCATCCGTCATCTGGTTCAGCGCGGTGAATATGGCGACGTCGCAGATATTGACGGGTTCGTGGCCGAACGTGTCGATCAGGCCCTCGCCTTTGAGCCGCATTACATGGAGCGCAAACGCGCGAACGGACGGATCATCAGCGTGGAAGGTGCGCCATTGCAGCAGGGCGGATGGGTCACGGTTTACACCGACATCACGCGGACACGGCAGCAGGAAGCGTTGCTGCAAGCCAGATCCGAGGAGCTATCGGGTCAACTGATTGATTACGCCGAAGAACTCTCTTCTACCAACCGCGAACTCGCCGCCATGAACGCAGCCCTTGAGGAGGCCAAACGCGAGTTGACGGAAATCGAGGCGCGCACCCGTCTGACAACCGAAATGATGCCGGCCCATATCGCCCATGTGGACGCGTCGGGAACCTACACCTATTCCAACCGCCAGTTGAACGCCGTGATCCCGGGACGACCTTCAGACATTCGCGGCATGCATATCAGCGCCGCTTTGGGGACCTCCGCCTATGATCGGATCGCGCCACACCTCGAGAAAGCATTCGACGGCAATCCGTCAGTATTTGAGTTCACCGATGACGCCAGCGCCCGGCGCATTCGGGCGGCATTCACGCCGGACAGCCGGGGTGGCGCGTATATCTTGTCGATGGATGTCACTGCCGAAATGCAGGTACGGGTGGCCATGCAGCAGACCCAAAGGCGCGCGCTGGCGGCTCAAATGACCTCTGGTCTTGCGCATGATTTCTCCAACCTTTTGACGATCATCCTTGGGTTGCAGTCAAAGCTGAAGCGCGCTGAGGGTTTGCCACAGGAAGCCGCCGAACTGATTGATGGAACCCTGGCAGCAGCACAGCGCGGAGGGAGCCTGCTGGGCAGCATCGCCGGAATGACGGCGCAGCGCTCCCTTCGGCCAGAAGCAACCGAAGTCAGGCAGATGATGGCCAACCTGCGCACACTGGCGGAGCCCACATTGCCCGATGCGATCACACTCGTGGTAACCGACACAACGCCTGATCGTCCGGTCATGCTGGATGCCGGGATGGCCACGGATAGCTTGCTTAACCTGATCCTCAACGCAAGAGACGCCTGCGGTACGAAAGGCAAGATTGGCGTTTCCGTGAAAGTCGTGCATGACACCTGGATCGAGTGGCAGGTCGAGGACACCGGGCCGGGGTTTTCAGAACAGGCCCTCAGCCGAGGGTTTGATCCATTCTTTACCACCAAGGGTGCCGGAGGCTCCGGGCTCGGATTACCGATGGTCTATGACATGACCAAGCTTGCCGGAGGTGATCTGCGGCTCGAAAACACCCAGACCGGCGCGCGGGTCACCCTTCGCCTGCCCTATCGACCCGCGTTGAGCGCGGCGATGGGCCTTGTGTTGCTGGTGGAAGATCGCGACGACTTGCGGTCGGTTTACCGGGACATGCTGACTGATCTGGGCCATTCCGTCATTGAGGCCACAAGCGCGGATGAAGCCACGGCGCTGTTAGCGGATCTGCCTGAAATTGCCTTCGTCCTGTCGGATGTTCAGCTGGCTGGCGAAGCGACGGGTATTGATCTGACAAATCGTCTGGCAGCCGGTATTCCGATCTTGTTGATGACTTCGTTGCCGGCAGAGGATCCACTGTTTAAGGCCGCGCAAAGAGCAGCGCCGCTGTTGCGAAAGCCATTTTCATCGGACACTTTGCAAGCTTTGCTGGCACCAAAATCCGCGAAAGAAATCGTCGCATGACCGCGCCGCTTATCACCATCCTTGACGATGAACCGGCCATCCGAAGCATGCTGACGGACGCACTTGAGGAAGCCGGGTATCGCACCTTGAGCTTCGCGCGCGCCAAGGAATTTAGCACGGCACTCACAAAATTCACCCCGGATGTATGCCTTGTCGATCTGTCGCTGCCAGACACCGATGGGCTGACGCTGGTGCACAAGCTTGCCCTTGAGCAAGGCGCCATCGTAATCATCATTTCCGGGCGGGCACTGGTGCAGGACAAGGTGACGGGCCTTGAGCTTGGTGCCGATGACTACATCATCAAGCCCTTCGATCCGGCGGAAGTTGTTGCGCGCATTCGGGCCCGGCTTCGCACCACCAAGGCGGAGCAGATTGTCGGCAAAACGGCGCAATTCGCGGGCTGGACCGTTTTTTTCGATCAATATGTGATGGAAGACGCAGATGGCGGGCAGACCGGATTTTCCCATGCCGAAGGTGAAGTTCTGCGCCTGTTTCTTGAGAACCCGAAACGCCTGATCAGCCGGGCGCAGATGCAGGACAATCTGGGGGGTGCCGCCAGCGAGAGCTTTGATCGCGCCATGGACGTGCGAATCTCGCGATTGCGTACCAAACTACGCGAAGATCCCAAAAACCCGCAATTGATCAAAACCATCTACGGGGCGGGGTATATCTTTCTGGGCGACGTCGATTGGATGTAGGCTTGGGTCGTGCTCAACCTGATCAGAGGCTTCTGACGGCATGATTCAGCACCCGCAGACCTGCAACCAGATGTTCTTCTTTGGTGTCTTCCTGAAAGGCATGGCTGATCCCATCAATAGACGGGACAAAAAGCATGGCGACGGGCATCAGGCGCGACAGATTTGTTGCGTCATGCAAAGCGCCCGACGGCATCTTGCGCCAGGCATCCGGCACGATGTTCCGGGCTGCATCGCTCAGGGCATCGACCAGCCCTTGAGCCATTGCGACGGGCTCCAGACCCAACATCGGACCAAAGGACAGCGCCATGCCGTTCATCTGCGCCACGTCATCCGCCGTGCTCCGGATGATCTCTTCCATACGCGCCAGCCGATCCGCATCAGCGTCGCGCCACTGCATCGAGAATGTCGCACGCCCCGGCACGATGGATGACGCATTCGGATGCAGCGTGATGTGGCCAATTGTCCAGACCGTCTGCGGCGTCACCACATTTTGCAGACGGTCATTCAGCAACATATTGAAATGTGAGACCGCCTGAAAAGCGTCGCGGCGCAGGGCCATGGGGGTTGTGCCGGCGTGGTTCTGTTGCCCTTCAAAGGTGATTTTCATGTCGCGGATGCCGACGATACCAGTCACCACACCGATGATGTCGCCGCTTGTGTCGAGTGTCGGTCCCTGCTCGATATGCATTTCGATAAAGCCGCTGAATTGCGACGGGTTGACTGGGCCTGTCACCATATCAGACATGGTTGCGCGCGCCTCGCGCAGGGTTATCCCGGAATGATCCGTCAAGTCATCCGCGCGTTCCTGATCCAGATGGCCGGACCAGACTGCACTGCCGGTCGTGACACCGAAACGCCCCTCCTCATCCTGAAAAGACACCACAGATACCGCCGGTCCGCCGCTTTCTTTGCAGCTTCGAGCGATTTCCAATGCGCTGATCACGCCCAGAGCGCCGTCCAGCCAACCGCCTTCCGGCTGGCTGTCCGAATGTGACCCAAGCAACATGGACGGCGCGCACGCCAGACCAAAGACATTGCCCATCGGATCAATTTCAACCTGCAATCCCGCATCGGCAAACCTGTCCGCCAACCAGCAACGCGCTGCAATGTCCGGATCCGAATAGGCCGGGCGCACAACCCCTTTGCCGGTGCCTGACGCACCAAAGCTGCGTAATTGATGAAGATCGGACAAAAATCGGTCTGGGTTGATCATCTGGCATATCCGGCTGGGTCGGGATAGTTTTTCATACCCTTACAAGCGCCTGAAATGAAGGTCAGTCGATCACGCCAACTGTCGGAAATCCGCATTGCTCCGCCATTTTGCCGTAAGCGGCGGTGAAACCTGACAGCGATGCCGCATAGACGACCTCGCCGTCCAGCGTGATCCACAACATGCCTGCGCGTCGCATTGTTTGCAGCAACCCCAAGCTGTCGTTCTGATGCGCCCGTGCGATTGCCTGTGCGAAGCCTTCGGCATCATATCCGGCAGTCACGAAGCCTTCGGTGCGCCAGTCAACATCGAACTCGAACATCACCCGCGCGCCATCTGTCATCATCGTCGTGTATCCACGCGGCGCACGTTCAAGCAGCTCCGGACCCGGGTAGAAATAGGGTGGTGCTGCGTCACCGTTCGATAGTGTTATCGCCAGGCTGGGATCACCATCGCCACCGGTTGATGCCGTGCAGGTGATCCGCAGATCTTCACCCGTGTCCACCCGTTCGACAGCCACGGTCCAGTCCTTGTAGTCCCAATACTGGTAGTCAGCGGCCGCATCCGTTGCCCAAAAAAACGCGAATATACCTAATAGTTTCCGCATTGACAGCAACCTCCTTTGACCCGATGCCTTTAAGGATAGACATCGGCCTTGAAGAAATGCTTTACGCGCGAGCGTTTATTCGGCGGCCACGCTGTCAGTGGCTTTTTCCACGCGAACGGCGGAGAATTTGAACTCCGGGATTTTGCCATAGGGATCCACCGCCGGATTGGTCAACACATTTGCCGCAGCTTCCACATAGGCGAAAGGCACAAAGACCATATCGGGTGCGACTGCGCGGTCCTCGCGCGCCATGATCGAGATGCTGCCGCGTTTTGTTGTCAGCACGACATGCTCTCCCGGTGCAACACCGAGCTTTCGCAACGTGCTGGGGTGTAGTGAACAATTTGCCTCCGGCTCCAGCCCGTCCAGTATCGATGACCGCCGTGTCATGGAGCCAGTGTGCCAATGCTCCAGCTGACGGCCGGTTGTGAGGATCATCGGATAATCCGCATCCGGCACATCGTCCGGGGCAATCACGCTGGCGGGGGTAAACCGAGCGCGCCCATCGGGGCGTGGGAAGCCTTCGCCAAAGACAATCGCCTGCCCGGGATCTTCCGGGCTCAGCGACGGGTACGTCACGGCGTTTTGTTCAGCCAGACGGTCCCAAGTGATGTTTTCCAGACTGCGCATATTCTGCTTCATCTCGGCAAAAACATCTGCCGGGGATGTGTAGGTCCAGGGCAGCCCCAGCCGCTTGGCCAGTTCCACCTCGATCCACCAGTCCTCGCGCGCGTCCCCCGGAGGCGGCACGGCAGGGCGGCCCATCTGCACCTGACGGTTGGTATTGGTCACGGTCCCGGTCTTTTCCGCAAAGGCACTCGCGGGCAGGATCACATCCGCATAATTCGCGGTCTCTGTGATGAAAATGTCCTGCACCACCAGATGATCAAGCTTGGCCAGAGCACTGCGCGCATGCTCGACATCCGGGTCCGACATGGCCGGATTTTCGCCCAGCACATACATGCCCTTGATCGCGCCTGCGTGCACGGCGTCCATGATTTCGGTCACGGTCAGACCTTTCTCATTGGAAAAATCCTCCGTTCCCCAGACAGAGGTGAAGGCCGCGCGCACACCGTCATCCGTCACAGGTTGATAGTCTGGCAGGAACATCGGGATCAGCCCCGCATCGGAGGCTCCTTGAACGTTGTTTTGACCCCGCAGCGGGTGCAGGCCCGAGCCCGGACGCCCGACCTGACCGGTCATCAGCGCCAGAGAAATCAGGCAGCGGGAATTGTCCGTTCCGTGGATATGCTGGCTGACACCCATGCCCCAGAAAATCATCGCGGCCTTGGCACCGGCAAATGTGCGGGCCACATCGCGCAGCACATCCGCGTCGATTCCGCAGATCGGCGCCATGGCTTCGGGCGAGAAATCGGCCAGATGCGCTTTCTCCGCCTCCCAGTTTTCGGTGTAGGCGTCGATATATTGCTGGTCGTAAAGGCCTTCTTCGACAATCGTGTGCATGATCGCGTTCAGCATCGACACGTCCGTGCCAGGGCGGAACTGCAGCATATGACTGGCAAAACGTCTGAGCCCGACGCCGCGCGGGTCCATCACAATGAGCTTGCCGCCGCGCTTGGTGAACTGTTTGAAGAAGGTTGCCGCAACGGGGTGATTTTCGACCGGGTTGCAACCGATGGCAATCGCCACATCGGCGTTCTCGATCTCGTTGAATGTCGCGGTCACCGCGCCGGAGCCCACGTTCTCCATCAGCGCCGCAACAGAGGACGCATGGCACAGCCGCGTGCAGTGATCGACGTTGTTGTGGCCAAAGCCCTGTCGGATCATCTTCTGGAAAAGATAGGCTTCCTCATTGGTGCATTTTGCCGACCCGAAACCGGCGATTTCGCGACCCCGGCCTTTCATACCGGCGGCGGCAAAATCCAGCGCTTCGTCCCAGCTGGCTTCGCGGAAATGGGTTTGCCAGTTGTCAGGATCGACATTGAGACCCTTTGCAGGCGCATCTTCCCGGCGGATGAGCGGCTTGGTCACGCGATGCTTGTGGTGAATGTAGTCGAACCCAAAACGGCCCTTGACGCACAGACGCCCTTCATTTGCCGGACCGTTGATGCCGTCCACATATTTGACCTTGCCGTCCTTGACCTTGAGCGACACCTGACAACCGACACCACAGAAAGGGCAGATGCTTTCAACCTCGCTGTCGTAATCCGCGCTGTCACCGACCTGATTGTCATCCACCACGGTCGACGGCATCAATGCACCGGTCGGACAGGCCTGCACACACTCGCCGCAGGCAACGCAGGTGCTGGCCCCCATCGGATCGGCCATATCGAAGGTCGGATAGGCATCATGCCCACGCCCGGACATGCCAATCACATCGTTGACCTGCACTTCGCGACAGGCCCGCACGCAAAGCCCGCATTGAATACAGGCATCCAGATTCACGCTCATTGCCACATGGCTGTCATCAAGCAGCGGAATGCGCCCCTCTTCCAGCTTGGGAAAGCGGCTTTCGCTGACACCGTTCAGGGCGGCCATATCCCAAAGATGGCTGGATTTGTCGTGCGAAACCTCTTGGTCTGGCTGGTCCGCGACAAGCATTTCCACAACCATCTTGCGCGCATTTTCCGCACGGGCTGAATTCGTGGTCACGACCATCCCGTCCAAGGGTTCGCGAATGCAGGAGGCGGCCAGTGTACGTTCGCCTTCAATCTCGACCATACAGGCACGGCAATTTCCGTCCGGACGATAGCCGGGGGCCGGTTTGTGACACAAATGGGGGATCACGAGACCGCGACCATTGGCCACTTCCCAGATCGTCAAACCGGCATCCGCCTGAACTTCCTGACCATCCAGTGTGAAAGTAATTTTGCCCGACATCTGCACCCGTCTCCTCAGAATCCTCCTGGAACTATAGAGTTCACAGAGTTGGTTCAGCACCCTATTCCCGACACATCGCACCAGATTTCCGCCAGATGCGTTTCCCATGGGAAAATCAATGTCCCGATACACCCGCCTGCGTGGATTTCCGGTCGCTGCCCATGCCTGCCCTTTCAACCCGGAGACCAGTCGCCTAGAAGAACGGTAGGAGCCAAGAAAGCAGACATGTCGCACATTACCCTCATTCGCCACGGTCAGGCAAATTCAGGCGCACAGGATGAAGCCAGCTACGACAAGCTGAGCAGTTTGGGACACCAGCAATCTCAGTGGCTTGGCGAGCACATGCGCGTACAAAATCAACACCATACACGGCTTTATACCGGCACATTGAAACGACACCAGGAAACCGCCGCTTCGATGAATACCGGCCTGACGCCAATTGCGGATGCGCGTCTGAATGAGCTGGAGTATCTGACACTTGCCCGGGCGCTGGAAACGGAAAAGGGCATTCCCTTTCCCCAGGATCAGGCAGCGTTCACCGCGCATTTGCCACAGGTTTTTGCAGCATGGCAAAAGGGCGAAATCCAAGGCGCGCCAGAACGGTTCGTCGATTTCGAAAGTCGGGTCATGTCGGCCATCACGGAAATCGCACAAGGGGATGGCCCTGCGCTTGTCGTCACCTCGGGTGGCCTGATTTCAATGGTCATGCGCCAGGTTCTCAGGCTTGATATTCAGGCCATGGCGCATATGGCACTGGCCATTTACAACACCTCGCAACACAGGCTCTTTCCCATCGGCGGCACCCTGTCACCCACCATGTTCAACGCCATCCCGCATCTGGAAAACCCAGACAGACACTACGCTCAAACCCATGTTTGAAAGGACAGATCATGCGCCTCTATTATGCTCCGCGGACGATATCGATTGCCGTCGCGATCACCCTTGAAGAAGCCGGGCTGGCCTATGAACCGATCCGCGTGGATTTCCAATCCGCAGAACAAACCAAAGAACCCTATCTGCGGGTCAATCCAAAGGGTCGCGTCCCGGCGCTGGAGACAGCCGACGGGACGATCCTGACGGAAACCGGGGCGCTGCTTGATTACATCGCGGCGATGGCGCCACAGGCTGATCTGGTGCCCTCTGACCCCGCCCGCGCCGCTGAAATGCGCAGCATTATGTACTACCTGGCAGCGACGATGCATGTGAACCATGCCCACAAGCAACGCGGTCATCGCTGGGCCACAGAACAATCCAGCTTCGATGATATGAAATCGAAAGTGCCGCAAACAATGACCGAAAGCGCACAGTATTTTACAGATCACTGTCTGCAGGGCGATTATGTAATGGGGTCTCAGTTCTCGTTAGCCGATCCGCACGCCTTCATGATTTGCAGCTGGCTTGCGGGAGACGGCGTCGATATGGCTGGGTTCCCGGAAATCGGCGTGTTTCTGGACCGTATGCGCGCCCGAAAATCCGTGCAGGCCGTGACAGCGAAGGGAATGCTCTGAATGACACATCTTTGGGTTCGCGCCGAGCAGCGTGACAATGAAACCCGCGTTGGCCTGACACCAGAAGGTGCCGCCGCGCTCATGGCAGTGGGCATCGATGTGACCGTCGAACGATCACCCAGTCGTGTCATCGCCGATGAGGCTTATGCGCAGATGGGATGTACCATGGCCAAGAGCTACACATGGCCGGATGCTCCCCAAGAGACCATCATTTTTGGTCTGAAAGAACTGCCAGAGGAAGACAGCCCGCTGATCCATCGCCACATCATGTTTGGCCATGCGTTCAAAGGCCAGCCTGCCGGGCTGCGCCTGCTGCGGCGGTTCCGGAAAGGCGGCGGGACCCTGCTCGATCTCGAGTATCTCACAGATGCGCAAGGACGCAGGCTTGCGGCCTTCGGGTATTGGGCGGGGTATGCGGGAGCTGCTGTGGCGCTGAAATGCTGGGTGGCGCAGCAAACGGGTAGGCTTGCCGTTGCGCTCGGTGCCTATGAGACATCCGCCCACCTGCTCTCTGACTTGCAGGCCGATCTTGACGCCACCGAAACCGACCGTCCCAATGCTCTGATCATTGGTGCGCAAGGACGCGTAGGCTCTGGCGTTGCTGATCTATGCGCCGAGATGGGGGTTGCAACAACAAAATGGGATCTGGCCGAAACCGCAAGCGGTGGCCCCTTCCCGGAAGTTCTGACGCATGATCTGTTTTTCAACTGTGTGCTGGCGCGACCCGGCACACCTGTATTTGTCCCGGTGGAGGCCATAAAGCAGCCCAGAAAACTGAGCGTTATTGCAGACATCGCCTGTGACCCTGACAGCGATTTTTCACCAATTAAAGTATATGATCAGACCACCAGCTGGGAAATGCCGGTCCTGCGCGTCCATGAGCATCCGGTATTGGATGTCACTGCCATTGATAATCTGCCCTCATTGCTGCCGCTGGAAAGTAGCAAGGATTATGCAGAACAATTATTACCTGTTCTCAAATCTCTCGCTGAACCTGACGCGCCGGTCTGGACCCGAGCACGTGCAACCTTCGATGAGCATATCGCGAAGCTTTAGGAAAAAATCCGGAAATACAGCCAATCTGGAAGAAATTGGCTCGCGCGGAACACCAAGGAGAACAGGCGCGGGAAACTGACCTTGAACTTGTCGGTATTCATCTGCTTGAACATCTCTTCTGCGGCTTGTTCTGCTGTCATGATAAATGGCATCTTGAAGTCGTTCTTGTCGGTCAACTGGGTCTTGATGAAACCGGGATTGGCGAGTTGAACCTGCACACTGGTGTCGCGTAAATCAGCATACATGCATTCGGCCAGCGACATGGTCCCGGCCTTTGAGGCCGTGTAACCGATGGATCCGGGCAAACCCCGAAACCCGCTTAGACTGCCGGTAATGACAATATGCCCTTCATCCCGGGTCACCATGGGCGGAACAATCGCCCCCATGACACGCACCAACCCGGTGAAATTGATGTCCGCCATCGCCGTGGCCTGCTCCGCGTTCCAGGCTTCGGCCCCAAAAGGCCAGTAGACGCCCGCCAGAAACACCACACCGTCAACGCGTCCGACCGCTTCGGCTGCCTCGGTGACGCTTTTGTCGCTCGACACATCAATGGTCTGAAAGGAGCCTTCATTTGGCAATGTATCGACAAGGTTTTGCAGCTTTTGTTCGGAACGCGCAGAGACGATGACATGCGCGCCCGCGAGACTGAGGCGTTTTGCCAAAGCAGCACCCAGCCCGTCACTGGCCCCCACAAGCCAGTAGCGCTTGCCTTTCCAGGATTTCATCGGGCTTCCTTGGGTCTCATCGTGGCGACGAGTTCGGCAACCTTGATACCAAACTTGCGGAACTGCGACCGGTTCATGATGGTGCCATTGGGTGTGAGATACATCCAATCGACAGTGTTGAGAACATGCCCGCCGGAGGCCTCGGGTAGCCGGATTTTGTATTTCAACTGAACCGTGGGGCCGGTCTGACACCCAATGCCATTTCCTACGACATCATCAGCAGTCGCGCGAATGGCACCATTGTCTTCCATCGTCAGATGCCACTCGCGATCCTGGGTGCTGCCATCATCATAGGTAAAACGCTCTTTCATGGAGCCTGCATTGCCTGACCAGGATGCATGAAATTCGGCTACAAACCGGCTGCTCACGCGACCCAACGGTCCATAGATCACGCCTTCGCAGAGTATCGGGCCGTTGAGATGCTCCCGCAAATCGAATTCTGGCCCTGCGTCTTCATAGTCCTCGGGTTTTTGCGCCGCAAAGCCCCACATACGACCGGCAAGCCAAACAGCGATGAGACCAAGGACGATACCCGCGATCACGTAAACCCAAGCACTCATTTTTCAGACCTCTCTCAAATTGGTCACCGCCAACAGAGCGACCGCGACCAGCTTCAGGGCACATGGAACGGCAGCATAGAGCAATGCGAGCAATACCAGCGTATCTTCGGGATTGTTGGACGCAGCACCACTCTGAAAGCCTGCGCGCTCCAACAAGGGCAGCAATGTCACCGCCGCAAAGGCAAGCGTCAGTTTCGACACGAATGACCAAAGTCCAAAACCTTCTGCTGCGGAGGGTGAAATTTGCGCCAGACGTTGTGCGAAAATCGCGGGCAGCAACGTCAGATCGGCCCCCAATGTCGCTCCCGACGCCACACATATGATCGCAAACAGCACCCAATCTCCAGGACCAAGGGTTAACGTGAGGCCAAATGCGCAAATGGCAAGGATCATGGCGAGGATCAGCACATCTCTGGCCCCGAAGCGCTCAGCCAGACTGCCCCAGACAGGCGCAGCCACGGCGGCCGACAGGAAAAATACCAAAAGCAGCGGACCTTCGAGACCTGGTGCGTCCAGTCTGCTTTCAACGAAAAACAGGAACAGGGTTGAGCTGACCGCGACAGGGGCCGCATTCACCAATGCGATCAGCAACAACCGGCGCGCCAGCTTATCTTTCAGCACCGTTCCAAAACCGGTGGCCGGGGGCGTTCCTGCGGAACTCCATTCCTGTCCCATAACCAATGCGGCCAGTAGAGCCAGACAGCAGAAACCTGCTGCGAACCAGGCAAAGGGAGAGGCCACGTAAGCGGCCAAAGCGACTGGTGCAACAGCGGCAATACAAACCCCGATCAACGCACCACTTTCCCGCCACCGCGCCAGTTTCAGATGGCCCTTTCCCGATAGCCGCGCGGCCTTCAGGACGCCCTGCGCATAAAAATTGATGGTCAGGAAACTGAATGCGGAAAAAACAAGCGTGAGTGTCAGGCCAAACCAGACCAGGGGGGGGAGCAGCGGAGGAATGGCGAACAATCCAATCATGGCGACGGCAATCACAGCACAGCCGATGGTTACGCAGATCGCGCGCCTGTCCCGCATTTTCTCAGACAGCTTTCCCAACAGGGGATCCTGCACAACGTCCAGCAGTCGCAGCCCGAACAAGACCGCACCAAGCGCCGCGAGAGAGACGCCATATTCATCCACATAGAATTTCGGAGCGTGGATGTAGATCGGCAACCCGGCTGCCGAAAGCAATGCCGCGAAGAGAGAATATGCCGGAAGGCGTTCGGCTGCTTGCGTCACCGGGAAACCTCATTTTCGGGCGGAACCGGGCGCACCCGGTACCTTGAGCCTTTCAGCCAGAGCTTAAACGCCTGCCAATGGATCAGCGCCAGAACACGCCGCGCACCGAACGGACGTCGCAGTGCCGAACGCAATATCGCACCATTGGTCAGAGGTTTACGCTTGCCGGTGAGGGTTGCAATCAATCCCCCGTCTTTTCTTGAATAATCTATCCAGATGCCGATGCGTGCGTCGGTGATGTCGAAGCGAAACGTGTAACCGCCCTCAACCGGCTGGAACGGCGAAACATGGAATATTTTCGCCGCCGTTAGCGTATCGCTGGGTGTAATGGGCCTGAGATCCATGTGATGGCACAGATAGCTATGACGATCTCCGAAAGTGTTGCTGACCTCAGCAATAACGGTGATCAGGGCTCCGTCCGCCCGCCGACAAAGCCAGAAACTGACAGGGTTGAAGACATGCCCCAACATACGCGGCTGTGCCAGCAGCTCAATCTTTTCAACACCGGTGATCTGATGGCGCTCAAGAACGTCGCGCACCCAACCGGCGCCGCGACCCACACCCGGCGCACCGCCATGGTCAATATCCTGCAATGACGTCAACCCGGGCTTGTTCCGCGAAAACAGGTAAGGTGTGCGTACCTCTGCCTCGGCGTCCATCAGAACATAGTCCACGGAATAGCGGAAGGCGTTTTCCGCAGCGCCCTTGCGTCCATGAAAAGTTTGGCCGGCGATATGATCAGCTTGCCGTGTCATTCGGCTGCAATTTTCTGGTTGTGTCTTTCCTGGAGGGCACGGACAACGTCAACGGCGCTCGATAGTCCATCTTCATGAAATCCGTTTTTCATCCAGGCGCCACAAAACCAGGTGTTGTTCGTGCCATTGAAGGATTGCACCTTTTTCTGCGCAGCCAGTGCTGCCAGGTCGTAGACCGGATGGCGCAGGGTGACATGATCGTATATCAATTCCTCCCGGATCGTGCGTTTGGTGTTCAAGGTCACGAAATGCGGATCATCTTTCGGAATGGGTTGCAGCGAATTCATCCAGTAGGTCAGGTCAATTCGGTCAGATTGCGCCGCCTGATCTTCCGTATAGACCCAACTGGCCCATGTTTTACGTCGTTTCGGCATAATCGTCTCATCCGCATGAAGAATGATGTCATTTGGCTGATAGGCGATTGCCCCCAGGGCCTGCCGTTCCTGATCCGACGCATCCCCAAGAAGGCGCAGACTGTCGTCTGAGTGGGTCGCAAGGATCACCTCATCGAACTCCTGCGGATCACTCTGCCAGGCCTGAACGATCACACGTCCGGCTTGACGCATGACGGATTTGACAGCCGTCCCAAGACGCAATTGCGCGTCCCGGTCTCGCAGAGCGCTCTCCAGTCTGCGGATATATTGGATGGAACCGCCATCGACCGTGTACCACTGATGCTGCCCCGTCACCCCAAGCAGCGCATGGTTCTTGAAAAACTCGATCATCGCATGCGCGGGGAAATCCATGATCTTTTCTGTTGGCGTTGACCAGATCGCACCGGAAAGCGGCAACAGATAGTAGTCACGGAACCAGTCTCCGGAACCAAGCTTCTGGAGAAACTCCCCAAGGGTCAGGTTTCTGTCTTGCGCAATATCCAACGCATGTTTGTTAAAGCTCAGAATATCCCGCACCATTGCCAAGAATGCCGGGCTTACCGCATTGCGACGTTGTGCAAAGAGCGCATCAAGGGATGTCAGCGCATATTCCAGCCGACCGCCATCAATTGACGCGCCAAAGCTCATGTTCGACTTGGTAACAGGAACATCCAGCTGTTCAAAAAGCGCCGACATATAAGGATAGTTGGCGTAATTGAACACGATGAACCCTGTATCGACGGGCTGATCTTTGTTCTTGCCCGCAACCACCGTCCGCGCATGACCCCCCAGGCGCGGTTCGGCCTCGAACAGCGTCACCTGATGTTCCTTGCTCATCATGTAAGCCGCAGCCATACCGGATATGCCGCCGCCGATGACGGCAATCCTCAAAGGTTTGCCATGACGCCCGCTTTCAGGAAGTGACGTTGCTGTGAGGGTGTCGAAGGGCATCACTTTAAGGTCCGCAACTCGTTGTGTTGATGGAATGTATACGATGAGCGTAGAAAAATGGATGCATCCCGTGTCAAACAAAAAAATTTGATCCAATTATGCACCTGCGGCGTAAACGGTGCATGTTGGCAAATGTTGAAATTCGACCCAAGCTAGCGAGTGCTGGCGCAAACTCGATCGGGTTTGTGCGCAATGAAAAGGTAAAAAAACAACCGGTGACGCCGAAAAATGCAGCAGCCAGATTGCTTTGGGTCGAACATGTATCTCGCATCCGGGACCATAAGGATACCCAGGCCTTTGCGGATTTGTTTGATCACTTTGCGCCACGCGTGAAGGGGTTTTTGATCAAGTCCGGCGCGGATGCATCCTTGGCCGAAGAGTGCACGCAGGATGTTATGGCGACCTTGTGGCACAAAGCGCATCAGTTTGATGCGTCACGCGCGTCCGTTGCAACGTGGATTTTCACGATTGCGCGGAACCGAAAAATTGACTTGTTGCGCCGTCAGCGCAGACCCGAACCGGAGGACCTCACCTGGGGTCCGGAAGAAGAACCAGATCAGGCGGATATCCTGAATCTGCAACAAGAAACGGAACTGCTGGGTGCAGCTTTGGCGGATTTGCCAAGCGCCCAGAGGGAGTTGATAGAAAAGGCGTATTTCGGGGATCTGACCCATAGCGAAATCGCCGCTGAAACCGGTCTGCCCCTGGGCACGATCAAATCGAGAATACGTCTGGCGCTTGAACGATTGCGCCATGTAATGAAGTGAATGACATGAGTGAGAACATCAAACACCATCTTAGTGACTCCGTGCTTATGGCCTACGCCGCAGGCGCGTTACCCGAAGCTTTCAACCTAATGGTTGCGGCACATCTCTCCCTATGCGACGCCTGCCGGGCACAGGCCGAAAGCTTTGAAGCCCTGGGCGGCGAAGTTCTGGAACAGCTCCAGGATGGCAAAGAGGCATTGGTGAGCGCTGAGAGCTACGCCGCAACTTTAGCCTTGATCGCAGGCGGCCCTGTTGAAACGGCCGCAACTGAAGATACCGGGTGCGCTGTACTACCTAAACCGCTGCGCGACTATGTGGGCGGCGACCTGAATGCCATCCGCTGGAAACCAGTTGGCATGGGCGTCAAACAGGCGATCCTGCCAACGTCGAAGGAAGCATCCGCCCGGTTGCTTCTTATTCCGGCGGGCACGGCCATGCCCGACCATGGCCACCAAGGCACCGAGATGACGATGGTGCTGCAAGGCGCGTTTCAGGATGACGACGGCTATTTCGCGCGCGGTGATGTGGAAATCGCAGACAGCGATCTGCATCACACGCCCGTGGCGGATATCCATGAGGATTGCATCTGCCTCGCGGTCACGGATGCGCCTTTGCAATTTGACCGGTTGATCCCGAAGATAGCGCAAAAATTCCTGCGCATCTGATCCAGAAAAAACGGGCCCGAAAAGGCCCGTTTTTGCACTCAGCCGGGCAGCGGCTACATATCCGCACATTCCGGCACTGGGCTGATCACCGTGCCATCTTTGAGATGCTGAAGCAGGTTGTCCACGGTCAACGCCCCCATCGCGGCGCGCGTTTCCACCGTGGCACTGCCGACATGCGGCAACAATACGACATTATCGAGTTTGCGCAGCGCTTCCGGAACCTTGGGCTCTTCAACAAAAACGTCGAGACCGGCCCAGCCAAGACGCCCGTCCTGCAAGGCTGCGATCAAGGCGTCTTCATCCACGACGCTGCCACGGCTCACGTTGATCAGGGTGCCTTGCGGACCCAACGCGTCCATCACCTCCCGGTTGACGATCTTGTTGGTCGACGGCCCGCCGGGGGTGATACAGATCAGCACATCCACATCCCGCGCCATATCCACGAGATTACTATAGTATTTGTAATCCACATCCTTCGGGCTGCGTGAATGGTAAACGACCGTCGTGTCGAAAGGCGCCAGCTTGTCGGCAATCGCCTGACCGATCCGGCCAAGACCAAGAATACCGACAGTTTGCCCGTCCACCGAGCGGGTCAGCGGCGCATTGCCCTCTTTCTCCCACCGGCCTGCACGCACATAGGCGTCATCGCGCAACAATTCGCGGTAGCAGACCATCATCAGCATCACGGCGGTTGTCGCGACTTCGGCGTTCAGAACGTTGGGCGTATGGGTGACCACCACGCCCTTTTCCCGGGCGGCGTTCGTGTCGATGGCATCGTACCCGACGCCGTAACAGCTAATCGCCTTGAGGTTTGGCAAAGCCGCCATAAACGCCGGTTTCACGCCATCATGGCCGTTGGTCGCGACATAGTCCACGCCAGCCCCGTTTTCATCAAGCCAGGCCTGCGGATCATCCATGTCCGATGCCCGGTGAATGGTGAACTTCTCTCCAAGACGCTCCAGCATCACATCCGTGGCACTGCCAATCATAAATAGATTTGCCATGCTCAATTGTCCTCGGTCACGGTTTGCCGCTGGTGGCCCAGACCTTCGATGGTCAGTTCCATCACATCGCCTTTCTTAAGGTAAACGGGGTCGGGTTTCATCCCCATGCCAACGCCGGGCGGTGTGCCCGTGGTGATCACGTCCCCCGGATACAGCGTCATCAGACCCGAGAGATGTTCAATGACCTCCGCCACGGTGAAGATCATGGTGGATGTATTGCCCGTCTGCATACGTTGACCGTTCACATCAAGGCTCATGGCGAGGTTTTGCGGATCGGCCACCTCATCACGGGTCACCAGCCACGGACCTGTCGGGCCGAATGTGTCGCAGGATTTCCCCTTGGTCCATTGCCCGGTCAGCTGCGTCTGGAAGTGCCGCTCGGAGACATCATTGACGACGCAATAGCCCGCAACGTGATCCAGCGCGTTTTCCTTGCTGACGTATTTGGCCGTGGTGCCGATGACAACGCCCAATTCCACTTCCCAATCCGTATGGGTCGAGCCGCGCGGCATGGAAACATCGTCATAAGCACCCACCACGGCTGAATTCGCCTTGAAAAACAGGATCGGGTGTTCCGGGATCGCCGCACCGGTTTCCGCTGCATGATCCGAATAATTCAGACCGATACACAGAAACTTGCCAATGTTGCCGACACAGGCACCGATGCGCGGGCTGCCCGACACCTCCGGCAGGGTCGACGGATCAATGGCGCGCAGCTTTTCCAGACCGGCATCCGACAGCACATCACCCGCGATATCTCCAACATGCGCCGAAAGATCGCGTAACGTCCCCGCAGCGTCCAGCAATCCAGGTTTTTCAGCGCCCATTGCGCCATAGCGTACAAGTTTCATCTATTCTTCCTTAGTGGTTATCGCGCGGCATAGAAGCGCGGGCGATGTCTTGGTATTTGTCTGCGTCCTCGAGGATCATCCCCTGATCGAAGCGGCCAACTTTTTCGCGGAAATATTGCTGCCAGGGCGACTGGCTAGCAGGGGCGTCATAGCCGCCGTTTGCCTCAAACTGACGGGCGCGTTCAGCCAACTCATCCAATGGCACCAGCATATCCGCCGTGCATTTGTTGAGATCGATCCGCACCCGATCACCATTCTGCAAAAGTGCCAGACCGCCACCGTCCGCCGCCTCTGGCGAGGCGTTCAGGATCGACGGGCTGCCAGATGTCCCCGATTGGCGACCGTCACCCACGCAAGGCAGCGCTTCGACCCCCTTTTTCAACAGATAGGACGGCGGGCGCATGTTCACGACCTCCGCCCCGCCGGGATACCCCTTGGGGCCAGCACCCCGCATGAACAGGACGCAATCCTCGTCAATGTTTTCGGCAGGATCATCAATGCGATGGTGGAAATCTTCCGGCCCGTCAAAAACAACCGCACGCCCTTCAAAGGCGTTCAGGTCATCGGGATTGGAGAGGTATTTTGCCCGGAAATTATCACTGATCACGCTGGTTTTCATGATCGCGCTGTCAAACAGGTTGCCCGTCAGATTGATGAACCCGGCCTGCGCTTTCAGCGGGTCAGACGCGGGTTTGATCACCTTGGTATCTTCGCTGCGCCGGTGAGCGCAATTTTCCGCCATGGTCTTGCCATTTGCCGTAATGGCATCCGGATGCGGCAGCAAACCGGCGGCGATCAATTCGCCAACGACCGCTGGCACACCGCCGGCGTGCTGATAATCCTCGCCCAGATACTCGCCAGCGGGCTGCAAATTCACCAGCAAGGGCACGTCATGACCGATTTTCTGCCAGTCGTTGTTATCAAGCGGCACGCCCAGGTGGCGCGCCACGCCATTGAGGTGAATGGGCGCGTTTGTGGACCCGCCAATTGCGGAGTTGATAACAATCGTGTTTTCAAATGCTTCCCGTGTCATGATGTCGGAAGGTCGCAGGTCTTCCCACACCATATCGACGATCCGCCGACCGGTTTCGTAGCTGATCTGGCCACGCTCACGATAGGGCGCGGGGATTGCCGCAGAGCCCGGCAGTTGCATGCCCAAAGCTTCGGCCAGCGAATTCATGGTCGTCGCGGTCCCCATGGTGTTGCAGTACCCCACCGACGGCGCGGAAGACGCCACCAGTTCCATGAACCCATCGTCGTCAATTTCACCGGCAGCCAGCATTTCGCGGGCCTTCCACACGATTGTGCCTGACCCCGTCCGCTCGCCACGGAAGTACCCATTCAACATCGGTCCAACAGACAGGGCGACCGCCGGAATGTTTACCGTGGCTGCGGCCATCAACAAGGCAGGCGTGGTCTTGTCACACCCGATGTTCAGCACCACCCCATCCAGCGGATAGCCAAAAAGTGTCTCCACCAGTGACAGATAGGCAAGGTTTCGGTCCAGCATGGCCGTGGGGCGCTTGCCGGTTTCCTGGATGGGATGCACGGGCACCTCGATGCATGTCCCGCCCGCCGCGATGATGCCGTCGCGCACCCGTTTGGTCAGCTCCAGATGATGGCGATTGCAGGGGCTGAGATCACTGCCGGTCTGCGCGATCCCGATGATTGGCTTGCCCGATTGCAGCTCTTCGCGCGTCAGGCCGTAATTCAGATATCGCTCCAGATAGAGCGCGGTCATCTCCGGATTGTCCGGATTCATAAACCATTTGCGTGACCGCAAGTTTTCGATGCCGATTTTCTTCATTGGCCCGACCAGCCTCCGTCGATGATATGGGGATGTCCTGTTGTAAACGCACTTTCATCGCTTGCAAGATAGACAACAAGGGCTGCGATTTCTTCGGCGGTGGCCACGCGGCCCATGGGCTGGCGCGACACAAATTGTTTAAGCGCTTCTTCCTTGCTGCCCAGCTCTTTGCCCAAAGCGTCCACGCGGTCATGCCAGCTTGGGCTTTCCACCGTTCCCGGACAGATACAATTGCACCTGATCCCCTTGGCTACATAATCGATAGCAATTGATTTCGTCAGCCCGATCACAGCGGCCTTGGTGGTCCCGTAGATAAACCGATTGGGCGCGCCGATCACGGACGAACAGGCCGAAGACATATTGATGATCGACCCGCCACCTTTTCCCAACATAACCGGCAGTGCCGCGCGGATCGTGCGGAGCATCGATTTGACGTTCAGGTCAAAAGCGAACTCCCATTCATCGTCTGTCGCGTCCAACACGGTCCCGTGGTGAACAAAGCCCGCGCAATTGAACAGGATATCCGGTTGCGCCTGAGCAATCCCGGCGGCAACACTCTCGTCACTCCGCGCGTCAAGTTCGAAAATTTCGATATTTTCGTGATTCGCCTCGCGAATCGTGGAAAGCGCATCTGCGTTGATATCTGTCGCAACAACCGTTGCCCCTTCGGCGGCCATTGCAATTGCGCTTGCCCGGCCAATGCCCTGACCGGCGGCTGTTACCAGCGCGCGTTTACCACTAAGTCGTTGCCCTGACATGTTTTTCCCCCGTCGCAATTCGCCAGAGACCCTCTGCGGATTGCATTGGTCCCCTGTCCATGGCGCATGCTTTTTGCTGTCTTCGTCAAAAAACCATCAGACGGGCTGGTCCAATGGCTGGTTTACGTTAGCGTATGACACAGCCATGGATTTGGCCACAGCTTTGAAAGACGAACATCACAGGACGGCCACAAAATGACGACATCGCGCAAGATCACCTTGATTGGAACAGGGCTCATGGGTTTCCCAATGTCTTTGAACCTGATGAAGGCCGGGCACGACCTGACAGTCTGGAACCGCAGTGCGTCGCGCGCCAAACCGCTGGTGGCTCATGGGGCCACGCTGGCGACCAATCCGGTCGAGGCCATCACGAGCGCCGAGTTTGTCATCACGATGCTTTCTGACGGGTTCGCAACCGGGGCCCTGATCGAAGACGAAGAAGTGCAGAGGGCGCTCTCCAAAAATGCGATCTGGCTGGACATGTCCAGCGCCAAGCCGGAGCACGCGCGTGAGCAGTCCAGCAAACTAAAAGACCTTGGGATCGCCCATCTGGATGCACCGGTGTCCGGTGGCACCAAAGGCGCAGAAAACGCGGCTCTGGCGATCATGGTTGGTGGCGACGCCGACACGTTCGCCGCGGCACGCGAGGTATTGCAAGCCATGGGGCGCCCGGTACATGTGGGTCCGTCCGGCGCGGGGCAGTTATCAAAACTCGCCAATCAGACCATTGTCGCCGTGACCATAAGTGCCGTTGCCGAGGCCATGTTACTGGTTGAGCAGGGCGGCGCGGACCCGGCTGCCGTTCGCGAAGCGCTCAAGGGTGGATTTGCGGATAGCACGATCCTCCAGCAACACGGGGCGCGGATGACAAATGGTGATTTTGAACCCGGCGGCCTGACAAAATTCCAGGTGAAAGACCTCAACAACACGCTCGATGAGGCGCGCCATTTAGACCTGAACCTGCCTGCAACGGAAAACGTGCGGGATCGATTTCAGTATTTCATTGATGCGATGAACGGTGCTGACAAAGATCACTCCGGCCTCTACCTAGAACTCAAATCCCGAAATGGACTGCTGACATGACAAAAATACTTATCATCGGGGGCGGCGGCATGGTTGGCCAAAAACTGGCAGGCCAGCTGGTACGCGACGGATTGGAAGATCACGGTGCGCTGGATATCACGCTTTTTGACGTGGCCTTTCCAACAGGTGCGGTTGCCGGTCCGAAACAGAAAATCGGCAACCTGTCGCAGACGGGTGCCGCACAGCAACTTGCGGCAGCGCGACCGGATATTGTGTTCCATTTGGCGGCCATTGTCTCTGGCGAGGCCGAAACCAACTTCTCCAAGAGCTGGGACATCAACATGATGTCTATGTGGCATCTGCTGGAAGCGTTTCGTGCCGAACATGACGCATCTGGAGGCACCTACGTGCCGCGCGTCGTTTTCACCTCCTCCATTGCGGTGTTCGGGGGTCCTTTCCCCGAGAAAATCGACAACCTTTTCCTGTCAGCGCCGCAAACGAGCTATGGCGCCCAGAAAGCTGTTAGCGAGCTGATGCTGACAGATTTCAGCCGCAAGGGATTTGTCGATGGTCTATCGCTTCGGCTTCCCACCATTTGTGTTCGGCCGGGAAAACCAAACCTCGCGGCGTCGTCGTTCTTCTCCGGCATCATCCGTGAACCGCTGAACGGAGAGGAAGCAATTCTACCCGTTGATGATACGGTACGTCATTGGCACGCATCGCCCAAGGCTGCTGCGGGCTTTCTCATCCATGCGGCCAGGTTGGATACTGACCTTCTGGAAGGCAGACGTGCGCTTAATCTTCCCGGATTGAGCTGCACGGTTGCCGAGCAAATTGAAGCCCTGCGCGCCGCTGCCGGACAAGAGGCCGTCAATCTGATCAAACCGCAGCCTGACCCCGATATCATCAAAATAGTGGAAGGCTGGCCCCGCAATTTTGACCCCACCCGCGCCATCAAGCTCGGGTTCCGGGCAGAGAGCAGTTTCGATGAGATTGTTCAAACCTATATTGCCGAGGATTTACCTGCCGCCTCTACTTGAGTTTTTTCCGGAATCGGTTTCATCAGGTTACGCGCCAGATGATCATTTATGCGCACGCGCATCAGGTCCTCGTTGCGTTCAAGCGCCGCATCAAGAATCGCCTGATGCTCCCGAATGTTCTCGGGGAAATAGCCGTAGTTGGTTTCTGCGGAGACAAGCTGTTGGCGGAATTGCTCGTAGATGACCTGATGTGTGCGTTTGAGAAGTTTCGAATCACACGCATCAATCAGCGTCTCATGAAACTCCTGCTCAGCGCGGCTCCACAGCCCCAAAAGGGGAATCACATCACCTGACGAGCGCACGCGTGTCTCGATGTGTGACAGTTTGTGGTGGGCCGCTGTCAACCGGGATTCCCAATCCACGCCTCCCATTCTGATCGACAAACAGGCCCCTTCACTTTCCAGCATGATGCGCATCTGCGTGAGATCATGCTGGCGCTCAAGTGACTGATGTGGCGCACGAAAACCACGCTGTTCCTGAAACTCCACCAGGCCCACGGTGGACAGGCGAAACAGAACTTCGCGCACCGTACTGGCCGAACAATTATAATCCTGGCGTAGCTTTTCGGCGCGTAACTTGCTACCGTATCCAAACTCTCCTGTGATGAGGCGATGACGCATGTCGTCAAAAATATCAGCGTCCTGAGCACCCATCTCTATCTCCCCATGCGTTATTTTTGATACCGTCAAAAATTCGAAATTCAAACAAAATCTCAAAATTCCTGAAAAATAAAATATTTTCTTGCGTGTGCCTGCTGCCTCAGCCTAACGTTCCGTTAGCGTAATCACGAACGGGATTTCAAAGCCCCAACTTATACGTGCGCTCAACGTCTGGGAGGACAACAATGAAACTGATGAAAAAGGCGGCCACTGTCGCCGCTCTTGCAGCTTTGACTGCGACATCTGCATTGGCAGATGGCCACGCCGTAACAAAGCTGCGCATTCAGACGCACTACGCGCCTGAAACCGTATCCGGCAAACTGGCTGCTCAATACGTAGAAGACATTCAGGACATGTCGAACGGCGAAATCGAAGTCGAAATGTTCTACAGCGCTTCTGTGGTCAAACCGGTGGAAACATTTGATGCCGCCGCGACCGGCATTCTCGACTGTGATATGACGGGCGGTGGCTATCAGACAGGCAAGAACTCCGCGTTCCAGTTTGTTGGCGACATCATGGGCGGCTATGAGACCCCCTATCAGCAGCTCAGCTGGCTCTATTTCGGCGGTGGACGTGAGGCGGCGGCACCACTTTACAACAAATTCGGCATGGAGCTGATCGGTTGGTGGGTCTACGGTCAGGAATCCTTTGCGTCCGGCAAGCCGATCGAAAAAGTTGCCGACTTTGAAGGCTGGAAGTTCCGCTCGCCCCCCGGCATGGAAACCAAGATCTTTGAAAAACTCGGTGCACAGCCGATCGTGATGGATTTCACTGAAATCTTTACGGCTCTGGAAACAGGCATCATTGATGGGGCTGACGCTTCAGGCCTCGCCAATAACGTGGGCTTGGGACTTTACGACATCGTAAAATATGCCAACTTCCCCGGTTTCCACTCCATGCCGTCCGATCACCTGGCCTGCAACAAGGCCGTGTTCGACGCAATGCCCGCGCACCATCAGAAGATCATGAAAGTGACGATGGAAGCTCTTGCACTGCGCACGGCGCTGACGTTTGAGAAAAAGAACGCAGAAGCAGCGGCGCAATTGCGTGAACAAGGCGTTACATTGTCTCAGTGGGCACCTGAGGAACTGGCCAAATTCCGGGCAGCGGCTCAAGCCACATGGCCAGAGTTCGCGGATACACCAGAAGCCAAAGCTCTGGTTGAGGCGCACCTTGCCTACCTCTCTCAACTGGGTTTGGTATCCGACTAATATGACCTGAATTCAGGCCCTGCTCGCAAAGGCAGGGCCTGAATCTTTCTGGCCCAGACAACAATAATCAGCGGCCAATCTGGTGGGGGACATCATGCAGGAAAAATCAGGAAGCCTGATCGAATGGATCGTGCCGCTTGGCTTCATCTTTTGCGGCGGCTGGGTCATTTGGCATATGCCTGCTTTCATACTGGATTGGGGTGGGCACGGCGACCAGCTAGCGGCCCATTTTGCCCGCGTCGACGTGGCCCCGAATATGCCCGTCGTCATGGGCACGCATATTGATATCATCGATCTTATCGCGTTACTTCTGATACCCGTTTTGGCCGTCATCGGCATTCTGACAGTGCGCCGGGCCCCCATGGAATTCGAAGCCTGGGGAACACTGGATCGCACCGCCGTCTTTGTTGGTCGCGTTACGATGATGCTGGTCGTGGTGTTGATGGGCGTCATGCTCTACGAAGTTTTCACCCGCTATGTTCTGGCATCCGGCACGCTTTGGGCCAATGAATTGTCGCTCTGGCTGGCTGGATATATTTTCCTCTGCGCCGGGCTTTACGCCATGCAGCAGCGCAGCCACATCCGCATTTTCATCATCTATGACGCCATGCCACGCACCTTGCAGCACGTATGTGACGTGATCTCGACGCTGCTGATCGTGACATTTGCGTTTTTTCTCTTCTACGGCGGCTACGGCGAAGCGTTCCAGAAATTCGCCAGATGGGAGCTATATGGATCGGCCTTCAATCCGCCCATCCCGGCAACCCTGAAACCGACCGTCCTGTTCATCGTTGCAATGGTGGCCGTGCAGGCCGTCATCAATCTGATTTCCGATTGGAACACCGAACCCACCGTGCATACAGCGGCGGACGACATTGACGAAGACGAAATCGCCCGCCTGCGAGCGGCTGTCGGCGCAGACGAACCGGAGCAGAAGTAATGGATATTGGCACAATCTCACTGGTCCTGATGCTGGGCCTGGTCCTTTTGCTCGCCATCGGCATGCCACTGGGTTTCGCCTCCGCGATCCTGTCGGTACTGGTGCTTGTCATGAAATTTGAACCGGCCCTACTGACAGCGCCCTGGACCTTTGGCGAAGGCATATTGACCGGCAGACCCGGTACCGGGCCGCTCAATATTCTGGCGCAGAAAATATACGGGCTGTTAACGGACTATGTCCTCATATCCATTCCGCTGTTCATTTTCATGGCCGCCTTGCTGGAACGCTCGGGCATCGCCAAAGAGATGTATTCTTCCCTTAATGTCTGGCTGAACCGCACTCGTGGCGGCATCGCCATCGTGACCTCGATCATGGCTGTTATCATGGCCGCAATGTCGGGGATCATTGGCGGAGAGGTTGTGCTATTGGGTCTGATCGCGCTCCCGCAAATGCTTCGTCTGGGATATAGTCAAAACCTTGCAATCGGCACGATCTGCGCCTCGGGTAGCCTCGGGACGATGATCCCGCCGTCGATTGTTCTGATCATCTATGGGCTGATCACGGAGACGTCGATCAAGGCGCTGTTTACCGCCTCGTTCCTGCCCGGTTTCATGCTGGCATCTTTCATCATCTTTTACATCATCGTACGCACACAACTCCGCCCGCAAGACGCCCCTTTGCCCGACCCGGTCGAAGGCGAGCCCTACGGCATGGAGAAGTTCAAACTGTTCCTGGCATTCCTCTGCGTTCTGGTTGCAGGTTTCAGCTCTGCGCTCTTCCTGCGTGCCTTGTTCTTTGAACTCAGTGGTCAGAATGCGGCGCAAACGGGCGACGCCATTGCCTATGGAACCGCGGACTACCTGCCCTGGTTTGGCGGAGCGGTTGTTGCTTCCTTTGTGGTGATGTTTGGTGTTTTGGGTCGCGCCCGGACCGCTTTGGGATGGTCCATGGGTAAAGGTCTTGTGCCACCCATCGTTGTCATCGGCGTCGTGCTGGGATCCATCTATGGCGGCATCACCGGCATCACCGAAGCCGCCGGTATGGGAGCATTGGCAGTGCTCGTCATCGCGATTTTCCGCGGCGAGGCCTCCTTTGATCTGGTGTGGGACAGCCTGATGCGCACGCTCAAATCCACCGGGACGATCATCTGGGTCACGATTGGTGCAGCAGCCCTCGCCGGGGCCTATACAATCGCGGGCGGGCCGGTTTATGTAGCCGATTTCATCGTGGGCTCCGATTTGCCAACCATGGGCATTATCCTTGCGATGATGCTGATCCTGCTCTTTATGGGGGCCTTCATGGATTGGGTCGGCATCGTGCTGCTGATCATCCCGGTCTTCCTGCCCATTGTGCAGCGGTTGCCCATCGAGGAAATCGGACTTATCGGCGAGCTGAACCCGCGTCATGTGGCAATCTGGTTTGGCGTGGTCTTCTGTATGAACATGCAGGTAAGCTTTCTCAGCCCGCCCTTCGGCCCTGCCGCCTTCTATCTGAAATCGGTGGCCCCGCCCCACATCAGCCTGACGGATATTTTCAAGGGCTTTCTGCCGTTCATCGGCATCCAGCTTTGCGCCCTCTCCGTCCTGCTGATCTGGCCCCCCATTGTGTCTCTGCTTTTGCCATAGATGATGGAGAACCCGGATGCTGTCTTATGGCCAGAAACGCGCGTTTGAAACGGATGGCTACCTCGTCTTGCCTGATGTTGTTCCGCAGTCGACCCGGGACGCGGTTGCCGCCGAATACGCCCAGTTGCTGGATCACCTTTGTGCCGATTGGCAGGCCCGGGGCCTTTTGCCCGATGACGTGTCACAGCAGGATTTCTGGGGGAAATTACTGACGGCCTACCGGGCCGGATGCGACTGGTTCCAGCCCATGGACATCAGCCTGCCGGGGGGCGACATCAGGGCGGACACGCCCATGCATTTTGGACCGGCGGTATTCGACCTTGTGACCTGTTCTGCGATTCTGGATGTGGTTGAGGCGCTGATCGGGCCCGAGATCACGTCCAACCCTATTCAGCATATCCGGATCAAGCCGCCGCGCCCGGCACTGAACACGGAAGAAATCCGCGCCCATGTGACCCAAACCGACTGGCATCAGGATCGCGGCGTCGGTCTGGAAGAGGCCGATGCGACGGATATGATCACTGTTTGGATCGCCATGACAGATGCAACCGTTGAAAACGGGTGTTTGCAGGTCATACCCGGCGCCGACCGCGAGATGCTGCCCCATTGTCCCAAAACTCAGACGGCGATTGCGGACGGTTTCATTGATGAGGCACAGGCCGTGCCGCTTCCGGTCCCGGCAGGTGGTGTCGTGCTGCTTCACCCGCTTTTACCACATGCTTCGCTGCCCAATGGTACGCACACATTCAGGTGGTCGTTCGATCTGCGCTACAATGTGACGGGTCAACCCACCGGGCGGGCGCATTTCCCTGAATTTATCGCGCACAGCGCAGATGATCCGGGTCAGGTCTTGACCGACTGGCGCCTATGGCGGCAGATGTGGGCAGACGCGCGCGACACTCTGGCGCGCAACCCCCACATCCCCATTCATCGCTGGCAAGGCGATGCGCCGTTCTGCGCCTAAGGAGACCCCATGGATACCGTCCGTCTTGATCCGGCTGATAATGTCGTCACTGCCACACGCCCGCTGCAAGCGGATGTCCCGGTTGAAAAGGTAACAACCCGTGCGCTCATCGCATCGGGGCACAAGATCGCGACAGCCCCGATTGCCAAAGGCGATGCCATTCGGAAATACGCGCAGATTATCGGATACGCGTCGCAGGATATCGCACCGGGCGAGCATGTGCATACCCAGAACGTGGCCTTTCGCAACACGGAGGCGGAATATGAGTTTGCCACCGATTTGCGCCCGGTCAAAACAGTTCCGGAAGACGCACGCGACACTTTCATGGGTTATCGGCGCGAAAACGGTCAGGTAGGCACCCGCAATTACATCGCCATTGTCACTTCGGTGAATTGCTCGGCCACAGCAGCGCGCCGTATCGCCAGCCATTTCACGCCGGACATCCTGGCGCATTACCCCAATGTCGATGGGGTTGCCGCCTTTGTGCATGGCACCGGCTGTGGCATGGCCGGTGATGGCGAGGGGTTCGAGGCGCTGCAACGGGTCATGTGGGGCTACGCGCGCCACCCCAATCATGCGGGCGTGTTGATGGTGGGTCTGGGATGCGAAATGAACCAGATCGACTGGCTGCTCGAAGCTTACGGTCTGCAACAGAGCCCGACCTTTCAAGTGATGAATATTCAATCTGTCGCGGGCCTGCAGAAAACCGTTGATCTCGGGATCAAGAAAATCGAAGCGATGCTGCCCATTGCCAACCAAGCCACACGCACGCCCTGCCCGGCCTCTGAACTGATGGTCGCCCTGCAATGCGGCGGCTCGGATGCATGGTCAGGCATCACGGCAAATCCCGCCTTGGGATACGCCTGTGATCTGCTGGCCGCCCAGGGTGGCACAGGTGTTCTGGCCGAGACACCGGAGATTTATGGCGCAGAACATCTGCTGACCCGCCGCGCGGTTGACCGGGCAACAGGTGATCGCCTCGTCAGATTGGTCAAATGGTGGGAGGACTACACCGCCCGCAACAAGGGCTCGATGGATAACAATCCCAGCCCCGGCAACAAAAAGGGCGGCCTGACCACCATTTTGGAAAAATCGCTGGGGGCGGCGGCCAAGGGCGGCACCAGCCCCTTGATGGGGGTCTACAAATACGCCGAACCCGTGCAGGCCAAAGGGTTCACCTTCATGGACAGCCCAGGCTATGATCCGGCCAGCGTGACCGGGCAGATCGCAGGCGGGTGCAATCTGGTATGCTTTACCACAGGGCGCGGATCAGCGTTTGGCTCCAAACCCAGCCCGACAATCAAAGTCGCCACCAACTCGGAAATGGCCAAGCGCATGTCTGACGACATGGACGTGGACGCAGGCACAATTCTGACGCAAGGCGTGAGTGTCGAGGAAAAAGGGCGCGAAATCTACAATCTGTTCCTCAAGGTGGCCAGCGGAGAGGCGACAAAATCCGAAGCTCAGGGCTTGGGTGACTATGAATTCGTGCCATGGCAAATCGGGGCGGTGATGTGAGCCTGACGGAAGTTATCCATCGCAATGAGGTGACTTCGCTTTTGCTTTTGCAGGGTTACAACGTCTATCTACCGGTCGTTGATCAGGGCATTGATTTCATCGTGCACCGCGAGGCGGATAACGACATGAAATGTGTTCAGCAGAAATCGCGCTGGACGATACATCGCAAATATCTGGACCGCGGCATCTGGATCGCCTTTCGCGACCGGCAGGATTGGTATCTGGTTGAACATGACCACATGGTCGATCTTTGCCAAAAGCATGGCACGGAACTTGAAACGCGGTCCTGGCAGAGGGATGGCAGCTATACGCGTGCGCATTTGTCAGCAAAATACAAAACCCTCTACGCTGATTTTCACATAGGTACGATATGAGCCCGCCAAAGCGCATTCTGGTCGTCGGCGGCGGGTTGATCGGTATCCGCCATCTTCAGGCGGTGCAGGCACATCCTGATTGCAGTCTGGTCGGGCTGGCAGATCCGGATATGACGCTGGCTCCTGACGTCAAACGCTTTGCGTCGATGGCCGAGATCACCGAACCTGTTGACGGGGTCATCATCGCGACCCCAACGGCACTTCATGCGGAGCACGGGGTTTATGCCGCAGAACGCGGCTGGCATATGCTGATAGAGAAGCCAATAGCCGGTGATCTGCCCGGTGCTGAGGCCCTCAGTCATGCGGTGGCCAAGGCCGGTGTCGGGTCGCTGGTCGGGCATCACAGGCGCTATCACCGCAGCGTGCAACAGTTGAAAGAACTTGTGGCGGACGGCGCGGTCGGCACACCGGTCTGCGCCAACCTGATCTGGGCGATGCGCAAACCAGACGCCTATTTTGAGGGCAACTGGCGCACGGCGGGTGGCAGCCCCGTCATGATCAATCTGGTGCATGACATCGACATCCTGCGTTTTGTCATTGGTGAAATTGCCACGACGACCGCGTTGCGCGGCAAGGGATTGCGCGGGGACACCCGCATCGAGAGCGGTGCCATCGCGCTGGCCTTCGAGAGCGGTGCAACTGGCACCATCAGTTTTGCCGATACCTCGCCCAGCCCCTGGGGTTTTGAGGCCGCAACCGGTGAAAACCCGAACATCGGCACAACCGGGCAGGATATGATGTGGATCATGGGAACGCAGGGGGCTGTCAGCTATCCGTCACTGACGCTTTGGTCGGGGCTGGATTGGTCCAAACCCGCCGAAAGCACGCCGGGCGCACCGGAACAGGACATCAAGGCCCCGCTTGATGCGCAGCTTGACCACTTCATTGACGTGATGAAGGGCGCGCCGCCGCTGATTGACGTGGCGGACGCAACCAGAACGCTGGCCGCAGCCTTGCAAATCGAAGCCCAGCTAACGGCCCAAGTGGAAGGAGCAGCAAATGCCCGAAACGCTCACGCCTGATCAGATCGCCCATTATCAGGAGTACGGCTATCTGGTGTTGCAGAACCAGATACCACAGGTCTGGCTGGACCGGCTCCATGCGGAAATTGCACGTTTCGAAGAAGAAGCGCGCGGCATGACGGCCAGCAACGACCGGCTTGATCTGGAAGACAGCCACACACCGGAGGCACCGCGCCTGCGGCGGATCAAACTACCGCATCTGATTTCCGACGTGATGCGAGAGCTGATGTTTTCCGATCATATCCTCGCCCCCGCACGTGACCTCATCGGGCCGGATTTGCGCCTGCACACCACCAAGCTCAACATGAAATCGGCAGGCTACGGCGCGGCGGTCGAGTGGCATCAGGATTATGCCTTTTACCCCCACACGAACGACGACATTCTGGCCATCGGTGTGTTGATTGACGATATGGCTGCGGAGAATGGCCCGCTGATGGTCTATCCCGGCTCCCACAGAGGACCGGTTTATGACCATCATGTGGACGGCGTTTTCGCAGGTGCCATGCTGCCGGAAGAGAACGGGCTGAACCCGGCCGATGCGGTACAACTGACCGGGCCCGCCGGGTCCATCAGCATCCACCACGGGCGGATCGTGCATGGCTCCGCGCTCAATACATCCAACCGCGCGCGCCGCATTCTGTTTTACGAGATGATGGCGGCAGACGCTTTTCCGATCATGGGCTCGATGACGAAATGGGACGGGATCAGGGATTATGACACGCGCATGCTGTGCGGCAAATCCACGCTGAACCCGCGTCTCAAGGACATCCCGGTGCGCATTCCGCAGCCGCAACCGGACGTCCCAGTCTCCATCTATGAAATCCAGAAAGGCCTGAAAAAGCGGGCCTTTGATACAATCGACTGATCGCATACCCCCGGGAAGGACACCAGATGACACAAGCAACTATCGGATTTATCGGCCTCGGCCTTATGGGCGCGGCCATGGTGGGGCGTTTGCAGGACAAAGGCTACGCTGTGACCGTCACGGCCAACCGCTCTCGCCCGAACATTGATGCCGCTGTCGCACGCGGGGCGACAGAAGTTGCGACGGCCCGCGATGTGGCTGCGGCGAGCGATATTGTCATGCTTTGCATGGACACCAGCGACAGCGTTGAGGCGCGGATGCGCGGCGATGACGGCGTGATTGCTGGTCTGAAACCGGGCGCGGTCGTGATCGATTTTGGCACGTCGCTCCCCGGCAGCACCCATGCGCTTGGTGCAGAGACAGAAGCAGCTGGTGGCGCATATCTGGACGCACCGTTAGGCCGCACACCTGCGCATGCCAAGGATGGATTGCTGAACATCATGGCAGCGGGAGAAAAAGCCGCCTTCGACAAGGTCGCACCGGTGCTGAATGATCTGGGTGAAAACGTCTTTCATCTTGGCGCACTTGGATCTGGTCATACCATCAAACTGATCAACAATTTTTTCGGCATGACAGTCGCCAATGCCATGGCCGAAGCTTTCGCCATGGCGGACGTGGCCGGGATAGACCGGCAGAACCTCTATGACGTTATGGCCGCCGGACCACTGCATTCCGGCATGATGGATTTTGTCAAAGGCTATGCGCTGGACGGCGACCCCGCGCAATTGGCCTTCGCGATCAAGAATGCGGCCAAGGACGTTGGGTATTATGCCCGCATGGTCGATGAGGCGGGTGCCGAAACGGTCATGGCGCAAGGCGCGCTCACAGCCCTGCGTCGCGCAAACGATGAAGGCCGCGGCGATGATATGGTCTCCACCATGGTTGATTACTACGCCTCCAAAATGACCAAATAGCGTGGCGGTTTCCGCGGGCATTCTGGAGGACCGGCCACATTTTGGCATCATGCTGATGCTATGCGCCTGGCTGCTGTTCGCGCTGGTGGACACCGGTGCGAAATGGCTGGTCCTCGCCGGACTTCCCGCGTTCCAACTGGCCTTCATGCGGTATTTCGGCCATTTCATCATCTCGATAGGGGTCATTGCCAAAGGCGGCATCACGAAGGATCGGTTCCAGACCGGGCATATGTGGCAGGTCACCAGCCGTGCCATGCTGCTGATCACGGCGACGCTGTCCAACTTTTACGCGCTGAATTTCCTGCCGTTGACGGTGACTTCCGCGATTATGTTTTCCAGCCCCGTGATCGTGTGTTTCCTGTCCTGGCCGCTCTTGGGTGAACGCGTGGGTCCCTGGCGTTGGTTCGCAATCATGCTGGGGTTCGGTGGCGTGCTGGTGGTCATCCGACCCTTTGGCGAAGCCTTCCACATCGCCATGCTGATGCCGCTCTATAATTCGGTAAGTCTCGCGCTTTACTCGATCATGACGCGCAAACTTGCCGGTGTTGTCGCCACCGAAACCATGCAGTTCTACATGGGCGCGCTTGGCACTGCCGTCCTGTTGCCTTTTGCCGTCTGGGTATGGGAATGGCCCACCAATCTTGCCGATTGGGCCATCCTGATCAGCCTTGGCGTCTTTGGCTGGGCAGGGCATCAACTGCTGACCAATGCGCATCGCTTCGGTTCGGCCAATACATTGATGCCCTACACCTATTCCTTCATGATTTATCTTTCGATTCTCAGCTATTTGGTGTTTGCGCATGTGCCGGACCAGTGGACGATCGCGGGGGCAATGATCATCGTGGTTTCGGGTCTGATCATTTGGAAGAGAGAGCAGCGATGACCAGAATTGCCTGCGTCGGCGAAGCCATGATCGAATTGTCGATGGACGGGCAATCCGCAAATATTGGCGTCGCGGGTGACACACTCAACACCGCGATCTATCTCAAACGATCCGCACCCGATCTGAGCGTCGACTACGTGACATGCCTTGGCGATGATCCGTTTTCTGAGCAGATTCGTGAATTCATCGCCACTCAAAGCATCGGCTGCGACGCCATCCGAACAATCCCGGGCAAATCGCCCGGCCTCTACGCCATCACGACCACGGACGACGGCGAACGCGCATTCACCTATTGGCGCAGCGCGTCAGCCGCACGGGATATGTTCCAGTTTGACGGCCGATTCGAGTTCTCAGTGTTGGAGGGGTACGATCTTGTCTATCTCTCGGGCATCACCTTGGGGATATTGCCACAGGCCGTGCGGTTGGCCCTGATCGACTATCTGCAAAGCATGGATCTACGGGTCATCTATGACAGCAACTATCGCCCAGCGCTTTGGGAGGATCAGGCAACGGCGCAGAACGTCACCCGCGCAATTTGGGCCCATACAGATATCGCTTTGCCCTCCATTGATGACGAAATGGCCCTCTTCGGTGAAACCGCAATGGAGGTGAAAACACGGTGCCAGGGATCATTCGTCAGCGGCGCATTGAAACGCGGCGCGCAAGGCCCGCTATCCTTGGGCTCCGAGGTGACCCAGGACTACCCGCCCGCGCAGAAAGTGATCGACACCACTGCGGCCGGGGACAGTTTCAACGGCGGATACCTCGGGGCGCTGTTAAGCGGAAAATCTCAAGCGGAAGCCCTGCGATCAGGCCATGATCTGGCAGCACGGGTTGTGCTACATCGAGGCGCAATCATTCCAGAATAACCGCCGATAAATGCCCCGCACCAATCAACTCCAGCAGAGCTTGGTCAGCCGCACCTGATGCAATCAGTTGCGAAATCTCCGCGCCCAACGGATCTTGTATCGGCCTCGCCGCAGCCGTTTCTTCTCGGCAGAATGCCAGCCACGCCCGCACAGCCTTGCACAACGCGGGCGATTTGGCCCCGTCCGCAGACCGTTCGCGGATACTATCAAAGATGCGATAGGGGAGCTTTTGTGATCCATCCATCGCGATCTGCCGCAAGCTGTGGTTGATGTGTGGATTGTCAAAACGTTCGATCAGCGCTTCAGCATAGGCCGGAGCCTGATGTCGGACATCGGGCGGCAGCGTTTGCGCAGCCTCTGACATGACAGCGCGCGCTTCGTTTCTCAGGACTTCAGCACCCACCGCCTGATGCACAAATTCGAACCCTGCGAGCGTTCCGGCATAGGCCAGCATGGAATGTGCTGCGTTCAGCATCCTGAGTTTGCGCATCTCATGGGGGGCAACATCCGTGACGAACTGCACATCCGGCCAATCGGGGCGCGGACCTGCAAAGCTGTCTTCGATCACCCACTCACGGAAGGGCTCTGTCGGCACCGCCATGGCATCTCCGGTCTGCTTGCGCAGTGCCTCCGTTGTCGCCGGGGTGATCCGATCCACCATGCTGTTGGGAAAAGACGCGATTGCCTGATCGATCCGCAAATGCGCAGCTTCCGCAAAGTCCAAAACTGCGGCGCGTAATGTCTCACCATTGCCGTTTCGATTGTCACAACTCAGCACGGTCACGGGAGTGGTCCGGTTCGCAAGCCCGCGTGCCAGAAAACCGATCAGCGTATGCGGTCCATGCCCTGCCAGATCCTCTGCTATCATCGGATCAGCCCTGTTCAGCCGGTTGTCCGGGGTCAGGTGATAACCCTTTTCGGTCACGGTGATGGAGATTACGTGAACATCCAGCGCTGCAATTTGCGAAAGAACTGCGGCAGGGTTTTCCGGCGCAACCAAAACGTCGTCGAACACATCAATATACTTGGCTTCCTGACCCTGAATGGCAAGGGTGTAACCGAACCCCTGGGCTTTCAACCCGTCACGCACGCCTGGCGATCTGAGGCTGACGCCGCAAATCGACCAGTCCCCTGCATCTTGCGTGTAATCGGCCAGATGCGCCCGGCAGAAATTGCCAACACCAATATGCAAAATGCGCGGCATTATCGGCTCAGCCTGTAGCTATCGCGCGCCAGATCCGTCGCCAGCAACGGGGCCAGCATCCGCGCATCCGCAAGATCAAACACCCCTTTGGAGACCTGCTCGCTCAAATGCTGTGCCACACCGCGCCGCCAGAGATCATGCCGCGCCGGTATCGACAAAAAAGCACGCGTATCGTCATTGAAACCGGCAAGATTGAAATAGCCCGCTGTCTCGACGACCTGATCGAAATACCGCGCGATCCCCGCCGAACTGTCATGAAACCACCACGGTGGCCCGATCCGAAGACACGGCCAATGACCCGCCATCGGGGCCAGCTCCCGCGCATAGGTGGTTTCATCCAGCGTGAAGAGAATTAGCGTGAAATCCGGTGTATTGCCCACCCTGTTCAGCAGTGCTTCAAGTCCGCGCACCCAATCCGTTGCAACAGGAATATCAGCGCCTTTATCGCGCCCGAAAGCCGCCAGCACCGCAGGATTCGTATTGCGCCTGCTGCCCCCGTGTATCTGCATGACCAGCCCGTCCTCAACAGACATCTGTGCCATTTCGATGAGCATATGTCCGTAGAATGCCCCATGGTCCTCAGGTGCATGTGTGCCGGATCGCAAACGCTGGTAGACCGCCTCAGGATCATCGAGCCATACGGTATGCACCACCTCAATCGCATGATCCGTCGCTGTTGCACCCATTTTCCTGAAGAAGGCGCGACGTTTGCGTAAGGCACTCAGGTATCCTGAAAAACTCGCAACATCCTCGCCAGAGATCACGCCGAGCTGCTCTACATTCGCAAGAAACTGCGGATCATTGGGATCAAGAACACTGTCCGGCCGGAAGGTCGGTATGACACGCCCCTGCCAATCACTGTCTTTGATCTTTTGATGATGCACGAGATCATCCAATGCGCCATCTGTCGTCGCCAGAACCTCTATCCCAAACCGCTCAAACAAGGCGCGGGGGCGATAATTCGGCAGCTGCAGTTTTTCAGAAACCTCATCGTAAATCCGATCTGCCGTCGTCTCTGACAGCGGCGCCGCCACATCAAGCGTTTCGTGCAACACATAAGACATCCAGAAGCGTGATGGCGTGCCCAGAAAAAGATGCCAGTTCTTTGCAAACCGGCGAAAGACCTCGCGAGGGTCAGCCTGTTTTCCTGGCGCGCCGACGCCCAGGTCAGCCAAGGCGTGGCCTTGCGAATAAAGCATCCGGAAGACGTAGTGATCAGGCACCACCAAAAGGGCGGCAGGGTCGGGAAAAGCCGCGTCTGCGGCGAACCACTCAGGATCGCAATGACCATGCGGTGAAACAATTGGCAGATCACGAATTTCTTCGTAAAGTGCTCCCGCAGCGCCCGTCAAATTCTGCACATATGCCCCCAACAAAACTTCGCATTTTTCACCACATTATCAGGTTTTTTTTCCAACGCATCTTTTGCTTGGCCTTTTGCTAGTTTCCTGCAAATGTCGCCGCAGGATGGAGGGGATATGAGGATTGCGCTGATTGGGCTGGGCATGGTGGCCGACACGCATCTTGCCGCGATCCAGCATTCTCGGAAAGGCTTGTCACTGGCAGGCGTCATGGGACGCGACACCCAACGCACGCAGGCATATTCTGACAAAGCAACAAGGGCGCTGGGCTATAGGGTTCCGGCCTTTTCGACGATAAATGAGATCGCCGAAGATCGGTCCATCGATTTCGTTATCATCGCAACACCCCCCGATGCGCGTACCGATTTGGTTTCCGTTTTAGCTGGCGTGGGCAAACCGATCCTGATGGAAAAACCTGTCGAGAGAACCCTCGCAGCCGCAGAAGAAATCGTTCGCATTTGTCGGCAGGCTAACGTCCCGTTGGGCGTCGTGTTTCAGCACCGCGCACGCGCGGCCTCGCTTGCGATCAAACAGGCGCTGGACCGCGGCGTTCTGGGGCAAGTTTCGACGGTTGAAATCCGGGTTCCGTGGTGGCGCGACCAAGCTTACTATGATGCGCCGGGGCGTGGGTCATACGCCCGCGATGGCGGCGGTGTCATGATCAATCAGGCCATTCACACTCTTGATCTTGCGCTTTGGCTCTTGGGGCCGATCACGCAAGTCCAATCACTGATGCGCACCACCTTGCTGCACCAACTTGAGGCAGAGGATTGGGCCGGTGCCTTGTTCGAGATGCGCAGCGGTGCTGTCGGTAGTCTGATGGCGACAACGGCCGCTTTTCCCGGCTCTGCGGAAAGCCTGCGTGTACAGGGCGACAAGGCAGCGGCCCTTCTGGAATCCGGCGTGCTGACCGTTACCCATCTAGACGGTCGGATTGAAACATCGGGCGCTGAGGCCAGCACCGGAGGCGGTGCTGATCCCATGGCTTTCACCCATGAATGGCACCAGACGATCATCGAGGATTTTGCCTCTAGCCTGGCCAACAATTCAGAGCCGATCGCAAGCGGTTCCAGCAGCCTGGCTGCGCACCGCGTTATAGATGCAATGGAACGCGCAAACAGATCCGGCCAACGCACAGAGGTATTTCACGCGTCATGACACTTGCTTTCGTCGCACTTGGCCTCGATCACCGGCACATCTACGGCATGACGGAAAACATGTTGGCAACCGGGGCGGAATGCCTTGGATACTGGACCGACGGTGCGCCAGAAACACTTGCGGGTTTCATCAAGCGCTTTCCGGACATTCCAAGAATTGAAACACTGGAAGAAGCACTCGCCTGCGGCGCATCTCTGGCAATGATCTCGGCAGTGCCTGCGGATCGCGCCGCATTGGCGGTAGCGGCAATGCAACGCGGCATGGATGTCATGACCGACAAACCCGGCTGTACAACGCTCGAACAACTGGATGAAATCAAAACCTGCGTCTCGGAAACCGGTCGCATCTGGTCGATCAACTTCTCCGAACGCTTTGAAGTCCCGGCGGTAACGCGCGCCACAGAGCTTGTGCAGGCCGGTGCCATCGGGAAGGTCGTAAATACCGTTGGCCTTGGCCCGCACCGGCTGAACCGCGCGACACGGCCTGACTGGTTTTTCCAACGCGAACGGTATGGCGGTATACTGACCGACATCGCCTCGCATCAGATTGACCAGTTTTTGCATTTTACGGGCGTAGATACCGCAGAAATAACGCATGCCTTCACGACAAACAACGCTAGTCCCGGCGACCCGGGTCTGCAGGATTTTGGCGAGCTGTCTTTGCGCAGCGGTACGGCAACAGGCTATATCCGCGTGGACTGGTATACGCCGGATGCTCTGCCCACCTGGGGGGACGGGCGCCTTACAATTCTTGGGACCGAAGGCTATATTGAGCTGCGGAAATACGTGGATGTCGGAGGGGCGGATGGCACCGATCACCTCATTCTCGTTACCCAGGACCTTTGCGAAAGAATTGACGCCGCCGACGCGGGCTTGCCCTACTTTGACCGGTTTGCGCAGGATGTGCTGGACCGGACAGAGACGGCAATGACCCAACAACACTGTTTTCTGGTCATGGAACTGGCGTTGAAAGCCCAGCGGTTGGCCGAAACGGGGCGCCTGTGACCCGTGTCGCGATCCTCGGGGCCGGGATCGGCCGCGAACACCTCGCCGCATATCGCGCGTTGCCCGATCTGTATTCGGTATCCGTCATAGTCGATCAGGACGCCGCACGCGCAGAACGCATTCGCGCGGCGGATGACTTCACGGTTCTTACCGATGTTGGGCAAGCGTTGGAGGACCCCGCCATTGATCTCGTGGATGTATGCCTGCCCCCCCACCTTCACGTTCCGGTGACGCTACAGGCCCTGACTGCTGGCAAGCATGTAATCTGTGAAAAACCGCTCGCCACGTCGCTGGCGGATGCTGATCGCCTGAGCGACGCCGTCAAACGTAGTGGGAAGCAGGTCTTCCCGGTCTTTCAATATCGCTGGGGGCCAGCCTTGACGCAATTGCGCGCGCTCATTGCCGCAGGTTTGACCGGCGCACCTCAGGTCGCTGCCATTGAAACCCACTGGAAGCGCGGTGCCGATTATTACGCCACACCCTGGCGCGGAACCTGGGCCGGGGAACAGGGGGGCGCGGTGCTTGGACATGCCATCCACAACCACGATCTGCTGACCCATTTCATGGGGCCGGTCGAGACGGTTTCCGCGATGACCACGACGCGTGTAAATCCCATTGAAACCGAGGATTGCGCGGCCATCTCATTCCGAATGCAAAATGGCGCGTTATGCACCAGCAGTATCACCCTTGGCTCGGCCATGGACGAAACCCGTATTCGGATGGTTTTCGAAAACCTGACGGCAACCTCTGGCACTGAACCCTATGCACCCGGCGCACAACCCTGGGAGTTTACCGCGCGCAGGCCCGATGACCAGCCGAAGGTAGATCGTATACTGGCAACCTTGCCGCCGGAACCGCAGGGTTTCACCGGGTTCCTGAACGAAGTCGCCAAGGCTCTTGCCAATCAACCGAATTCCGCCGTCAGGCTCGATGACGGGCGCGCTTCCATAGAGCTGGTCACAGCCATTTACGACGCATCACGGCGCGATACGCATGTGACACTTCCCTTGGCAAAAACCCACACGCTTTACGAAGGGTGGCAACCATGAAGCAGTGTTGGCGATGGTTCGGACCCGCCGATAAAATCCCGCTGGCTGATCTGCATCAAGTAGGTGTCGAGGGGATTGTCACGGCCCTGCATCATCTTGCGCCGGGCACGCCATGGTCTGATGATGAAATATCCAAGCGGCAAGACCTCCTGCAATCGCAGGGATTTACCTGGGATGTGGTGGAAAGCCTCCCGGTTTCCGAGACGATCAAAACCCAAGGAACCGGTGCCAGCGAACATCTGACGGCTTACAAATCCAGCCTTCAAGCTCTGGCGCAACAAGGCATCCACACCGTGTGCTACAACTTCATGCCGATCCTCGATTGGACACGAACGGCCCTGCGGGCATCGCAACCCCATGGCGGCACTGCGATGCTTTTTCGGCTTCTGGATTTTGCCGTTTTCGACCTGCACATTCTCAAACGCCACGGCGCGCAGGAGGACTATTCCACCCGTCAGCAGGACGCTGCCAGCGCACGATTTGACAACTTGTCAGACAGCGAGCGGCTGACATTGCAACAAACCATTATTGCCGGTCTGCCGGGGGCAAACGACAATTGGACGTTGGACGATGTGAGGCGTCGGCTGGCCAGCTATGATGGGGTCAGCCCAGACCGGCTCAGAGCACATCTGATCGACTTTTTGTCCGAAGTCGCACCGGTCGCACAGACACTTGGTATGCGGCTTTGCTGCCACCCGGACGATCCCCCATTCGGATTGCTTGGCCTGCCGCGGGTCATGTCATCGACCGACGACTACGCGCATGCGCTGGATGCCGTGGATATGGCGGCCAATGGCGCCACGCTGTGCACCGGGTCGCTTGGGGTCAACGCGGATTTTGACGCGCCCGGGTTTGTCGAGAGGCTCGGGGCCCGTATCCATTTTGCCCATCTGCGCAACACAAAACGGCTTTCAGATGGCGATCCCGACCGTCCTGACTTCTTTGAAGCGGCTCATCTGGAAGGTGATACCGATATGGTTGCGACCGTCCGGGCCTTGATGGCTGAACAGCTCCGGCGCAGAGATGAAGGGCGTGACGATTGGCAAATCCCGATGCGCCCGGACCACGGACAGGAGCTTTTGTCAGATCGTGACATGGACAGCATGCCCGGGTATCCTCTGATCGGGCGCATGCGCGGGCTGGCCGAATTGCGCGGGATCATGGCTGCCGTTGCCGGTTAAACGTCCGACTTCGCAAGTGGGACAACATTTCCAGAATCGTCAGGGGATAGCTCTTCGAAATCGAAATTGTCGAGCCTGTGGGCACGTTTTCCAGCCTTGTCGGCGCTAATCTTGATCTCTTCGATGTCCTTGGAAGCCTGCGAGAAATGCCTGTCCAGATTGCCGACACGTGTTCCCAAACGGTCCACATCCGTCACCAGTTTTGACAGTTCCGACCGAATGGCCCCGGCCTGTTCGCGCATGCGGGCATCTTTCAGAATGGCGCGCATGGTGTTCAGCGTGGCCATGCAGGTGGTTGGCGACACAATCCAGACCCGCGCGTCGAAACCCTTGCGCACCAGCTCGGGGAAATTCGCGTGCAATTCGGCGTAGACGGCCTCGGAGGGCAGGAACATCAGCGCCCCATCCGCCGTTTCACCCTCGATAATATATTTCTCGGAGATATCGGTGATGTGTTTGGTCACAGCCGTTTTCATCTTGGCCACGGCGTCTTTCAATGCCCAATCCGTCTCTGCCGCACGCAGGGCTTCATATGCCTCAAGTGGAAACTTGCTGTCGATGACGATGGGTCCAGGCGGATTGGGCAAATGGACAAGACAATCCGCTCGTTTTCCGTTGCTTAGCGTGTGTTGCAGGGCAAAGCTGTCGCTTGGCAGCGCTTTGGAAACGATGTCGCGTAGCTGGATCTCACCAAAGGCTCCACGGGTCTGCTTGTTACTCAGGATGTCCTGAAGTGACAGCACATCCCCGGATAGCTTCGTGATGTTGTCCTGCGCCTTGTCAATCGCCGCCAGCCGTTCCTGCAACTGTGTCAGCGACGTCGTGGTCTGTTTTGACGATCCGTGCAGCGTTTCTTTCATGCGCTCCTGCATTTCCGAAAGGGACCGCGCGGACCGCAGCGCATTATCCGCCAGCCGGTCTTGCATCTGCTGCTGGACGGTGGCGAGCCGTGCCTCGACGGTCTGGATCACCTGCGTTTGCGCGTTGGCCTGCGTGTCGGAGACGGTTTGCAGCCCGCCCCGCAACTGTTCCTGACCTGCGCCCAATTGCTGCACCTGCTGACCAAGCATGCCGATTTGCTGAACCAGCGGTGCTGTCATCTGCACGCTGCGCCCTGTGGATCGCACCGCCATGATCAGCAAAACAAAAATCAACAACAGGGCCGCCGCCCCGACGCAGACCAGGATAACCAACGGGTCATCCAATGCGTAGGTATGTCCAGCGATTTCAATCATGTGCGTCCAAAAAGCCGCTCTATGTCACTTAGTTTGAGTTCCACATAAGTTGGGCGTCCGTGATTGCACTGCCCGGAATGTGGTGTCGCTTCCATCTCGCGCAGGAGCGCGTTCATTTCTTCCGCTTTCATCCAGCGCCCGGAGCGGATGGACCCGTGACAGGCAATGCGGCTCAGGATCGCTTCGATCCGTGCCTGCACCGTGTTGCTGCTCGACTGATCGGCCAGTTCATCAAGGATATCCAGCACCATGGCACGTGCATCGACAGCACCCAGAATGGCGGGTGTTTCCCGCACGGCAATGGCCTCACCGCCAAATGGTTCAATGGTTAAACCGAATTTCTGAAGGTCATCAGCGACATCCATCAGCCGCGCGCGATCCCCCGTTGAAAGCTCGACAATTTCCGGGATCAGCAGCGCCTGAGACGCCACGCCGTTCTCGGCAATCTGACGTTTCAGCTTTTCATAGACCAGACGTTCATGGGCAGCATGCTGATCGACAATGACCATACCCGTGGCGGTCTGCGCGATGATGTAGTTTTCATGAACCTGACCGCGCGCGGTGCCCAATGGGTATTCCAGGGCTTCCTCGGGCGCGGTCTCATCGACGGGCTCGGACGTTTCAACGCGACCCCAGACAGGGGCCGTTTCCTGAAAACTGGGCGACGGGGCAGCGGCCCTTTGCCGGTCCATCTGATAGACACGCGCACCAACGGGTTCGGGCGTCATCGCGCCCAGGGTCGCATGCGCCACGGTGCTCGATGCCCGGTGCCCGGCCTCCGCCAGTGCGTGGCGCAGCGCCGAGACGATGAGGCCGCGCGCGACACCCGGGTCCCGAAACCGCACTTCGGATTTTGCCGGATGCACGTTCACGTCCACAAGCGCCGGATCGCAATCCAGGAACAGCGCAGCAGCCGGGTGCCTGTCGCGGCTCAGAAAGTCGAAATAGGCACCCCGCAAGGCCCCCACAAGAAGCTTGTCACGCACCGGCCTGCCGTTGACAAAGAGATACTGCGCGACCGCTGAGCCCCGCGAATAAGTCGGTAAAGCCGCAAAGCCGGTCAGGTGCAGGCCTTCGCTTTCGGCGTCAATAGGCAGGGAGTTTTCGGCAAACTCGCGCCCCAGCACGCGGGCCAAACGACCATGCAGCGCTCCGAAGAGATCGCCCTGCTCGGCATCTGCCCGAAAAACCTCACGCCCCTCGCCACCGCCAGAAACATCCCTCAGCACAAATTGCACGAAGGGTTCTGCCATCGCCAGACGCTTGATCACATCGCCAATGGCCTGCGCCTCTGCCCTGTCCGTGCGCAGGAACTTCAGGCGCGCAGGGGTGGCATAAAAAAGATCGCGCAGCGTGACCGTTGTACCATTGTTCAATGCGGCTGGTTTGAGCGCGCCCATCACCCCGCCGTTGACCGAAATTTCAACACCCGGTGCGCCTTCGACCCGGCTTGCCAATGTCAGACGTCCAACCGCTCCCAGAGATGGCAAAGCCTCGCCCCGAAAGCCAAAGGTGTGGATGTCCAACAGGTTGGACCCGTCGATCTTGGATGTGGCATGGCGGGACAGTGCCAGCGGCAGTTCCGCTTCGGTCATGCCACAGCCATCGTCCTGCACGCGGATCAGCGTCTTGCCGCCATCGGCGTAGTCTATGGCGATCCGGCGCGCCCCGGCATCCAGCGCATTTTCCACCAGTTCCTTGACGGCAGAAGCCGGCCGTTCGACCACTTCACCCGCCGCGATCCGGTTGATTGCGCCTTCATCAAGTTGCCGTATGACAGGGCGCACATCGCCTATATTGGGGTCGAGAGATACCATGACGCAAGGTATAGCATGTCCGCACCCGATTCTGAAACCGGATTCGCAGGAGCTGTTCGGATGAACACACCGCCGCGAAACCATCCACAGCTGCGCCGTTGTTACTTATGCGGCAAGCTGCCTTTCGCCTCCCCTGACAGCCCGCCAGAGACTTCTTCCGTGGCCTCGCTTGCCAGTTCCTCGGGCAGAACAAGGTTCAGCAAAATGGCTATGAAAGCGGCGGGCAGCAGTCCGCTGGTCATCAGAATGCGCAGGGTGTCGGGCAAATGCTGAACGGCCCCCGGTTCCAGTTGCAAACCAAGCCCGACCGACAGGGAAATTGCGAAAATCACCATGTTGCGACGGTTCCAATCCACATCCGACAGCATGGAGACACCTGCCGCAACGACCATCCCAAACATGACGATTACACCGCCGCCAAGGACTTCGATGGGGATGGTCCGGATTAATCCGCCCACCTTTGGCACCAGCCCGCAGATGATCAGGAAAATAGCGCCGCAGGTCACCACATGGCGGCTCATCACGCCGGTCATCGCAATTAGACCGACGTTTTGACTGAAGGATGTATTGGGGAACCCGCCAAAGATACCGGCAAGCGCAGACCCCAGACCATCCGCGTAGGTAGCACCGGCGATTTCCTTGTCCGTAGCTTCACGGCCCGCGCCCCCTTTGGTGATGCCGGAGACATCACCCACCGTTTCGATGGCCGAGATAAATGCCATCAGACAGAAACCCAATACGGCGGCGAAGGACATCTCGAACCCGTATTTGAAAGGCTGTGGCAGGGCGAATGCGGCCGAGCGTGACCAGGAGGTCCCGATGGCCTCAAAGCTCAGCATCCCAACCATAAGCGCATAGAAATACCCGACAATCAGCCCGATCAGCACCGCAGAAACCGAGAGCATGCCCTTGCTGAAGAATTTCAGGCCCAGGGTGACAAAGATGACCACAAGGGCGGCAGACCAGTTCAACAGGCTGCCATATTCCGGCGTACCGATCGCAGGCACACCACCAGCGGCATATTGAATGCCAACCTTCACCAACGCGAGGCCGATCATGGTGACAACCAGCCCGGTTACCAGGGGCGGCAGCGCAAACCTGATACGGCCGATGAAAAGCCCCAGAAACGCGTGAAAAATCCCGCCGATCAACACGCCTCCGAACAGGGCTGCCAGCGCATCCACCCCGCGACCGGCAACCAGCGGGATCATGATCGGGATAAAGGCAAAGGATGTGCCTTGTACAATTGGCAGGGCCGCGCCAACGGGGCCCAGGGTGATGGTTTGCAGCAAGGTGGCAACGCCCGCAAAGAGCATCGACATTTGAATGAGGTACAGCAGTTCCGGGAAATCCGGAGAGTTCGATCCGAACCCGAACCCGGCGGCCCCCGCAACGATGATCGCAGGCGTCACGTTGGAAACGAACATGGCCAGAACATGCTGGATGCCCAATGGGATAGCTTTGCCCAATGCGGGTGTGTAGTTCGGGTCACGCAGCTGTTCTGGTGTGCCTATTGAGTGATCGGTCATCTTGTCCCCCTGCTGCCGGATTGGTCCGTTGTCATCAGTGTCGGGACTATGAGAGCACAGGACACAATGGATCAAGTAGTATTTCGACCGGCCGCAATACCTGATGGTGGGCCGTGCATGGCCGCATCGGCAGTTACATTCGAAGAATTCGTCAAACCGTCGTTTCATTGCCGCAATGGATGGCACGGGCGCTTGCCAAGGCGAACCGGTCATGCGATTTTGCGCAGATGCTCGACAAGGATGACCGAGATGCTCAGCCACGAAACCCAAACTGCCCAGCCAACAACCGGTCACCAGTTGCCCCAAGTGACGGAACCCAGAAATCCTGGCATGGCATTGGATATGGATTGGGTGCGCAGCTTGCAGGCCAATACATCGGCAATTGAACGTCGGGCTGCCGGTCTTCCGGCGCGGCGGTCGGTCAAGAAACAACATCAGGCTGCGTGGCTGTTGCGTGCTGTGACCTGCATAGACCTGACCACTCTTTCCGGGGATGACACCGAAGACAGGGTGACGCGTCTGTGCGCCAAGGCCCGGCAACCCGTCGCACAATCCGTGCTCGACACCTTGGGCATGCCCGGCATTACAACCGGGGCGGTATGCGTTTATCACGAGATGATCCCGGCCGCTGTAAGAGCATTGAAAGGCACGGGCATTCCGGTTGCGGCAGTCAGTACCGGATTTCCGGCGGGATTGTCACCGTTGCACCTGCGGATCGCCGAGATTGACGAGAGCGTGAAAGCCGGGGCTGCAGAAATAGATATCGTGATCTCACGCCGTCATGTACTGAGCGGCAACTGGCAAGCGCTTTATGACGAAATGTGCGCTTTTCGTGCCGCCTGCGGAGAGGCCCATGTCAAAGCCATTCTGGCCACTGGCGAGTTAGGATCGTTGCGTAATGTGGCGCGGGCGTCCCTGATTTGCATGATGGCGGGTGCCGATTTCATCAAGACGTCAACCGGCAAGGAAAGCGTCAATGCGACCCTGCCCGTCACCCTTGTCATGATCCGGGCCATAAGGGATTACCATCTGCGCACCGGGTTCAGGGTTGGATACAAACCGGCGGGTGGCATTTCAAAGGCCAAGGATGCGATCACCTATCTGGCCATGATGAAAGAAGAGTTGGGCGACCGGTGGCTGCAGCCCGATCTGTTCCGTTTTGGAGCGTCATCTTTGTTGAATGACATTGAGCGCCAGCTAGAGCATCACGTCACCGGCAATTACTCCGCCAGCTACCGGCACCCGACCAGCTGACACGCATTGAAAGGGCCTGAGGCCATGACAGTTTCCGAGATATTTGAAACGATGGAATACGGGGTCGCTCCGGAAAGTACCGAAGATGCATTGGCTTGGCTGAAAGACCAGGACAATCGGTTCGGACATTTCATCGACGGCACCTTCACGGAACCAGGGGAAGGTTTTGACAGCCGCAATCCGGCGAATGGAGAGACCCTGGCGACACTGACCCAAGGCACACGGGCGGACGTCGATGCCGCAGTGAAAGCAGCCCGGCGCGCCCACCCCAAATGGGAAGGCCTTGGCGGCCATGGCAGAGCGCGATATCTTTACGCCCTTGCGCGCCTGCTGCAAAAACACGGGCGGATGTTTGCCGTTCTGGAATCGCTCGACAATGGCAAACCGATCCGCGAGAGCCGTGATATCGATGTACCCCTTGCACAGCGGCATTTCTATTTCCACGCGGGCATGGCGCAGTTGATGGAAGACGCGTTGCCGGACCGCGAAGCGCTAGGAGTATGCGGTCAGGTGATCCCGTGGAATTTCCCACTGCTGATGTTGGCTTGGAAAATCGCTCCCGCCCTCGCCATGGGCAATACAGTTGTTCTGAAACCCGCTGAATACACCTCTCTGACCGCCTTGCTTTTCGCGGATATCTGCCGTCAGGCCGGGCTGCCGAAAGGCGTTGTAAACATTATCACCGGTGATGGCACCGTTGGCGAAATGATTGTGGCTGCGGATGTCGAAAAAGTGGCGTTTACAGGATCAACGGCAGTAGGGCGCCGCATCCGCGAAGCCACGGCGGGCAGCGGCAAGGCGCTGACGCTGGAGTTGGGGGGGAAATCTCCCTACATCGTATTTGACGATGCGGATCTCGATTCAGCCGTCGAAGGCTTGGTTGATGCGATCTGGTTCAATCAGGGTCAGGTATGCTGTGCGGGATCGCGTCTTTTGGTGCACGAACCGGTTGCAGAGGTGTTTTATGCCAAGTTGCGTGCGCGCATGGATAAGCTGCGCGTCGGCGACCCGTTGGACAAGAGCATTGATGTTGGCGCGATTGTCGACCCGGTCCAGCTGAAAGCAATTACTGAGCTCGTCGCTTCGAATTCCGCGGGTCATACCCACGTCGCCACGGCGCAATTGCCCGAGGCTGGCAGCTTCTACCCACCCACGCTGATCACAGGTCTGAACCCTGCTGATACGCTGATGCAGGAAGAGATCTTTGGGCCCGTTCTGGTGTCCTCAACGTTCCGGACGCCGGCGGATGCTGTAGCGCTGGCCAATAATACGCGCTACGGCCTGGCCGCAACCGTCTGGAGCGAGAATATCAACCTCGCGCTCGACATCGCGCCCAAACTTGCGAGCGGGATCGTCTGGATCAATGGCACCAATCTGATGGATGCTGCCGCCGGTTTCGGGGGCGTGCGGGAAAGCGGTTTTGGCCGCGAAGGAGGATGGGAAGGTCTTGCAGGTTACACACGGCCTAAGGGCGCGCGAAAACCGCTCAAGGAGATTTCGGCCTTTTCCGGCATCGGCAATCCTGTAGATTCGATTGACCGGACCGCCAAACTTTACATCGGCGGCAAGCAATCGCGCCCGGATGGGGGTTATTCGCGCCCGGTCTGGGGGAAGTCAGGAGGTCAACTTGGCCATGTCTCCCTGGCAAACCGCAAGGATTTGCGCAACGCGGTCGAAGCCGCGCAGGCTGCAAAGAGCTGGGCCAGAACCAGCGGCCACCTGCGTGCGCAAATCCTTTATTATATCGCCGAAAACCTCTCCGCTCGGGCCGCAGAATTTGCGCGGCGTTTGAATGACATGCAGGGTGGCAAGCTGGGGGAAAAGGAGGTCGAAGCGACAATACAGCGGCTCTTCACCTATGCTGCATGGGCTGACAAAAACGACGGTCAGGTGCACGGTGTTCCCATCCGCGGCGTCGCCCTTGCCATGAAGGAACCCGTTGGCGTGATCGGCGCCATTTGTCCAAATGAGATGCCCTTACTGGGTCTGATCTCTTGCATGGCTCCGGCCATCGCAATGGGCAATCGGGTCATTCTCAGTGCTTCTGAACCCTTTCCTCTGACAGCTACGGATTTCATCCAAATCCTGGAAACGTCAGATGTGCCTTCTGGTGTTGTCAATATTCTCACCGGTTCTCATGCAGATGTCGCAAGGCACATGGCAAGTCATATGGATGTTGATGCCGTTTGGTCATTCGCGGATAAAGACCTCTGCGCTGATATTGAACGTGCCAGCGCCAGCAATCTCAAACGCACCTGGGTCAACAATGGTTTCGCCCGTGACTGGTTGGGAAAAGCAGGTCAAGGCAAGGAATTCCTTGATGCCGCGACCGAAATCAAGAATATCTGGGTCCCCTATGGCGAATAACACCTGAACCACGCGACAACACTCGGCCCATCAAGGGCCGAGGACATGGCGTGGCGCGTCAGCGCCTCATTTTAACAAAACATCAGTTGGCTGGTGTGCTTTCCAGCCCAACCGGCTGCCCGACGACAACGAAATGCAGCCCTTCCGGAACAAGCAGATCCGCGGCGACCCGTTTGACGTCTTCCAAGGTGACCGCCTCAACGCGCTCGTTTCGGGTCGCAATGTAGTCGATCGGCAAACCGAGCATTTGCATTCCGACCATTATCCGCGCGATCGGTCCGTTTCCATCAAATCTCAAGGGGTAGGCCCCTGTCATGTAGGTCTTGGCATCATCCAGCTCAGCCTGTGTCACACCTTCCGCCGCCGCCCTGGCCCATTCGGACCGGATGACATCGATGGCTTCTGCGATCCGATCATTGGCCGAACTTACGGATCCAAGGTAAATCGCAGCGAGATCTTTTGGTATGAGGTGAGAGTAGACCCCGTAGGTCAGTCCGCGTTTTTCGCGCACCTCATCCATCAATCGACTTTCAAACGACCCGCCCCCCAAAACCTGGTTGAGGACGCTGGCGGCAAAGAAATCGGGGTCTTCCTGGGCCATACCGGCATGCCCGAATATCGCTACAGACTGCGGCGTTGTAAAAGGGACAACGGTTACGCCACCGGGAATTTCAACCTGCGCCACTGGTGGCATAGGCGCACCGGTTTCAGGTAAGTCACCCAGCAATTCATCCATCAGGATCGCCAGATCTTCGGGCGTGATATCTCCGACAGCGCCGATGTAGATGCGGTCGCGCGCCATAACATTGAGGTGCGCTTGTACCAGATCGTCACGGGTCAGGGCCGCCACGGTTTCTTCGGTACCGTTGATCGACGTCGCATAGGGATGATCTCCAAAGGCAACCTGGTCAAAGGTCCGGCTGGCGATGTCGTTCGGGTCCTTGGCCTCTGAGCGAATGACGGAAAGCACCTGGTTTCTGACGCGTTCAATGGCATCCGCATCGAACCTCGGTTCAAGCAAAGCCGCGCGCAGCAAAGCGACCGAAGCGTCTTGATTCTCCGTTAGGAACCGGGCGGAAACCGATAGGGAATCGTCCCCGACATCGAACCCAAAAGATGTGGCAAGCGCCTCCCCTGCCCGGGCAAAGGCTCTGGCGTCCATGTCGCCCGCGCCCTCCTCAAGAAGGCTCGTCATCAGGTTCACCGCACCGCGCTTGCCAGGTGCATCCAGCGACGCGCCACCCCGAAACCGGACTTCCAATGCTACAAACGGAATGGAGTGATCTTCCACCAACCAGGCCGTCAATCCGCGATCAGAGGTAACTTCCTGAATTTTGACCTCTGCCGCCGTGGGTGCTGCGATCACAAAAGTGACAAACATCGACAAAAGAAAACGGATCATTGCGTTACCTCCTCGCGCATCAGCCATCCGGTCACAGAGGCGCGGATATCAAAAACATCGCGTGCGGCTTCGACGATATCTTCGGCCGTCACCGCCTCCAGAACATCGGGCCAGGCTTGCACATCTTCAATCGTCAAACCCGACGACAGGGCTTGCCCATAGCGGTTGGCAATTCTGTCCACATCGTCACGCGCATAAATCTGATCCGCCCTGATTTGCAGCTTGATACGGTCAAGCTGTTCAGCGTCGACACCGTCTATCAGGAATTGTTCCAACGCCGCATCCATGGCGTCTTCGGCCTCTTGCAGGCTCACACCCGGGCGCGGCACCACCAACACGGTGAAGGTCGTATCATCCAGCGAAACCCCACGGTAGAAGGCCGCCGAATAGGTCGCGATCTGCGTATCGAACTGCAATGCATCGGTCAGATAAGACGTCGTGCCACCGCCCAGAATTTCCGCCAGAATGGTCAGGGCTGCTGCCGCCTGCTGATCTCCCGGATCACGCTCGGGTGCCAGATAGGACCGGCGCACATAAGGCTGTGCGACACGTGCGTCGCGGAAAATCACCCGCCTTTCGGCGGTCTGCGGCGGTTCTTCCGTGCGAACGCGTTCAGGAAGATCGGGGTTGGCAGGAATTACGCCATAGTATTTGTCTGCCAACCTGCGCACGTCTTCCGGCGTTACATCCCCTGAAACAACAAGAATGGCGTTGTTGGGCGCATAGTAGGTTTCGTAAAACCCCAAAGCATCATCCATATCCAGCGAGCGCATTTCGTGCATCCAACCGATAATCGGTGCGCCATAACGGTGGTTGAGGAACTGCGCCGCGCTTAACTGTTCCCCGAACAGGGCGCTGGGATTGTTTTCGGTCCGCTGGTTGCGTTCTTCAATGATCACATCGCGCTCGGTTCGGATATTGTCTTCGGTCAGACGAATGTTGCGCATCCGATCTGATTCCATGCTCATCATCAATTCCAGCCTATCCGCTGCAACCCTCTGGAAGTAGGCGGTATAGTCATATGACGTGAACGCATTGTCGCGCCCGCCGTTTCGCGCGACCGTCGCCGACAACTCTCCTGCGGCCAGTTTGTCGGTCGCCTTGAACAGCAGGTGTTCCAGGAAGTGGGCGACGCCAGACGAGCCTTTGGGCTCATCAGCCGATCCGGCCCGGTACCAGACCATATGCTGTACCACGGGGGCACGGTGATCTTCGACCACGATGACCTGCATGCCATTGTCGAGTTTGAAAGTGGTGACCGCCTCGTCACTCGCGGCCAGAAAACCGGGAAGAAGCGAAAGAAGTGCTGCAATGGCAGTCAGTCGGATCATGGGACGTCCTTCTTGTGGTCAATCACATCTCGTTGCCCAAGAGGTACTTCCCCGCGGCGCGGGTTCAAGGCGTCCTGTCACGAAAGTGAGCGAAAGCGCCCCAAGTAAGCTCAATTGAGCGGTGGATAGCTTGGCGTTTTGGCCCCGGCACGTCGCCATTGTCCTGCAACCGTCTCCGCATCAAGAACCTCGCGGCGATAAGCCTGCACATAACGATCCTCGGGGAAAAGGCGGAACTGGGTGAAGCGCGACTGTCTGCGGCGGAAATCAGCATCGGCTTTCGCGAGGTCCTGACGAATGCTCGGCGATACGCCAAAGCGACTGGCGGCCGTAACCAGAGCGCCATCAGAGGCGGGAATGCCGCTGGATTGCGCCGGTTTGCCACCCAGAGCGATGACCGCATCAGACAGCGGGTCATTGTCGGTCCGGTTGCTTTGGCCAGGCGTTGGGGTCGGCAGCGTGCTCAGATCATCTGGCGTTTCCAGCGTGGCTTTGGGCTCGATGATGAACTCATCCGGTCCACGCGAATTGGGACGCAGATCTCTCAGGCCCTTGTTTGCACAAGCGCTGAGGGCAGCGGTGATCAGAATGAGGGCCAAAATCCGGCGCATGTCAGGTCTCCTCGCGGTCAGTCCGTTGATACGCCAAGCGGGCGGGCAATGTCACTGGCCTTTTTTGGGCTCGGACTTCACGTCTGGAGCAAAGAACACCAACGCTATCGCGCCAGCAAATATGAACACATCCGCCAGGTTGAACACAAAGGGATTGTCGATACCGCAACAGGACATGTTCAGAAAATCCAGAACGTAACCATAGATCAGCCGGTCGAGCACATTGGCCAGCGCACCGCCGACCAGGAGACCGGCGCCTATGCGCGCCATTCGACCAAGAGCGTGCTTTCGGGCCCAGATCAAAACGGCTAGGCAGATCGCAACCGCAAGAGCGATCAATATCCAGCGACTGGCCTCTGATCCGTCGCCAAAAAGACCAAAATTGATACCCCTGTTTTCCCCGTAGCGGAAGTTCAGCACCGGCGGCAGAACATCAATCGCCCGGATGCGCCAAAGCTCCAGCCCGTGAATGATCCAGTACTTGCTGGCCTGATCAATGACGAAAGCGGCCGCCGCTGCCCAAAAGATTGTGCGCATTGGGATTCCTGTTCTCAGTGTCGGAAATGGCGCATGCCGGTAAAGACCATCGCAAGGCCCGCCTCGTCTGCGGCGGCGATCACCTCGTCATCCCGCATGGATCCACCGGGTTGGATCAGCGCAGTTGCGCCCGCTTCGGCAGCTGTGATCAGGCCGTCGGCAAAGGGAAAGAACGCGTCCGACGCCACCACCGAACCCTGCGTCAGTGGTGCTGGCAAGCCCATCGCCTCAGCCATGTCTTGCGCTTTGCGCGCAGCGATCCGCGTGCTATCTACGCGGCTCATCTGCCCGGCACCGACGCCGACCGTCGCACCATCCTTGACGTAGATGATCGCGTTGGATTTGACATGCTTCGCCACGGTCCATGCAAACAACAGGTCTGCCATCTCCTGATCGGATGGGGACTTCCGGGTAACCACCTTCAGATCCTCCAATGAAACCCGCCCGACATCCTTGTCCTGCACCAGATAACCTCCCGACACCTGCCTGACCGCCAGAGCGGCAGTTGCCGGATCGGCCAGCCCATCTGTTGTCAGCAGGCGCAGGTTTTTCTTTGCCGCGAAAACGGCGAGCGCAGCCTCATCCGCACCGGGTGCGATGACGACTTCTGTGAAAATTCCGGTGATTTCCTGTGCCGTCTCCGCATCCAGGGGCCGATTCAAGGCGATTATGCCGCCAAAGGCAGAAGTCCGGTCACAATCAAAGGCGCGCGTGTAGGCCTCTTTCAGCGTTGCACCACGTGCCACGCCGCAAGGATTGGCGTGTTTGATGATTGCGCAAGCCGGACCATCACCCGGGTCAAACTCACTCACCAACTCGAAGGCCGCATCCGTGTCATTGATGTTATTGTAGCTCAGCTCCTTACCCTGATGCTGGGTCGCCGTCGCCACACCGGGACGGTTGGAGCCATCCGTGTAAAAAGCGGCGGACTGATGCGGGTTCTCCCCATAGCGCAGGGGTTGCGCCAGCGTGCCGCCAAAGGTCTGGCGGCGCGGCGTTTGCCCCACCTCACCGGCCATCCAGGTGCTGACAGCCGTGTCATAGGCCGCCGTCCGCGCATAGGCGGTTTGGGCAAGACGTTGACGCAACGCATAGGTTGTTTGCCCGTCATGGGCCGCCAGTTCCGCCAAAACCGCGTCATAGTCCTGCACATCCACCACAACCGTCACGAACCCGTGGTTTTTCGCCGCCGACCGGATCATCGCCGGGCCCCCAATATCGATGTTCTCGATCATCTCGGCATAGGGCGCCCCTTTGGCCAGCGTCTCCTCGAAGGGGTAGAGGTTCACCACCACCAGATCGATGGGCCCAATATCGTGGGCCCGCATCGCAGCGACATGATCATCCTTGTCCCGCAGCGCCAGCAGCCCGCCATGAACCACCGGGTGCAGTGTCTTGACCCGGCCGTCCATCATTTCAGGAAAACCGGTCACATCCGCAACATCCCGCACCTCCAACCCCGCGTCGCGCAACGCCTTTGCCGTGCCCCCGGTAGACAGCAGCTCGACGCCACGCGCTGCCAAAGCCTGCCCCAGATCCACCAGCCCGGTCTTGTCTGAAACGGAAAGAAGTGCGCGGCGCAGCGGGGCGAGATCGGTCATGGGCAGGAATCCTTGAAAGGCTATTCGGTCAGATCAGGCGTATCCTGGCTCAGATCCCGCACGCCAATCGCAGTTTCCTGCGCCTTGGACAAGGACCAGCGGACACGGGTGGCGTATGACATAGCCCGACCGGAAAGAACAATCTGATTTGCACTGCGCGGTTTGAGGCGACCGGTTTCGAGATAGACCGAAGGCTGCAAGCTCAGAGTTTGGGCGCCATCATGTCTGAAGACCCAGATTTCCCCGCTTTTCAGGGCCATGGAGATTGCAGCCCCGCCCAGATCGAGTGTCGCGTCCACCTCTGGGTGAAGGTGGAATCGGATGTCAAAGGCGATGCCTTGCAGTTGCGTGGCATCAAGGGCGCGGTCAAAGCGCTTCTTTTCCGCATCATCCAGTGACAGCAACATGTCCTCTCCGGCCATCGCCCGCCCGTCAAAGGTCATTTCAAGTGTGCGTGCGTGCGTCAGCCCGTGGGTTTGCGCAAATCCGTTGTGCCCCCCCTGAAACCGCAACCCGTCGCTCACATGCCCAATCTCGATTGGGACGCGCGTGGGTGCCTCGATGAGCTCTTCGCGCCCTGTCGCCCTGTCAGTATTGCCAAGCCTCGCACTGGAATAGCCGTCCAGCGACAGCGTTGAATGCGACGGGGTCGCCCGACCAGCCCGCCGCCAATCGGGACCAAAGGAACGCCCCGATCCGCAATTGACCACCAGCGGTCGTCGCCCTGACGTCAGTTCCAACGCCAGAGTGGAAGCGTGGGCGTTAAAGGATGCCCGGCCCGTGGGTGGTTTCGCCGCATCGACAATGACGCTGGTGCGCCCCGCCGAAAGCCGTGCAAACCCCATCGACAATCCGTCCGGCTGGCGCGTTTTGACCCGCGCTTGCGCCAAAGCATGGTCCAGCCAGCCTTCCGGCCCCCGTCCACCACCGTGGAATCGCGCCAAACCACCGTCCGAATGGCGCAATGTCCGCAGCGTCGGTGCAATGCGTTCAATGGCGTCCAGGTGTTCCTGAGGTGTCGCGTGGCCCGCATCAGACAGCGCTGCGGCGGCCCATGTGAGGAGGGTGAAAACCTCCAGCAACTCCTCAGGGTTCCGCGTCGGCAGGCCACCCTGATCGTCGATTTGTGAGCGGCACTCCTTCGCCAGTGCTTTCACGGCGGGCATCGCCACCGGTTCCATTCCTTCCAGAGACAGGCCCGCGTAAACCAGACCGGTCAGCGCTTCAAATCTGGGCAGTCCGCTGGCCGCACCGTGCCAGCGGCGAGCAAGAAAATGTGTTTGCTGATGCAGGCTGCGATAAAAGACATCGCTGTCTGGTGCATCCTGCCCCTGCAACATGAAGAGCGCGTGGTTGATCCACCGGATGAGGCGTCGCCCCGTAAGATCGGGCGTCCAGCCCGGGCCGCGTCCACGGCCATAACGTTCGATCCAGCCCCAGAGCCAAAGACGCGCGGCATTGCGGGCTGGCGGATCGCCAACCGCCGCAAGATCATCCAGCCAGGCGAACCCCTGAATCTCCTGCTCGTAATCACTATTGGGTGCCGGCAAATCCCATAGTTCCGCATCCTTGTGTTCCAACAGGTGGCCAGCAAAGAGGAAATTACCCGCCAGCAACTGGCGACCTTTGGCAAAACTGCCGATCGTGCGCGGTTCAGGTGACGAGACGAATCCCACAGCGCGCGCGCGCATACGTCCGGCACGCGCGGCGTGCCAGCGATTCAGGAAATGCACCTTGCGGGCAGCAAAACTTCTGTTTTCGGACATGTGGGTCTCTGCCTGGGGACGCTCTGACGGCGTTTGAACATATGTTAGCGTGGCAAAACCCGCGAGTCACCGACTTATCTTGACCCGCCTGCTTTTCATACTGGAGAAACCATTTGGATCACGCAGACTTGCGCAGGCAAGCCATGTAGAAACCATCCATACCACCTTTGTCCGCCCAGAAATCCGGACGCAAACGCAATCCGCCTTCCGTGGTTTGCCAATCGGGATCGATGCCCGGGCGATCAAGCGCGTGTCTATCCGTCTCCATGTCGGTGTGACGGATCAGCGCTTCATCCACTTGGACCTCGCCTTCGTCGGGCAGCAAGGAACAGGTGCAGAATACCAGGCGTCCGCCCGGCTTAAGCAATGTCCAGGCATGGTCGATCAGCTGCTCTTGCAGATCAATCAACGCGCCAAACTCAGACCCGTCCTTTGCCTGTGGCAGATCCGGGTGACGTCGGATCGTACCCGTTGCTGAACAGGGTGCGTCCAGCAGCACTGCATCATATTGCCCCTTGGCGCTCAGCGCGTCGGTAACCACAAGTTCGGCCTTGAGCCCCGTACGGGACAGGTTTTCTTCTACGCGCGTCATACGCCCCGCCGAATCGTCCAGCGCCGTCACCTGAGCGCCCGCTGCCGCCAGTTGCATGGTCTTGCCACCGGGGGCCGCACAAAGGTCCAGCACCTTCTCACCAGGTTTCGGAGCCAGAATTTGAACCGGCATCGCTGCGGCGACATCTTGGACCCACCAAGCGCCTTCAGCAAAACCGGGCATTGAGGAAACCTGCCCCGCATCGCGGATACGTACTGATCCATTGGGCAGAAGCGTGCCACCCGTTGCGGTTGCCACGGCCTGCGGGTCATCACGTGCCGTCAGGTCAAGTGGCGCGCCGTTAAAATGCGCGATTTCCATCGCCACCATGGCATCAGCGCCCCAGGCCTGAACCAAGGGACCGCGCAGCCATTTCGGCAATCGCGGGGCGCGCAGATTCTGCCACGCGTCAGGACCATCTGCGGCAACTTTGCGCAGAACCGCGTTTGTCAGCCCCTTCAGATGGCTGAGCCGCGGATGTTTGGAGACGAGTTCAACCATCGCATTGACAACACCGTGCGCCGCAGCCCCTGTACAAAGTTCAACCGTGCCGACCCGCAGCACATTGCGCACCGTCAACGGCGGGTATTTCGACAGGTGCTTTTGCAGCAGGCGGTCCGCGCGTTCCATCCCCCGCAGCGTGTCGGTGGCCAGACGTGCGGCCCGTGCGCGGTCGTCCACGGGTAATTTGTCCAATGCGCCCGATCCGGTCAGTTCGGACATCAGTCGCCCCTCACCCAAAATCTGATCAAGCAGATAGACGGCGCTGCGCCGCGCCGGAACGCCTGTGTCGGACATGATTGTGGCTCCAATAGATGCTGGCGGGTTGTCTGCGCCAAAGAGGGGCGTATATCAAGGGCAGGACGTTCAGGAAAGATGCGAAATGGGCGACGACAGAGAAACAAATGAAGTAGCTAAAAAGCTGCCTCCGGCAGCTCGTCGGGCTTTGGCCGAAGCCGAAGAACGTCGGCGCAAGCAGCAAGAACTGAACTTGCCGCCGGAATTGGGCGGTCGCGAGGGGCCGGAACCCGTGCGCTACGGTGATTGGGAGAAAAAGGGCATCGCGGTCGACTTTTGAAGTCGCTCAAGCGCCCTGCCCGGGCAACAGGCTTGTTTTGAGAATGAAGCCGCCGCCTAGCGCAGACGGAACTCGGCGGAATCGCCTGCACCCTTATCTGATGTGAAGCGGATTCGATTGTCTTTGGCCTGAACTTCCTGACAGTTATACCCCAGCGCATCGCCACCCCAGAAAAGATCGCGGCAGAAATATCCATCGCGCCAGGTCCAGTTTCCTGTCACTTCCCATGCCGCGCCCTTTCCGGAAATGGCTCCTTCCGGAGAAACCTCCAGATTGATGAAAGGGCGCTTAAGTTCTTTGCCCGCGACCAGCGACACAAACTCTTCCTGACTGTCCACTTTAGCGAATTCGGCTGACGCGGCCGTTCCCGCGATCATTGCCAGTGTGCTCACAAGCATGCGCATATCAGAAAGCTCCATAAATCTCACTCAAAGGATATACGCAGCGTGACCGAAATTGGTTTTAAAAAAATCGTGATGTCGGCAGTTTACTGCTTGGAAAGCCCCAGCACATCCAACATGTCGTAATGACCGGGGTCTTTATCAATGGCCCAAAGTGCTGCCTTCAAAGCGCCGCGCGCAAAGACCGAGCGGTCCGATGCCACATGGCGCAGCGTGATCCGCTCACCGGCTGCGGCAAATAGCACATCGTGCTCGCCGATGATGTCGCCCCCGCGGATTGCAGCGAATCCGATCTCGCCGCGGTTGCGCGCGCCGGTGATGCCATCGCGGGCCCTGTCGGAAACATCTTCAAGCACCACGCCGCGCCCTTCGGCGGCGGCTTCACCGAGCATCAGCGCAGTGCCCGATGGCGCGTCAACTTTCTGGTTATGATGCGCTTCGATGATTTCGATATCGTAATCGTCATCCAGCGCCGCCGCCACGCGTTTGGTCAATTGAACCAACAGATTAACCCCAAGGCTCATGTTCCCGGCCCGTACGATCACGGTTTGCCCGGCCGGGCCAGACAGTTGTTCAATCTCGTCAGCCGTCATACCGGTTGTCCCAATCACATGTGCAACACCTGCTTTAGCTGCCGCGCGCGCAACCGCGATTGTGGCGATCGGCGCAGTAAAGTCGATGGCGACATCGGCGCCTTGCAGCGCTTGGGCAATGTCATCCGTCACGGTGACGCCCGTTTGCGCAGCGCCCATGGCGGTGCCTAGATCACATCCAACCCACGCATGCCCCGGACGTTCCACCGCACCGATCAGATGCGCCTGTTCCGAAGCCGCAATTGTCTCGACCAGCATCTGCCCCATGCGACCAGAGACACCTGTGACGACTATTCCCGTTGACTTGCCCACGCGACACTCCCTTGCGATGCAATCATGGCTCCTGCTTATCGCGCGGCAGCCCGCTTGGCAAAGCCATGATGAAGCCTTAGATGGAACACATGGGAAAGAACAAATTTCACGACGGCCCCGGCCCTTCACAACGTCAACTGCGGGTTGGGGAAACGATCCGCCGTGCGCTTGCAGATGTGCTGGCGCGCGGTGATGTACACGATCCGGATTTGAACCGCATGTCGATCACCGTAGGCGAGGTGCGAACTTCCCCCGATCTGAAGATCGCCACGGCCTATGTGCTGCCACTTGGCGGTGATGGACGCGATGAAGTCATCGGATTGCTGGCGCGCAACAAGGGTGAGTTACGCCGGATCGTATCCAAAAAGCTGTCGCTGAAATTCGCGCCCGACCTGCGGTTTCAACTCGATGAGACATTTGACCGGATGGATGAGACACGCGAAATGCTCAACCGCGCCGAAGTACGGCGCGATACAGCGGCCGAGGAGACGCCCCCTGAATGATGCGGGCACTCTGGCTGGCTGGTCTCTTTGCGGTGCACGCACAGAGCGTTGACGCGCTGGAGTGTGCAGCCGTCGATTTTGACGGTTTACGTTACACAGTCTGCGAAGTGGATGCCACTACGGACGATCTTGAGCTTTTCCTTTTTGATGACGCAGGCGACCCGCTGGGACAGTTTTCGACCATTAATCGGGTGTTGGCGCCACAGAACAAGCGCCTGGCCTTTGCCATGAATGCGGGCATGTACCATGAGGATCGCGCACCCGTTGGTCACTATGTTGAAGATGGCGTCGAAATCATGCGGGTGATAGACAGCGCCGGTCCGGGGAATTTCGGGTTGCTGCCAAATGGCGTTTTCTGTTTGCGCCCGGGCCGGGCCGACGTTTTTGAAACCAAAAAATTCCTGGCGGAAACACGGGGCTGCGAGGATGCGTCGCAATCTGGCCCGATGCTGGTCATCGACGGCGCATTGCATCCCCGGTTTCTCGAAGACGGCACGTCCAAATACATCCGCAACGGGGTTGGCACCTCCGCGGATGGAAAACGCGCGGTTTTTGCAATCTCCGATGAGCCGGTGAATTTTCACAGTTTTGGCCGCTTGTTCCGCGACCATTTGAAAACACCCAATGCACTTTATTTTGATGGCAAGATCTCCCGGCTCTATGCCCCATCGCTGGACCGCAGCGATTTCGGTTTCAGCCTGGGACCCATCGTCGGTGTCGTTGTCGCCGACGAGTGATGCGCTGAATTGAGATGCGGCGCGTAGTTTTCGCTGGCCGTCCAGGCAAAGGCGGGTTATCGCGCCAATCGCAAGAAAATCGAGGACACCATGGCACGCAGACGCAAAGGCAGAGACATTTCCGGGTGGCTGATCGTGGACAAACCAGCAGGGCTCACGTCTACCGCAGTTGTGAACAAGGTCCGTTGGGCGCTGGATGCCAAAAAGGCAGGTCATGCGGGGACCTTGGATCCTGACGCGACAGGCGTTTTGGCCGTTGCCCTTGGCGAAGCCACCAAAACGGTGCCCTACGTCACCGATGCTTTGAAGGCTTATGAGTTCACCATCCGACTGGGACAGGCCACGAATACCGATGATGCCGAAGGGGAAGTGATTGCCGAAAGCGCGCAACGCCCGGATGATCAGGACATCAAGGATGCGCTTGGCGCCTTCATAGGCGATATCGAACAGGTGCCCCCGCAGTTTTCCGCCGTAAAGATAGACGGCGAGCGCGCTTACAAACGGGCCCGCGACGGTGAGACGATGGAGATAGCTGCCCGCCCGCTCTACGTGGAGAGCCTGTTGCTCGTTGATCGACCGGACGCGGATCATGTGACGTTAGAGCTGGTTTGCGGCAAGGGGGGTTACGTGCGTTCGATCGCGCGCGACCTGGGTAATGCGCTGGGGTGCTTTGGCCATGTAAGGGAGTTGCGCCGGATCTGGTCGGGCCCCTGGGACGCCGAAGACGGGCTATCGCTTGAGCAAGTCGACGACATGGCACGCAGTCCCGCGCTCGACGCACATCTGCACCCTCTTGAGGAAGCTTTGACGTCCTTGCCCGAAGTCAAAGCCACGCCGGAGGGCGTCACACGCCTGCGCAACGGTAATCCCGGCATGGTTCTGACAACGGATGTCGAATATGGCGATGAGTGCTGGGCGTCCTATGAAGGGCGTGCCGTGGCGGTCGGGCGCTTCAAGTCCGGCGAGCTGCATCCAAGCCGCGTAATCAATATAGAGAACTGATTGGTTCCAAATATTTCAATTTGTCGCATTCCTCGCGCGGATGTCACCAAAACCATTGAATTGTTTCAGAATTTATTACGAAACATCACAGCTGGGTAAGCCCTGCGTGAGGCCTCTCCAAAGGGTCGGGATTTATCGCCATATCGGGATCAGACGCATGAACCCTTTCCCAACGCGGAGCTCTGATATGAAACGCACTGTCCTTACCCTGCTGACCGCCGGCGCATTTGCCACAATCGCCTTCGACACCTTTGGTCAAGCGCTCAGCCCCCTCTTTGGCTACGCAAAGCTGGCCCCTGTCGGTCTTGCAGGTGCCACGCTCAAGTCTGTCTTTGGAGCGGCCCCTTCCGGCGCGGCCTATATGTTGCACACGGTCACCGGCTTGCTGTTCTACGTGATCGGATATTTTGCCATCGCCCGCCCCGTTCAACGCGCTGTTCTTCCCCAGTTGCACTGGAGCATCACCGCAACCGTATACGGCGTCGCTCTCTGGGCTTTTGCCCTTTACGGCATGGCGCATCTGGTGGCAGGCATGAAACCTTTCCTTGGTTTCACCGGCATCACCTGGGTCGCGCTCTGGGGTCACATCGTTTACGCGCTGGTGGCTGCAGCCGTTCTTGAATTGCGCGGTGAAGTGCTTGATCTGCCACGCAAACGCGAAGTCGCTATCGGCTAAAACACACCCAAAGTAAGAATGAGGCCGCCGTTGCCTAGGGCGGCCTTGTTCTATTCGAAGCGTGCTGGCATGACACGGCCATGAAGGTCAGAACGCATCAGGACAATAACATTTGGTCGGAAGCCGCCTACTCGGATTGCGGCAACTACAGATACCGGTTGACGCGGGTCTGGGACGAGACACGGCCCAAAGTGAACTTTATCATGCTGAATCCATCGAAAGCCGACGAGATTCGCAATGACCCAACCGTCGAACGCTGTCAGAGACGGGCCGAGCATCTGGGGTTCGGGGCTTTTCGTGTCACGAATATTTTTGCCTGGCGAGACACGGATCCAACAGCAATGCGCCGCGCGAAAGAACCGATTGGCCCTTTGAACGACGCGGTATTGCGCGCTTCCGCGTTATGGGCCGATCAGGTGATTGTCGCCTGGGGCGTTCATGGCGCGCACCAAGAAAGGGGTAATTCTGTTGCCGATTTACTGTCGGAATTGGACAAACCGCTTTACCACCTGGGCCTTTCAAAGGAGGGGCACCCAAGACACCCGCTCTATCTCGCCTATTCAAAACTCCCTGAAATCTGGGCGAGATCGGACCAGCGTTAACCGATTGGTTAGAATTTCGGCCTAACAACAGGCGATCGCTTGTGAGGGTGAAAAGACCAATTCGCATGCGAACGGGTAAATACGTTAACGAGGGTTTCGTCATGTTGTGGTTGGCCGGTTTGGTAGGTCTGGCAGGGGTAGGAGCGGCATCGTTTGTCGCAATCCAGCCGGGAGAGATCGATGAAGATCAAGACGACGATGCCCTTGAAGACACTGAAATCACGTTGGAAACCGGCGACTTGCTGACACAGTTCGACACATTGGATATTTCTCACATCTCCGGTGACGCATCCGCGGATGTGATCGCTGGCACTGAGCAAACGGACTACATTGAAGGCGGTGACGGCGATGATCAACTGGGGGGCAGCGCAGGCTCGGACCTGATTTTCGGCGGGCTCGGCAGTGATGTTCTCAACGGTATCGTAGATGATCCCGATACGGTCGGAATCATGGATACCGACGAAGGTGACTACCTCAATGGGGGCAGTGGTGACGATATCCTCATTCTTGGAGAAGACGACATTGCTGCGAGCGGCGAAGGCAATGATGACTTCTTGCTTGGGGATTGGATCACGCAAGGCAACGGCGCGGAGATTCTGGACTATGAGCCAGAGCACGATAGCCTCATGCTGGTGTGGGATGATACCAGTATCAGCGCCGACGAACCGGATGTCACGGTTGACCCGGATCCCGACGACCCGGAAGTCATGCACATATCGATGAATGGTGTCAGTGTTGCTGAAATTTACGGCGACACCGAATTGAGTGTGGCTGACCTGACACTCATCCCCTTGAGCTCTGCAGAAGCGATCGGGCTGGAGCCCGCTTAATTCAAAGAGGTCCGGCCTCTTCTATTCCGACATCAGCAAGGATGATTCTCCGTTTGCCATTTCCGGCAAACGCGCCTATACGCGCATCGCCGAAGGGAATCTCCCCAAAGCTACTTCTCCATGGGCCTACGCTGGACGACATCCCGGCTTGCGCCATTCCCGTAACTCTTTTGAAAAAGGAGACCCCGATGTCGATTACTGCTGAAGAAAAAGCACGCGTCATGAAGGAATTCGCCACCAAAGAAGGCGACACCGGTTCGCCTGAGGTGCAAGTCGCCATTCTGTCGTCGCGCATTGCGACCCTGACCGAGCACTTCAAAACACACAAGAAAGACAACCACGGCCGCCGCGGTCTTCTCAAGATGGTGGCCACGCGCCGCAAACTTCTTGACTACACCAAAGCCAAAGATGAAGCCCGGTATCAGGACCTCATCAAACGCCTTGGCCTGCGCAGATAACGATCTGTTATCCGAACATCCGGGTGCCTGCCGTTTTTAGAAAACTACCTCATCAGCCCGGAAAACCCATAAAACCACGCCCGCATCGGCGTGGTTTTTCTTTGTGTGGCGCCCCCCTTTACCTCCTCATAAGGTCCATTAGGTTGCGCGCATGCTGACTTTTGCTGCTGCTGTCTTTTTCCTCATGGCAACACCCGGGCCCGGTGTTCTTTCGACGGCCGGCGTGGGCGCTGCATTTGGCGCGCGCGCCGGTGCCAGATACGTGACCGGTCTTTTCATTGGCACCAACCTGGTCTGCCTTGCCATCGTAAGCGGTTTGACAGCCGCCATTTTGGCAGATGACCGACTGCGTACAATCCTCTTTATCGCTTCAGTCGCCTACCTCTCCTACTTGGCTTGTCGCATCGCATTTGCCGGCACCAAGATCGCCTTTATCGAACGTGCCAGCCCGCCCGGGATCATCGGTGGCATCATGTTGCAAGCCATCAATCCAAAAGCCTATGCGGTAAACACCACGCTATTTACAGGTTTCGGTTTCTGGCCTCAGAACCTTGTCTTCGAGATCGCGCTGAAATTTCTGATCGTAAATGCCATCTGGATTCCGATCCATTTCAGTTGGCTCTGGCTTGGCATTGCCTTGCGCAAGATGGACCTGCCTGCAAAAAGCCAGCGCGCTATCAACGTTGCGATGGCTCTTTCAATGATGGCCGTCGTCGTGCTGGCCACACTCTCCCAAGTCTAACGCGATTGGACAACATCGCGCTGACACCTTAGACCATCGGAAACGTCGAACCAGCGCAGACCTGAACACCTATGCCCGTCCTATTCCAAATCATGTTTGGCAGTGCTGTGCTTCTCGTCTGCTCATTGCTGCATATCCTGATCGTTGCGCGTCTTGTACGGTATCTGCGCAACCATGATCACTTTGCAGAACATCGAAATACGCGGCATCAGATTCTGACGGTCTGCGCTCTTTTCCTTGTGCTGCTCTTCTCGCACACCCTTCAAATCTATATCAGCGCGTTTTCTCTGTGGGCCGCTGGCGCGCTGCCTGGATATGAAGCGCCTATCTATTACGCATTGGTCACCTACACGACAGTGGGTTACGGCGACGTGGTTCTCGATCCTGGTTTTCGGATTGCTGGTGCGATGGTTTCAGTCACCGGTATATTGATGTTCGGCATGACAACAGCCTTTGTTGTCGGTTTGTTTTCACGAATCCTGGGTGAAAACGCCCCCTGATCGATAGCACCATGGCGCGAGGATCAGTTTCAGAAAGTTGTACCAACAGTTCGGAAACGGAAACCTTCTGCACGGATTTCGGCAAACGGTATTTTTGCAGGCAGTATCGCTGTGATTGCTGGCATGAATTGGTTTGCCTGAAGCGCACGGCGTCTCTTTCCAATACTCTATTTCTCGTGTACGTACCCGCAATCTGAAAGCCGGCGCCCGGACCTCAGCGCCGCCAAAAGAAGATACCGGGGTCAGGGGGAATACGCCCCCTATGCAAATGGCCAATGGGCCAACTTGAGGAACCTAGATGTTCAACGAAACGAAAAAGTCGATGCAGTGGGGCGAAGAGACGCTCACACTGGAAACTGGAAAAGTGGCCCGTCAAGCGGATGGGTCGGTGATTGCAACGCTGGGCGAAACCAGCGTCATGGCAAACGTCACCTTTGCCAAGAAACAAAAGCCGGGTCAGGATTTCTTTCCACTGACCGTGCATTATCAGGAAAAATACTACGCCGCCGGCAAAGTGCCTGGCGGTTTTTTCAAGCGTGAAGCGCGCCCAACTGAAAAAGAAACACTGACCGCACGCCTGATCGACCGTCCGATCCGCCCGCTGTTCGTACCGGGCTTCAAAAACGAAGTGCTGGTAATGTGCACCGTGCTTTCCCACGATCTGGTCAATGATCCCGATATGGTTGCGATGATCGCGGCCTCCGCCGCGCTGACGATTTCCGGCGCGCCCTTCATGGGCCCGATTGCCGGTGCCCGCATCGGTTTCGAGGATGGCGAATACGTTCTGAACCCGACCGTCGATGACATGCAGGACCTGCGTCTAAACCCGGAACAACGTCTGGATTTGGTTGTCGCTGGCACCAAAGATGCTGTGATGATGGTCGAATCCGAAGCTTACGAGCTGACCGAAGAGGAAATGCTGGGTGCGGTGAAATTCGCACATGAGCAAATCCAACCGGTGATCGACCTGATCATCAGCCTGGCAGAAGAAGCGGCCAAAGAGCCCTTCGACTATCAGCCTGCGGATTATTCCGAGCTGTCTGCGGCCATCGCCGCTGCTGGCGAAGCAGACATGCGCGCGGCTTTCGCGATCTCCGACAAGCAGGAGCGCACCACCGCCGTGGCCGCCGCCCGCGAGAAGATTATGGCAGCGTTGAGCGAAGAGCAGGCAGAGGACCCGAACCTCGGCTCCGCGATGAAAGGCCTTGAAGCCTCGATCCTGCGCGGCGACGTGGTGAAAACCGGCAAGCGGATCGACGGACGGAAAACCGACGAAATCCGTGACATCGTCTGTGAAACCGGCCTTCTGCCCCGCACCCACGGGTCTGCGCTGTTCACCCGCGGTGAAACGCAGGGTCTGGTCGTGACCACGCTGGGCACTGGCGACGATGAGCAATTCATCGATGCGCTGCACGGTAACTTCAAATCCAACTTCCTACTGCACTACAACTTCCCACCCTATTCGGTTGGTGAAGCGGGCCGCGTGGGCCCTCCAGGTCGCCGCGAAATCGGTCACGGCAAACTGGCGTGGCGCGCGTTGCAGGCGGTTCTGCCCGCAGCCACCGACTTCCCCTACACCGTCCGCGTGGTCTCCGAGATCACCGAATCCAACGGCTCGTCTTCGATGGCGTCGGTCTGCGGTGGATCGCTGTCGATGATGGACGCAGGTGTACCGCTGAAGAACGCGGTGGCCGGTGTGGCCATGGGTCTGATCCTGGAAGAGGACGGTTCTTACGCGATCCTGTCCGATATTCTGGGCGATGAAGACCACTTGGGCGACATGGACTTCAAAGTCGCAGGCACCGAGAACGGCATCACCTCCTTGCAGATGGACATCAAGGTCGCGGGCATCACGCCCGAGATCATGGAAAAAGCGCTGGCTCAAGCCAAAGACGGCCGGATGCATATCCTGGGTGAAATGGCAAAGTCCATCACCGGTGCAGCGGACTTCTCTGTCCACGCACCCCGTATCGAGACGATGCAGATTCCAACGGATAAAATCCGCGAAGTCATCGGCTCCGGCGGCAAGGTCATCCGCGAAATCGTGGAAGTCTCGGGCGCGAAAGTGGACATCAACGACGAAGGCACCATCAAGATCGCGTCTCCGAACGGCGATTCGATCAAGAAAGCCTACGACATGATCCACTCCATCGTAGCCGAACCCGAAGAAGGCATGGTCTACACTGGCACCGTCGTGAAGATCGTCGACTTTGGTGCTTTCGTGAACTTCTTCGGCAAGCGCGACGGCCTCGTGCATGTCTCCCAGATCGAGAACCGCCGCCTGAACCACCCGTCGGATGTTCTCAAGGAAGGTCAGGAAGTTAAAGTCAAACTTCTGGGCTTTGATGACCGCGGCAAGGTGCGCCTGTCGATGAAGGTGGTTGATCAGGAAACTGGCCAAGAGATCAAAAAAGAGGAAGCGACAGCAGACGAGTAATCACTGCTTGATCTTCGAAGACTCAATTACCCCGGCCATCGCGCCGGGGTTTTTTTGACGTAGCGTCCTGATAAATTGCCGCAGGGTCATCCTGTGCAGCCACCGAAACAGTGCTAATTTCTCCCAAATAGGCTTGGGAGGGCCAGTTATGAAGACAACAGCTATTGCAACGACAATCGCGCTCGGCCTGGCGACAACGGCGCAGGCCAGCACATTGGCAGACACTTTCACCAGCTACTATGCGTTTGGCGACAGCCTCTCGGATGATGGGAAAGCGGGTCCGGGATTTTTATCTGCACCCAGCCTGGACGGGCGATTTTCAAACGGGAAAGTTTGGACAGAGTTCCTGGCAGACGATTTCGAAGCCGCTGGCAAGAACACTCAGAATTACGCGATTGGCGGAGCAACTGCCGGTCCGGTAGCCGCGCCTCGGACACCGATTTCCACATTTGCAGGTCAGATTCAGGCATTTTCCGCGAATCTTTTTCTGGACGTGCCCGTGCCGCCATTTTTCGACGCTATTGAGCCAGGAAATAACCCCCTTGTCTCCGTATGGTTCGGTGCAAACGATCTGTTCAACACGCTTGCGGGTGATACCCGTCTGGAGGACGCTCGGAATGCCGCAAACCTGCTGACCCAACAGGTCGAGAGCATTGCCACATCCACGCGCGGACTGTTCGACGATTTCATCATTCCCAATTTGCCCGATCTTGGACTTACACCCTCATATGCTGTGTTCGACGCCGACAATCAGCAGAACGCCACCGACGCAACATTGGCGTTCAACAATCAGCTTCAAAGCAACATCGCTGACCTGCAAAATGCCGGGTTGAACATCTACACGGTCGATACGTTCGCCTTGTTTAACGATGCTCTGAATGATCCTCTTGGCCCGGAAGGTATCTATGATTTTACTAATGTCACCTTGCCCTGCACGATCAGCTTCGCAAACGATCTTGGGCCAAACTGCGTTACCGACGGTGGGTTGACCCTGGAACAGGTGAACAGTTTCCTCTTTGCTGACGCGGTCCACCCGACATCCGCCACGCATCGCATTCTGGCGTCAGAGGCGCGGGCCGCTGTCGTACCGGTTCCAGCCTCCGCGCTATTGTTCCTCACAGCCTTTGGCACAATCGGCGTTATGGCGCGTCGCCGTCGCCCTATCTAAAGCGACTGTAAACACAAACGGGAATGCCTCAGCGATCGCTGGGGCTTTTTTGTTTTATCTGCGCCAGCTATTGTCACAAGAAATCCCAACTGAGCGGAAAAATGAAAATATCAGCTTCGGATCAGCGATTATTGCGGGAAATTCAACGCGATTCGGGGCTGTCGCTGGCACAACTCGCCGAGCGGTGTAGCATGGCACAAAGCACCGTCTGGCGCAGATTGCAGGAATTCGAAAGTGCAAAGCTCATCCGTGCGCGGGTGGCTTTACTGGACCCCAATCAGCTTGATTGCAAATTGAGTGTTCTGGCCGCGATCACACTCACCGACCACTCAGAAAAGACGGTTTCCGGGTTCGCCAGTCTGATCGAAGGCCATCCCGAAATCGTCGAATGCTATGCGACTTCCGGAAAGGCTGATTACCAATTGAAGATTCGCGTGGCAGATGTCGAAGCCTATGAGAACTTCATGACCCATACACTCCTGCGCAACGCGATTGTTCGCGAAGTGCATTCGAGCTTTGTTTTGAAAGAGCTTAAATCGACAACCGAATTGCCACTTTGAGGCGGCGCAATACACGCCGCCCCAAGATCAGGTTATTGGGGTGCTTTCGTGGTCCGCAGGTAGGGCAAGATCTTGTTGAACTCACCAAATTTTGCCTTTGCGTCCTCATCTGACACAGTTGCAGGAATGATCACATCATCCCCGACATTCCAGTTGGCAGGCGTTGCAACGCCTTTGCCGATGGACATTTGCAGTCCGTCCAATGCCCGCAGGACCTCGGCAAAGTTCCGACCCACGGTCATCGGGTATGTCATCGACAGCTTCAATTGTTTGTCGGGCCCAATGATGAAAACCGACCGCACCGTCGCACTGTCTGCGGGCGTGCGACCATCGGGCAAATATGCCTCGGCTGGCAGCATGTCAAAAGCCTTGGAAACCTCAAGGCCATCGTCGGCGATGATCGGGAAACCGGCTTTTGCGCCGCCGAAGGTTTCAATGTCACCTTTCCACTTCTTGTGATCCTCGACGCCGTCGACCGAAACACCGATGACTTTGGTGCCTCGCTTTTCCCATTCGTCTGCCAGCTGCGCCACAGCCCCAAACTCGGTTGTGCATACCGGCGTGAAATCTTTGGGGTGGGAAAACAAAATCGCCCAGCTGTCGCCAATCCAGTCGTGCAATTGAATTGTGCCTTGGTCTGTTTCGACCGTCAAATTCGGAACGGTGTCGTTGATGCGCAAGCCCATGGTGTCCTCCGGTGCAATGCTAACAGTATCTAATGTTCGTTAACCTAATACGTTCGCGCGCGTCTTTCATCCCCTCTCTTGCAGAGGATCAAACCCAGTGACAGAGTGCCGCGAATCCACGCTACACCGCACCCCGCGGTCCCAAAGGAAAAAGGAGAGAACCCATGTTGGAAAAACGTGATTTCTACATCAACGGTCAATGGGTCGCCCCCGCAACGGCAAATGATTTTGCTGTGATCGATCCGTCGACCGAAGAACAATGCGCCGTTATTTCTCTGGGCGATCAGGCGGACACGGATGCCGCAGTCGCTGCTGCGCGTGCGGCTTTTGACAGCTGGTCCCGGACGAGCAAGGAAGAACGCACGGGCTTGATGCGGCGTTTACTTGAAATCTACAACGCGCGCTCCGATGAAATGGCCCGAGCCATGTCGATGGAGATGGGCGCGCCGATGGAACTCAGCCGCAACCAGCAGGTGGGCGCGGGCAGCTGGCATCTGGATGGATTTCTCAAGGCCTTCGAAGACTTCAGCTTCGAGCGCGATTTCACATCGACGGAAAAGACCTTGCTGGAACCGATTGGCGTTTGCGCGTTGATCACGCCCTGGAACTGGCCAATGAACCAGATCATCCTCAAGGCCGTTCCAGCCATGGCGACGGGCTGCACCATGGTCCTCAAACCCTCGGAAATTGCACCATTGTCCGGCCTGCTCTTTGCGGAATTCGTGCATGAGGCGGGTTTTCCTGCCGGTGTTTTCAATATGGTCAATGGCGACGGCGCGGGTGTTGGCAGCCAGCTATCCGCACACCCGGAGGTCGATATGGTGAGCTTTACCGGCTCGACCCGCGCCGGCATCGCCATTTCGAAAGCCGCAGCAGACACGCTCAAACGCGTCAGCCTTGAGTTGGGTGGAAAGGGCGCCAACATCATTTTTGAGGATGCGCACCCTAAAGCAGCAAAATCCGGCGCGGTGCGCTGTTTCCGGAATACCGGTCAATCCTGCAACGCACCCACCCGGATGCTTGTGCATAAATCACGCTATGACGAGGCTGTCGAAATGGCGGCGGAAACGGCCATGGGCACACATGTCGGCCCGGCATCCGAAGAAGGTAAACACATCGGCCCGGTTGTCTCAAAGGCGCAATTCGACAAGATTCAGAAGCTCATCGAGGTTGGTATGGGTGAAGCGCGCCTCGTGGCGGGCGGCCTGGGTCGTCCGGATGGACTCAATCGCGGCTACTACGTCAAACCGACAGTCTTTGCGGATGTTACCAACGAAATGACAATCGCCCGCGAAGAGATTTTTGGCCCGGTTTTGTCAATCATCCCGTTCGAGAGCGAAGAAGAAGCAATCGCGATTGCCAACGATACGCCTTACGGCCTGACCAACTACATCCAGACCGAAGATGATGAAAAACGCCGCCGCGTCGCAAGACGTCTGCGTTCAGGAATGGTCGAAACCAACGGACAGGGATTTGCACAAGGCTCACCCTTTGGTGGATACAAACAATCCGGAAACGGCCGTGAAGGCGGGACTTATGGATTGGAGGAATTTCTCGAAGTCAAAGCCGTCTCTGGCTGGGCGGCCGAATAGGAAGACACTTCTGCGGGAATTGCGACCGCAGAACCTCCAACAAAAAACGCCGCGGTTTCTGCCGCGGCGGTTTCTATTTGCCAATACCGATGTGATCAGGCGTTCCCCTTACGGGCTCGGTCGATCGACTATTGGTGGTCTCGTCTGGCGCGTGGATACGCAGAACCGATCACTGTTCCAGATGCGGGTTCGGGCGTCCTCATGACTGGCGTCCCCTGATGAACTTCGCGTTCACCAAAGGAGGCCGCCATGATGATAGCCTCGAAAGGCCTATGCAGGTACGGGTTCGTGGATCGCTTCGCGCATCTGGATGAAGTGTTTGTCCCAGCCGTTGTCGAGTGCCAGCACAAGGTCGAAAGCTTCTGCGGCGGCTGGCAAGCCAGAATGCTCCAGCGACAGTTGAGTACCTCCTGCGACTTCCGCCAAGGTCCACTTGACGAGGCTCACCGCATCGCCCATCGGCTTTACCGTGAAAGTGTACTCCAGATATTCGGGCGCGCGCGCTTCCTTGACCTCACCCCAAATGAGCAGATCCCCGGAGGTGGTGCCAAACATCTCCAGTTTTTGACCCTTCTCAAGCGTTTTCTGTGGCGCATGAAACCATTGGGCCAGCTTTTCCGGTTCGGTCAGAAATGCCCAGACCTCGGAACGTGATGCTTTGAGATAAATCGTTTTGCGCAATGTTGGTTGGGTCATTTCTTGTCCTTTTCAATGATAGTTTTGAGCGTTGAGAGGCGGTCGTCCCAGAATATGTCAAAGAACTTGAGCCAATCGACGATCGGCTCAATGCCTTTGGGGTTAATCGTGTTGATGCGTTCGCGCCCGCTTGCACGGACGGTAATGAGCCCACCGTCCGACAGCACCGTGAGGTGCTTTTTGACGGCGGCACGCGTCATGTCGAAATTTTCCGCAACTTCGGCAATTGTCAGATCACGGTGCCGCAGCAGGACGAGAATATCGCGCCGCGTCGGATCGGCCAGAGCCCGAAAAGTGGATTGTACCGGAGCCATGTATCCTCCTTTATGATACCGATTGGTATCTCTTTTATGAAACCATATGGTATCATGTCAAGTGGCAAAATTGAGATTTCAGATGACACGCAGCTTCAGAAAGGAAGAGGGGCGCGGACTTTCATGGAGCGACCGCCCTGCGGGTGATTGAATCGCAGTTCCTGGCTGTGCAGCATCAAGCGGTCGAACTCCCGGGCCGGACCGGTCGCGTAAAAGGGATCGCCCAAAATGGGGTGACCAAGGCTGAGCATGTGAACGCGTAACTGGTGACTGCGCCCGGTATGCGGCTGCAGACGCACCCGCGCTGTGGTCTGCTCATCCTTCAAAACGCGCCAATCTGTTTGGGCGGGTTTACCTGTCTCATGGCAAACCTTCTGTATTGGACGATTGGGCCAGTCGACAATCAGGGGCAGATCGACCGTACCAGACTTTTCGCCCGGCACACCCCACACACGCGCAACATAGGTCTTTTTTGTCATTCGCTTTTCGAACTGAAGACCGAGATGACGTTGGGCATAAGGGGTCAGTGCAAAAATCACGACCCCCGACGTATCGCGATCCAATCGGTGCACCAACAAAGCATCGGGGAAGACAGCCTGAACACGTGACAGCAGACAGTCGGCCAGATGTGGCCCCTTGCCGGGCACAGACAAGAGGCCCGCCGGTTTATCGACCAGCAAGACCTCGGCGTCTTCGTGCAAGATCGCAAGCGGGCCTTGCGGTGGCATGTAATCGGAGGACATGGGGTCTGCTCGCAGAACCCACGCCGATGTTCAACCCCTTGCCGGGGAGGGGAACGCTATTTGCGGCCCATCAGAAACGCATGGGTTCACCGCTAAGCTTTCACCCGCTCGGACTTAGGATCATACATGGGTCTGAGGGAGGCTTCTGCGGCAACTCTTGTGCCGGCAACGTCGATCTCATAACGCGATGCCAGCACGTCGGCGGCGGTCTCTCCAGCGCAGGGCACATAGCCAAGGCCCATGGCACCGCCCAATGTATGCCCATAAGACCCAGACGACAGGTAACCCACGATCTCGCCGTCCCGGATCACCGGTTCATTGTGATAGAGCAGCGGTTCCGGATCCGTCAGACGGAACTGGAGCAACCGGCTGGACAACCCTTCTTCTTTCTTGCGCAGAACCGCATCGCGACCGATGAAATCCGGTTTGTCTGTTTTCACCGCGAAACCCAGCCCCGCCTCCAGCACGTGGTCTTCGCAGGTGATGTCATGCCCGAAGTGCCGGAAACCCTTCTCGATCCGTGCACAATCCATCATATGCATGCCACAGAGTTTCAGGTCCATCTCCTGCCCTGCCGCGTGCAGGGTTTCAAAAGCATGAGCCGCCATATCGCTGCTCACGTAGATTTCCCAGCCAAGCTCACCAACGTAGGTCACGCGATGCACCCGCGCCTGCCCCATGCCAAGCTCAATCTCCTGTGCGGTGCCAAAAGAGTTGATCTCATTGGAAAAATCATTGGGCGAAACCGCCTGCAAGAGCTTACGTGCATTGGGTCCCATCACGGCCAGAACACCTTCGCCCGCGGTCACGTCCGTGATCACCACGTTGAAATCGCCGACATGGCGCATCATCCAGGTTTGATCCGCCAGACGTGTTGCGGCGGGCGTCACGACCAGAAAGGCCGTCTCGCTCAGGCGGGTAACGGTCACATCCGCCTCAATACCGCCGCGATGGTTCAGAAACTGCGTATAGACGATTTTGCCGACCGGCACATCATATTGACCGCCGCCAACGTAATTCATGAAAGCGGTTGCGTCGCGTCCTTCCACACGGATTTTGCCGAAGGACGACATATCGTACATGCCGACATTGTTCCGGATGGCCGCCACTTCGCGGGCAACGTTGTCAAAGAAGTTCTGCCGTTTCCAGCTGTAGCTGTAGGCCGCATCCTGACCCGGATCGGCGAACCAGTTTGCCCGTTCCCATCCTGCCAGCTCCCCCATGACAGCGCCTTTATCAAGAAGGTGCTGGTGAAACGGCGTCCGGCGCACGCCACGCGCCGTTTCCTTCTGCCGGAACGGGAAGTGATCGGCATAAAGCAGGCCAAGCGTTTCTTTCGAACGTTCAAAGAGGTAGGTCTTGTTGCCTTGAAAGGGCTGCATGCGGGAAATATCCACATCGCCCAGATCAAAGGGTTTTTCGCCATCCTGCATCCACTGCGCCAGGGCCATACCCGCCCCACCAGCCGACTGGATACCAATGGAGTTGAACCCGGCCGCCACCCAGAAATTATCCACCTCTGGCGCCAGACCCAGATGGTAGGCGTCGTCAGGCGTGAAACTCTCCGGCCCGTTGAAAAACGTATGAATGCCAGCCTCGGCCAACATCGGCAAACGCTCCACCGCCGCTTCAAGGATAGGCTCGAAATGGTCGAAATCCTCGGGCAGTTGATCGAATTCAAAATCCGCCGGAATGCCATTCATCGCCCAGGGTTTGGCATTGGGCTCAAAGGCGCCCAGCAGCATTTTGCCCGCATCTTCCTTATAATAAGCGCATTCATCCGGCACCCGCAGGACCGGCAATTGCGTCAGGCCCGGAATAGCCTCCGTCACGATGTAGAAATGCTCACAAGCATGCAGCGGCACGTTCACACCCGCCATGCGGCCTACTTCATGACCCCACATCCCACCGCAGTTCACAACCATGTCCGCTTGGATGAAACCGCTCTCACCACCCTGTTCCCAATCGACACCGGTGACACGACGCCCCTCGCGGCGAATGGATGTCACGCGCGTGCGCTCGATCACCTGCGCGCCGCCCTGACGCGCGCCCTTGGCCAAAGCCAGCGCGATATTTGCCGGATCGCCCTGCCCGTCCTTGTCCAGATAGACCGCGCCGGTGACACCCTCGATGTTCAGGTGCTCATATCGGGATTTCACCTCCTGCGCTGAAATCTCTTCGACATCCACGCCAAAAGCGCGCGCCATGGCCGCCTGTCGCAAAATTTCCTCGCGCCGCTCGTCTGTCAGCGCGACGGTGATAGATCCGCACCGTTTGAAGCCTGTGGCCACCCCAGTTTCTTCCTCAAGATTGCCGTAGAGTTCTTGGGAGTATTTCGCCAATTTGGTCATATTGGCGGTTGCCCGAAGCTGCGCGATCAACCCGGCAGCATGCCATGTCGTACCGGACGTCAGTTGCTTGCGCTCCAGCAAGACCACATCTTTCCAGCCCAGTTTGGTAAGGTGATAGGCGACGGAGCAGCCGATAACGCCACCCCCAATGATGACAACACGCGCGTGCGACGGAGGCAAAGCCATGAATAGTTTCCCTAGATGATTGTGTGACCGGCAGCTTGCAGCCGCCTGGCAATTTCGGCGATGTGATCGGGGCTGACTTCGCAACAGCCCCCGACAATTGTTGCGCCAAGCCCCACCCATTCCATGACGTAACCGGCATAGGCGCGCGGCCCCATGTCACGGCGGGCTTTGAGCGCGTCGACGGTTGGTTTTTCTTTCAGAAAATCCTCGGTGATGAGTTCGAACGCATTGGCATAGCCGCCGAAAGGCAGGCCCAGATCAGCGATGATCGGAAGGCCCTGCGTGACTGCTTCGGGGGCAGAGCAATTGATCAACACCGCATCGGCGCCACGTGCAATCTCCAACACCTCCGCCAGCGGTTCACCTGACCGCAGGCGCGTGCCGTCAGTGTCCGAGACCGTCAAGGACAACCAAACCGGTCGATCCGTCCGGCGCGCGGCCTTCAGCCCGTCGCGCGCGTGCGCAACAGAGGCCACGGTTTCGAAAATCAGAAAATCGCACTGCGGCGCCAGTGTTTGCACCACCTCTCCGAACAAGGCAACGGCCACATCCGATGCGGGGTGCAGATCAGGGCGGTAGCTGGCGCGCAATGGTCCGATGGCCCCTGCGATCCTGCCGGACCCATGAGCGGCTTGGGCCGCTTTCGCTTCCGCAAGGGCTGCTGCATGCAGGCGCTCAAACTGCCCGGCAACCTCGGCGTCTTCCAGGCGGTCCCGGTGGATGGCATAGGTGTTTGTGGTGGCAATCGTTGCACCCGCGGCAAAGAAATCCGCATGTACGCCCTGCACCATACCCGGATGATCCATCATCACTTGGGTCGACCATAATGGCGTCGGCCGATCCCCTGCACGGTGGATCAGCTCCTGTCCCATACCGCCATCAAGAAGCGTGATTTGGGTCACGCCCGGATTCTTTCGTTTTCAGGGTCCCACAGCGGTTGATCCGGTTGCACAGTGGCTTTGCACCGCTTGCCGTAGATTTCCACTTCAACCTCGGTGCCCGGTTCTGTCAGGTCCTTGCGCAACATGCCAAGGGCCACAGATTTGTTGATCCGATACCCCCAGTCACCGGAGGTGGTCTCACCCACAACCTCGCCGTTATGGAAAAGCGGCGACATATAGGGCGCGTCCTGTTCCGGCGCGTCAACGATCAGGGTGACAAATTGCTTTTTCGATCCCTGCTGCTTTTCGTTGAGCAGAGCCGCCTTGCCGGGGAAATCCTGTGGTTTCTCGAAGCGAATGAAACGCTCCATGCCCCCTTCGAGCAAAGAGTAATCGGTGGAAAGATCGCCTTTCCAGGTGCGATAACCTTTCTCGATCCGCATGGAATTCAACGCGTACATGCCAAAGGGCACAGCACCCGCCTCGCTCAACGCGGCATAAGCGGCCGGGCTGTCGTCAAACGCGGTGTGTACCTCCCAGCCGAGTTCGCCCGCAAAACTGATCCGCATGAGTTTTGCGGCTTTGCCTGCAACGGTGGCGTCCTGAAGGGTCAACCAGCCTGTCGAAAGATCGGCCCCTTCGGTAACGCTGGCCAGCATCTCGCGTGATTTCGGGCCAGTCAGCAGGAGGGTGGACCACTGCTTGGTGATATCCGTCAGGGTCAGTGATCCATCAGCAGGCAGCGCTTTTTGCAGGAACTCGAAGTCATGCCATTGCGCCACGGCAGCGGTCATCAGCCAGAAATCATCCTCCCCCCAACGGATGATGGTGACCTCGGTGACGATCTTTCCGCGACTATCGGTGAAATAACCCAGGTTCATCCGGCCCGCCTTGGGCAGCGCCCCGGCAATCTGACCGCGCAGCCATTCCGCAGCACCCTCGCCACTGAGCGTGTAGCGCGAAAATCCCACCATATCGAGCACGCCGGCGTTGTCGCGCACCGCTTCGACCTCTTCCTTGACGCGCTGTGTCCACGGTCCCTGACGGTCCCATGTATGGGTCGCCTCTTCGGAGGTGTCGTCACCTTCCTTGGCAAACCAGTTGGCTCGCTCCCAGCCGTTATAGGCGCCCATCTGAGCACCAGCAGCGATCAACGCGTCGTGGTTCGGGGAATGCTTCTTGTTGCGCCCGGCGGGCCATTCGTGATGCGGGAAATGCATCGCGTATTCGTGGCCATAGGTTTCCAGCGCTTTCGACAGGCAATAGTCGTGATCGGCGTAATCGGTATAGCGGCGCGGATCGACGGCCCACATATCCAGCTCGGTCTCGCCATGCATGATCCATTCGCTGAGGCACTTACCCGCACCGCCGCCCTGCGCGATCCCGAAGGTGAAGGAATGCCCTTCGAAAGCATTTTTCACGCCCGGCATCGGGCCAATCATCGGCAGACCGTCAGGCGCGTATGGAATGGGCCCGTTGATGTTGCGCCCGACACCGGACGTGCCCAGAAGCGGCATCCGTTCCATCGCATCTTCGATGTAGAACTCCAACCGCTCCAGATCATCGGGATATAGCTGGAACGAGAAATCTTCGGGCATCGGATCGTCGGGCGTCACCCAATGCGCTTTGCAATTGCGCTCATAAGGCCCGAGGTTCAGACCGGTTTTTTCCTGGCGCAGATAATAGCTTATGTCCACATCGCGGATCATCGGCACCTTGCGCCCGTGCTCCTTGGTCCAGGCTTCCAGTTCCGCAATTGGTTCGGTCAGGAAGTACTGGTGGGACATGACCACCATGGGCACCGTGCGGCCACCGAATGGCTTGAACATCTCACCGACGCGCTGCGCATAATAGCCCGCACAGTTGGCGACATATTCACAGCGGATGTCACCTTTTTCCGTTTTAACGATCCACTCGTCACCATCGCGCTCAATACCAACGACCGGACAGAACCGCTCGATCCGCCCGCCCGCTTCCCGTGCGCCTTTGGCCAGAGCTTGCGTCAACTGCGCAGGGTCAATGTCGCCATCCAGCGGATCCCAGAGGCCGCCCGCCAGATCATGTGTCTCGATGAAAGGGTTATGCTCCTTCAGTTCATCGGGCGTGCAGATGTCCATTGTCAGGCCCTGATAGCGCCCCATCGAGGCGACCTTCTCGAATTCCTGCATACGTTCCTTGTTATGCGCCAGACGGATCGCGCCGGTGACGTGATAGTTCATCGGATAACCGACATCATCACCCAGCGTCCGGTACATGGATGCGGAATAGCGCTGCATGTTCATCACGGCCCAGGACCCGGCAAAGTTCGGCACGTTGCCCGCCGCATGCCAGGTCGATCCCGCCGTCAGTTCGTTTTTCTCCAGCAGAACGCAGTCTTTCCAGCCCGCTTTCGCCAGATGGTACAGGGTCGAGGTGCCGACCACCCCGCCGCCGATGATGACCACCCGGGCCGTCGTTGGAAATTCTGCCATGATCTAGGTCTCCCTTTGCGGCTCTTCGGCCGAGATTGCGTAGTAATCGCCCTTGTCGGCGGTATGGATGTGGCCGCGCAAGCGAAGCCCGGTCGGCCCGTCAATTGAGCCGGTTGAAAAACAGATAAACGGATCGTCCTCGTGATCCCAGAAGAGCGCCGAGCCGCATGTCGGACAAAATCCGCGCCGTGCTTTGTCAGAAGACTGGAACCAGCGCACCTCTCCAGCAATCTCGAGGGCTCCGTCGTCGACATAGGAGGATGCCCAGACGTGGCCTGACTGTTTGCGGCACTGATTACAGTGGCAGGCCGCAGGCGCTCCGGGCGTTCCCCGCGCCACATAGGTGACTGCACCGCACAGGCAGCTTCCTTTGATCACGACGCCCTCCCCGGGGTCGAGGCAGCCCCCAGCAACACCCCGTAGATCACGAAACAGGCACCCATTACCCGGCGCACCCAGACATTGAAAACCGCCCCCAATGCGGCACGAGCAATTCCTGCGCCCAGCGCTGTAAAGCCGATATAGCTCAGCGCAGTCAGCGTGAGCGCCGTTGGGACGATCACACCCATTTGCTGCCAGATGGGCACATCCGGCTGCACAAATTGCGAGAATACCGCCAGATATCCCGCCACGCTCTTTGGATTGATCGTGGCGATGGCCAAAGCGCGGAAATAAATCGAGGACGCCGGGCGCGTGTCGACCTTCACGGGTTTGGCTGCATTCATCCAGCCGCGTATTCCAAGGAAAATCAGGAAAGCCGCGCCAATGATCTTGGCGACGAAGAAAGCCTGTGGTGATGCCGCGATAAGTGCTGTCACGCCCAGGGCTGAGAGCAGTAGGAACAATGTTGCCTGCGTCAGAATCGCCAAAACCCCGATCAGAGAGCGTTTGAAGCCGATGGTCATGCCGTTTGTTATGCAGTTGACCGCGTTGGGTCCGGGCGTCGTCACGAAGACTGCCCAGAAAACCGTGAATATGATCCAGCCCTCAAAGCTCATGTCAATAAACCGGTGGCGCAATGACCCAGATCGCAACGGCCGGATCAGGGTAAGGGTTGGCCCAGCGGAAGGCCTCTCCGCGAATGCGGAAGCTGTCACCGGGATTGATTGTGTGGGTCACCCCCAGAATTTCGATATCGAGCCTGCCGGATACCAGATATCCCACTTCCTGCGTGGGTCGCGTGACGGTTTCGGTGATCTTGCTGCCCGGCTGAAACGTCGAATGCACCATCTCGAAATCATCGGTCAGATCGGGCGACAGCAACTCTTCGACCAGCCCCGCAATATTCGAGCCGATGGTGCGTCGGGCAGTTTTGCGCACAATGTATCCCACCTCTCCGGCGGGTGACGCTGCATGGCGAAAAAGGATGGAAACGGAGACATCCAGTGCTTTGGCGATGTCACGCAGATCGGTGATGGAGGGGTCGGATTTGTCGCGCTCGACCTGGCTCAACCACCCAACCGAACGCCCCAGCCTTTCAGCGAGTTCCGAGAGCGTCATCCCACGGGTTTTGCGAAGCGCGCGCAGGTCGGCACCAAGCGTATCTGAAGGAGTGGGCAAGTCGTGGCGCATTGATGCTTCGTGAAAAAATAGATGATTTGTTCACGTTAACGATTCTTGTGAAAAAATCCAGTGAATTTTCACCGTATACCGTGGTCTACGGAAAAAATTCGCCAGCCGGTTCATTCCGCAGCGGTAAAAACCATCCGCAAGATTCGGGCCAATGCTTGTGCATCTTTTTCGTCGAAGGCATCCGGCTGGTCACTATCAAGATCAAACACTCCAATCAGATCACCAGCCCTGTTCCAAACCGGTAAAACAAGTTCCGAGCGCGTGGAACTGGCGCAGGCAATATGGTCGGGAAAGGCATCGACGTCTCGAACCAGCTGCACTTCGCCCGTTCGGGCGGCAGCCCCGCAGACACCCCGTGAAAACGGGATGACCAGACAGCCATGCCCGCCCTGATAGGGACCGATTTTCAGCACTTCGGGTTCTGTGACACGGTAAAAGCCGGTCCAATCAAATCGGTCATCGGCGCGATGCACCTCGCAGGCTACAGTCGCCATCAAAGCAACAGTATCTGTTTCCCCGCCCGTCAGGGATTCGATGGCTTTTGTGAGCGCTTCATAGTCGACCTTCAAGGCATCAGTCTCTCTCAATAGCAATGGCAGTTCCTTCGCCACCGCCGATACATATGGCTGCAACACCCCGCTTCAACCCGCGCTTTTCCAACGCATTCAACAAGGCAACCATGATGCGTGCCCCTGAGGCACCGATGGGATGTCCCAGAGCACAAGCACCACCGTTGACATTCACGATCTCACGATCCAGCGCCATTTCCCGCATGAAGGCCAAGGGCACAACGGCAAAGGCTTCGTTGACTTCCCATAAATCTACGCTGTCCTTGGGCCACCCCAAACGGTCAAGGAGCTTTTGGGCCGCAGGAACTGGCGCTGTCGTAAAAAGCCCCGGTGCCTGAGCGTGGCTGGCGTGCCCCAGTATGCGGGCACGAATATTGAGGCCCTGCGCCTGCGCCGCGTCTGCTGACGCAAGCACCAGTGCAGCAGCCCCATCGGAAATTGACGACGAATTTGCCGCTGTGACCGTGCCGCCCTTCCGGAACGCTGGCTTCAAATGAGGGATTTTCTCTGGCCGGGCGGAGGCAGGTTGCTCATCCGCAGATACGGTGACGCTTCCCTTGCGCGACGTGACGGAGACAGGGGTGATCTCGCCGTCAAAAGCACCGCTCGACTGCGCATCGAGCGCCCGCGACAAGGAACTGAGCGCATATTCATCCTGAACGCTGCGGGTGAACTGATACGTCTCGGCACAATCCTCTGCAAATGTTCCCATCAGGCGACCCTTGTCATACGCGTCCTCAAGCCCATCCAGGAACATGTGGTCAATCACCTGCCCATGTCCGATGCGCGCGCCGGCACGCATCTTGGGCAGTAGATAAGGCGCATTGGTCATGCTCTCCATCCCGCCAGCGACCATGACACCTGCCCGGCCCAGCGCGATCTGATCGAAGGCGATCATAGCGGCTTTCATACCCGACCCGCACATTTTGTTCAGGGTGGTCGCCGGGACATCTTCGCCGAGACCTGCTTTGAAACCCGCTTGCCGGGCAGGGGCCTGCCCCTGACCCGCAGGTAAGACGCATCCCATGAGCACTTCCTCAACTTGCGCAGCACCCGCCCCATCGATCGCCGCCTTGATCGCAGCACCTCCCAATTCGGACGCTTCCAAACTGGCGAATTCGCCTTGGAACCCCCCCATAGGTGTCCTTGCTGCTCCTGAAATCACGACATCGCGCATCGGGTGGCCTCCCTGCTGGGCTAAATGGAATAGTAAGATTTGCCCTTTAAAGAGCGAAGATCCAGAACTTCGGGGTATATAATGCAACTCTCGACCAAAACAGAAGATCAGTTGCGCATTGTTTCTGTTCAGGAACCGCGCATTGATGCGGCCGTCGCAATTGAATTCAAGGATGCCATGCGCGCTGAAACAGATGGTGGCTCGGAAATCGTGGTGCTTGATCTCAGCGAAGTGCAATTCATCGATTCAAGCGGGCTGGGGGCGATTGTCGCCGCAATGAAAAATCTTGGCGCCGAGCGCAGAATGGCACTGGCCGGTCTGACGCCGACGGTGGAACGGGTGTTCAAGCTGACCCGAATGGATACTGTTTTCAGCGTATTCTCTACAGTTGATGGTGCACTCAAAGAACTGCGCAATTGATCACGGGCACGAAAAGGACCAATCTCATGGCCGTTGCCTTGCTGCCTCCGTTTGAAATCTCAGTACAAAGCAGCGATATGGCTGTGCGCGATGCGCTCGCTCAAATTTTGACGGAATTGGGTCCACTGGAGCTAAGCGTCGAAGAAGCGGGGACCATTGAACTGGTGTTGGCAGAGGTGCTCAACAATATTGTCGAACATGCCTATCCAGAGCCGGACACCTCCGGTGACATCCATATTTACTGCAGCCATCGGTCAGACGGGCTTCATCTGAAAATCACGGATCAAGGGGCTGCCATGCCCGATGGCGCGGCCCCATTGGGCAAGCAAGCTTCTCTGGATGTCGACCTGATGGATTTACCCGAAGGCGGATTCGGCTGGTTCCTGATTCAGGACCTCGCCAAGGATGTCGATTACAACCGCGTTGAAAACGAGAACCAGTTGACGATACGGATCGCCGTTGCACTCTCTTCCTGACAGAGGTCCTTAAGGTTTCAAGAACCAAGCCTTAATTCTTCCGTAATCTTCCCCCAAAGCGCCGCGTTGAGATCATATTGCCGCCTTGTTCACTGGGCATTCTCTGTCTTGTAGCTGCATATAGCTTCCCTCGGCGCTGCGCGTAATAGCCCCCACCCAGTGCGCGGCGTCGAGGAACTTACCTTCCCCATCATCAGTAACCGTTCCGCGATCAGGATGGACATCGCCACCTGCGCCGTTAACTTGCGACCGAACCTTCACAACTGGGGCAGAAGATGCGCGATTTTCACTTTCCGGGCCGGTCGCCCGTATTTGCACTCAACGGTATGTGCGCAACATCGCATCCACTCGGCGCAAAGACCGCCGTGGACATCCTCGAAAAAGGTGGCAATGCGATGGATGCGGCAATTGCAGGTGCCATTGTGCTGGGGATATGCGAACCGCAGATGACCGGAATCGGCGGTGACTGCTTTGTCCTTTGGCAAGATGGTGACGGAAGCGAAGTCAAAGCGCTCAATGGATCGGGACGCGCACCAACAGCACTTGATGCCGCAGTTCTGAGAGATCAGGGTGACAGCACGGTCCCAATCCAAAGCCCCCACTCCGTGACCATCCCCGGTGCTGTGGATGCATTTTGTTTCCTGTCCGAAAACTACGGAAAAATTGGCCTTTCCGACATACTTGCACCTGCGATAGCGGCCGCGGAAAACGGCGTACCTGTCGCTTCTCGCGTGGCTTTTGACTGGAAGCGCGATGCGGCAGTCCTGCAAGAGACTGCCCGACAGTTCTATCTGATTGACGGGAAAATCCCTGAAATCGGTCAGGTTTTCCGCGCCCCCAATCAAGCCGCAGTACTGAGGCGCATCGCCTCGGAGGGTCGCGACGCATTTTATTCTGGGGAAATCGCCGAAGATATGGTGAACACTCTGAACAGGCTTGGTGGGCGGCATACAATGGACGATTTCGCCGATGTCGCGGCGACCCCCACAACACCGGTTTCAGGCACATACCGGGATATCGACATCGTTGAACACCCACCAAACGGCCATGGCGCTACAGCCTTGCTGATGATGAATATCCTTGCCCAATTCGACATTGCGAGCATGGAACCCCTTGGCACGTTGCGCACCCACGTCGAAGCCGAAGCGGCCAAGCTCGCCTACGATACGCGTAACAGATTTCTGGCGGATGCCGATTTCATGACCCGGTTGGATCACATGCTGAGTATGGAAACCGCCAGGAAACTGGCGGCTCTGATTGACCCCCGGAAAGCGATGCCGAATGCCACCTCAATTTCGGAAAACGTGCACAAGGACACCATCTATATCACAACGGTGGATCGTGACGGCATGTCGGTGTCTCTCATTTATTCGATATTCAACGGTTTTGGGTCGGGTATTGCTTCAGACAAATTTGGCATATTGCTGCAAAATCGCGGCTCTGGGTTCACGCTGGAACAGGGCCACCCCAACGAATTGAAGGGCGGCAAGCGGCCCATGCACACCATCATCCCGGGCATGGTGCGCAAAAACGGCAAGGTGATCATGCCGTTTGGCGTGATGGGCGGAGCTTATCAACCGAATGGACACGCTCGTTTTGCCTCTAACCTCGTTGACTTTGGTATGGACCCACAGACGGCCATTGATCTCCCGCGCGCCTTTTCAGATGCCGGTTCGATGAAGGTAGAACGTGGATATTCAGATCACGTTCGACAGGAACTCAGCGATATCGGGCACAACGTCAGCATCCCCGAAACGCCGATTGGGGGCGCGCAGGCGATCCGCATTCGTGATGACGGAATTCTTGAGGGTGCGAGTGACCCGCGGAAAGACGGATGCGCTTTAGGTTATTGAAAACAGGACCTTGAGTAAGTTCTGCGTCGATAACCTGTCAGTTCAGCTGGAAATGCAAAGGGTAGGATCCGTCCTGGAACGGGCCAAACAAATCCGGAATATCCGGGTGATCGACCGGCTCGCCTGAGTAGTCCGCTATCAGGTTTTGCTCGGACACATAGGCGACGTAGTAGCTTTGGTCATTTTCTGCCAACAAATGATAATATGGTTGTTCTTTGACCGGGCGGCTCTCTTCGGGGATCGCCTCATACCATTCTTCGGTATTCGCAAACTCTGGATCAACGTCAAAAATCACCCCGCGAAAGGGGTGTTTCTTATGTCGGACGACCTGTCCGAGATGATATTTTGCACGCGTTCGTAACATTACCAACCAGCCCCCTACCGTTCAATTTTACACGCTTCAAGAGGTATTTGTCCAATCACAGCCACCTTTGGAGGGGAAACAGACTGTGATCACCCCACTGACAGTATGAAAAACCTCTCTTTACTCACTTTGGAGCGTATTTGCAGGGTCTACAAAGTAAGCTTCTGCGAAAAACATGTATAATTCGTGATTTCCCAACAGACGAATTTCGGTTAAACTAACGAAAAATAAAAGAAGCGAGAGGCAGATGAGCAGAAGTCTTCGCGCTATGATTCTTGTATTGCTGGTGGCCTCCTGTGGAGGCGGCCAAGGCAGCGCGCCGCGTCATCTTGATGATGCGTGCAAGATCGTGCAACAGCGCCCCGAATACATCAAAGCGTTCCGGAAAACGGAAAAGAAATGGGGCGTGCCGGTGCATGTCCAAATGGCGACGATCCATCAGGAAAGCAAATTCATCTCCAATGCGCGTACCCCGCATAAATACGCGCTGGGGATCATTCCGATGGGCCGTCAGTCAAGCGCCTATGGTTATGCGCAGGCGTTGGACGGCACTTGGGACGACTACAAACGCGCAACCGGCAAGCGATTTGCGAAACGGGACCGGATCAAAGACGCCTCAGATTTCATGGGATGGTACATGGTCAACAGCCGGTCAAAGAACGGCATCCCCCTGACGGATACGCGTAACCAGTACCTTGCCTATCATGAAGGTCACACCGGGTACGCGCGTGGTAGCTACAACCGCAAATCCTGGCTCTTGCAGGTCGCCAACAAGGTCGATGCCCGCGCGGACACCTATCAGGCGCAATTGGCGACATGTAATCTGCGGCGATAACCGAGTTTAGCGATCCCGGTTTCGCAATGCGCGGCCGGGATCGAACAGGCTGTTTTTCAAAGGAACGCCTGCTTCGAAAGCACCCAATATAACCGTCGTCTGGCCGCCATTGGCATCGTTGATGATCCATTGCCGCAGCTCCACCGGATTTTCGGTAAAGCTCATCTGAATGGTTCCGTAGTCCGGGTTATCAGGATCCTGCGCGGTCACAATCGTGGCTGTGCCATCGTATGTGTGTCCAGTGACCATCCTCGCCCGGCTTAAATTCACATTTCGGGCCAATATCAGCGACAGTGGTGTCTTGCTTAGCGGATAGGTCTCAGGAGGCTGGTTGGATTTTTTGTCAATGATCACGACTGCATTGGCGTCAGCAAGCACCAAAGCCTGTTCCGGTGGATCATATTCAAACCGCATTTTTCCCGGTCGTTTGATGTAAAGCTGACCGCTGCTGATCGTCCCGTCACCATTGATTTGCGTAAAGGCGCCTTGGGCGGTTTTCAAATTGTTGAGATAGTTGGAAATCTCATTCAGTGACAGTTGATCCGCGGCAGCTGGCAAGGCCAGACAGGCGATCAGAACGGCGGCAATCAAACGTTTCATCCAAAGCTCCTTGAGCAATCGTATTCTGGACATCAGTTAAGTACGAAGGCCTTGTTATGCGATATCAGCGGTCAGAATGATCGTCATTCCGCCACTGAATCCCAAGGTAACGCTCAAAAGCCTATTGTTGTTCCGGAACAAGTATCTCACGTTTGCCGACATGGTTGGCAGCGGACACCAATCCCTGCTCTTCCATTTGCTCCACCAGACGCGCGGCTTTGTTGTAGCCGATAGCCAGTTTACGCTGGATATAGCTGGTCGAACACTTGCGGTCCCGGATCACAACCTGCACCGCTGAATCGTAGAGAGCGTCTTCGCCATCGGTATTTCCGCCCAAGCCAAGAACAGCATCTATATCACTTTCCTTGTCCTCCGACGGCCCCTCGACAACACCGTTGATGTAATCGGGCTCTCCATATGCCTTGAGGTGATTGACGATTTCCTCAACCTCTTCGTCAGATACAAAAGGACCATGACACCGGGTGATCTTTGCGCCACCTGCCATGTAGAGCATGTCCCCCATGCCCAGAAGTTGTTCGGCCCCCATTTCACCCAGGATCGTGCGGCTGTCGATTTTCGATGTCACCTGGAACGAAATACGCGTCGGGAAATTTGCCTTGATGGTGCCGGTAATGACATCTACCGACGGGCGCTGCGTGGCCATGATCAGGTGAATACCGGAAGCCCGCGCCATCTGTGCAAGGCGTTGAATACAGGCTTCGATCTCCTTGCCCGCCACCATCATCAGGTCAGCCATCTCATCAACGATCACGACGATATAGGGAAGTGCTTCGGGTGTGTTCTCTTCAGTCTCGAACACGGGTTCACCCGTCTCCTCGTCAAATCCGGTTTGGACCGTGCGGGTAAAAAGCTCCCCCTTGGACAAGGCTTCACGCACCCGACTGTTGTAACCCTCGATATTGCGTACGCCCATCTTGGACATCTTGCGATACCGTTCTTCCATCTCGCCGACGACCCATTTCAGCGCCACAACAGCCTTTTTAGGGTCGGTTACGACAGGCGACAGCAAATGTGGAATACCGTCATAGACGCTGAGTTCCAGCATCTTCGGGTCGATCATGATCATTCTGCATTCTTCGGGCGTCAGTTTGTAAAGCAGCGACAGGATCATCGTATTGATTGCGACAGATTTACCCGAACCCGTTGTCCCCGCGATCAAAAGGTGGGGCATCTTGGCAAGGTTCGCCACGACCGGATCGCCGCCGATATCCTTGCCCAAAGCCAGCGGCAGACGCATGTTGCTGTCGCCAAAATCGCGACCTGCTAGAATCTCGCGCAACACGACTTTCTCGCGGCTCTCGTTGGGTAATTCGATACCGATGACAGAGCGGCCAGGGACGGTAGACACGCGCGCGGAAAGTGCCGCCATGGAACGTGCGATATCATCTGCCAATCCGATCACCCGCGACGCCTTAAGACCGGGCGCGGGTTCGAGTTCGTACATGGTGACCACGGGACCGGGGCGCACCGCGACGATTTCCCCCTTCACGCCATAGTCATCCAGAACGGATTCCAGCATCCGCGCATTTTCTTCCAGCGCTTCGTCGCTCAGGTGCAGCCGTTGCACGTTGACCGGATTTTCCAACAGGCTGAGCGGCGGCAATTCGAAGCCCGGATGCGTATCCTCAAAGGACAGCTTCGGTTGCGCTTCGGCCTTGGCACGGGTCGAAGGTTGTACCGGTTTGCGGTTCAGTTGCTGGATGACCCGACGTGGCTCTGCCGCCGGAATTACGGGTGCCTCAACGTCAGCGACCTCGAAATCCTGCTCCAATATGTCAAGCTCATCTGGGAGCGGAGGAATAGACGCTGGTTTGGAGGCCGTCAAAGGTGGTTCGGCCCGCGCGCCAGAAGTATCAAGAACCAAAGCATCCGGGCCCCGGCCACGCCCTTTGGTCAACGGGGCCGTTGCAGGAACATGAACCGCGTTACTGGTCCGGGCGCGCGATTTGATCACATCAGCGATACGGGCCTTGATCCGCTCTTCACCCGGTGCATCCTCATAATCAACTTCAGCGTCATATTCGATCAATTCAGGCTCAGGCATTTTTTCCGGACGTTTGACCAAACCCGGTAAACGGGACAGCAACCCCTGTCTTGTTTCCTCCGGATCTTCCTGGAACTTCGGAACCGCCAGTACAGGTGCAACTTCGGTGTGGATGGTCGTGTCCGCGATTTCCTGCGCTGCCGCCGCGCGCGCCTCCTTCGCCTGTGCACGACGTTCGGCGTGACGCGCTGACATGTTTTGGGCGGTATTGAGCGCCCCACTGGCACCACGCCCCAGCACGGCCATGATCCCGGCGTAGATCACGATCAGACCTACCAGCAGGAAACGACCAATCCGGGTCAATTCAGGCTTGGTAAAGCCCGTGACAAAGGCCCCAATCGCAAGAATGCCAATTGCCATCAGCAGCGACATCAGCTTGACCGTAAAGGTCGAACCAATAGGGAGCAAGGTCAGCAAAGCACCCATGACAGTGTCACCAAAGAGGCCTCCCAGCCCAAAGCTGTGAGTGTCCAGCCAGTTTCCATCCGGTGTCAGAGTTGCCGCGTAGATGGCACCAAGCACAATCGCGATAGGGGCAAAGATCAGACGACCTATGGCGCGATCAGCCCCCTGATGCAGCGCGAACCGTAAACCCCAGGCAACCAGCACAATACCAATGCCCCAGGCTCCCCAGCCAACAATCATGAAAAGTGGCGCCGCCAATGAAGCACCTGTCCGCCCGAGCCAGTTCTGCACCGGCGCATCAGTGGACACCATCCAATTGGGATCATCCGGCGTGTAAGACGCAATCATCGCACAGGCCATACACCCCAGCGCGATCAATACGAGGCCAAACAATTCCTTGCCGCGCCTTTCCACTGCTGCTGCCATATTGCTGTCCAGCAGCGGATCGCGTCCTCGTGTTTGATATGCCATTTTACGATCCCTCATTTTTATTGCGGATAGAGGCAATCGCGGATCAGTTCGATCCCACGCGCCGTTTCCGCTTTTGGAGCCACCATCGCGGCTCTTATGTAGCCTTGGCCGGGGTTCACCCCGTTGTAGTCCTGCGCCAGATAGCCGCCCGGCAGCACCCGCACACCGGTTTCCCGCCAGAGCTTGACCGCTGCCGCCTCGTCATTCTCAACCGGCAGCCACAGGAAAAACCCGGCATCGGGGCTAGCGTACCCCGGCACATTGCCGAGCATCCGGTCCGCCAATTCGTATTTCTCGACATAAAGACGGCGGTTCTCGATCACGTGGGCTTCATCATTCCAGACCGCTGCGGCGGCCGCTTGCAACGGCAGCGGCAGGGGTGCGCCTGCGTAGTTGCGCAGTTGTTTGATTTCACGAATGTTTTCCGCGCCACTTGCCACAAACCCCGACCGCAGGCCGGGCAGGTTTGATCGTTTTGACAAGGAATGGAAGATGACCACGCGGTTGAGATCGGTGCCCATTTCCTGCGCCACTTGTAGCGCGCCTACGGGCGGCGTATCGCGGTAAATCTCGGAATAGCACTCGTCTGCAAAGATTTTGAAGTCGTATTTCTCCGCAAGATTGATCAGGTCACGCCAATATTCCCGGCTCGCAACCGCCCCTTGCGGATTCGCTGGCGAACAAATGTAGGCGGCCGTGGCGCAGTTCAGGACATCTTCGGAGAGCCCCGCAAATTCCGGCAAATGGCCGGTCTCAACCGTCGCCGGCACCATGATCGGGTCCGCCGTCGCGGAAAGCGCCGCGATCATGTAAACTTGGTAGAATGGGTTCGGCATCAGGATTGCCGGTTTTTGCCCACCTTTTGTCTCCGGGCAAAGCGCCATGACAGCGTTATAAAGCCCCTCGCGCGTCCCGTTCAGGGCCATAACCTGCGTGTCCGCATTGACCGGCACACCATACCGCCGTTTCACGAAATCAGCGATGGCCTGACGCAGCTCAGGCGATCCGTCATTTGGCGGGTAGCTGTTGAACCCGGCAGCATTTTCAGAAATCACATCCGTAACCCAGGCCGGAAACGCATGTTTCGGCTCGCCTATGGTCATGTGGATGGCCGGGCCACCTCCTTCGGACACGTCCAACAGGGCGCGCAAGCGCGGCCATGCATGTGCCGGAAGGTTCGAAAACCGCTCAGGATACACCATTAAAACTGCCTCAGCTCGGGATCATTAACGTCCCGTTTGCCCCAAAGTACCGAAGGCAGCTCCCTGCGTCCACAAAAACGCGCAGCTTTCTGAGAATTTGTGGCTTTTAGGACAACGCCTCTTCGGCGGCGGCCGCCACCCGTAAAAGAGCGCCTTCGCAATTTGGGGGCGCCATCAACATCAGACCACAACTCGGCACACCTGTCGGCAATGTCAGTGCGCATAAACCCATCAGATTACCGATCCTTGTATTTCGCAATGCCAGCAGGTTCTCAGACACATAATAGTCGTGATCCGTGTTCAGCAGTTCCAGATTTGGTGGCAAGATCGGCGCTGATGGCAAGATAACCGCGTCATAGCCGGCGGTCGCACGGTCATATGCCATACGTGCAGATTTCAGCACGGCCCAGGCAGCAACATAATCCGGGCCGGAAAACCCCTTTCCCAAACGAAAACGTTCGAGAATTTCAGCATAAAGTGCCTCCGGTTTGGCCTCAATAGCGTCGCGCCAGAGGCCGTAAGCCTCTGATGTATAGACACAAGTGCTCTGGGCCATTGCTGTTTCCACCTCAGGAACCTTGATGCGATCAATATGCGCACCCGCATTTTGCAATCGAACAACGGCGTTTTCAAAGGCCGCCAAAGGCGCCTCGCGTACGTCCTCCATCGCGACGGTTTCGAGTATCGCCATGCGTCTCCCCTGAGGCGCAGCACCGCCGAGATCGAAGGCTCTGCTTCCTTCCAAAGCCGCCAGCATGAGGTTGGCATCTTCTACCGAACGGCACAGCGGGCCTACCGTGTCAAACCGCAAGGCAAGCGGCACGACCCCTTCGAGGCTCAGCTTTCCGGAGGTGGTTTTCAACCCTACAAGATCATTCCAGGCCGATGGGATACGCACCGAACCGCCAGTATCAGAGCCAATGCCCGCTGCTGCCAGATTGAATGCCACAGACGCCGCCGCGCCCGACGAAGACCCCCCTGAAACAGCGGTCGTGTCATTGACGCAAGGCGAGGTCGCGGTGCTGGGGTTATGTCCAAGGCCCGAAAAGGCCAACTCGCTCATATGTGTCTTTCCCAGGCAAACAAGGCCCGCCGCGGTCGCATTTTGCAAGACAAGGGCGTCAATTTCCGGCATCCGGTTTTTCAACAGGTTCGAGCCTGCCTCCGTGGCAACACCCGCCGTATCAAACAGATCCTTCCAGCTGATCGGAACACCGTCCAGCAAGGACAAACGATGGCCGGTTTTTGCGCGCTCAGCGGCTGCGGCAGCTTCTGCCAAAGCCCGGGGTGTCGTTGTCCGCGCGTAGATTCTATCTTTGAATTCATGTGTTTCGATGGCATCCAGATAGGTTTCGGTCAAAGCGCACGGGTCAATATCTCCCGCGCCAATGCCGCGGCCCAAATCCGCGGCCGTCATCTGAAGCCAGTCTTGCATATCTTTTCCTTCGATGGTCTTTGGCAAAAAGGGTAGCGACGCTTGCGCGCATGGACAATCCCCCGCACACCGTCCTAATGAGGACCATGGTTTTCGATTGCGATATCCTGATTGTCGGCGGCGGGCTGAATGGGCCGACCTTGGCGCTGGCTTTGGCAAGTGCGGGGCAATCGGTGATTGTCGTCGATGCCCTGCCCGTGAAAACGCGCAAGAACGCGGGGTTCGACGGGCGTTCCTATGCACTTGCGCTGACCTCTGCCCGGCTTCTGCAGGCCCTTGGCATTTGGGACAAGATCGAAGATTACACCCAACCGATGCTCGACATAAAGGTCACAGATGGGCGCGCGGGCGAAGGTGCGTCCCCGTTTTTCATGCACTTCGATCATGCCGAGATCGAGGAAGGCCCGATGGGGTACATGGTCGAAGATCGCCATTTGCGCCCCGCTCTGCTGAACGCTGTTCAGAAAGAAAAGGCCATCCGGCAGATCAATGGCGACGTCGTGATAGATCAGAAGCTTGATCCAACAGGTATCTCGGTGGTGTTGCAGTCCGGCAAGACACTACGTGCCAAGCTCCTTGTCGGATGCGACGGGCGGCGCTCCGGCACCGCCGCGCGGTCAGGGATCAAGCGGACCGGGTGGGAATACAACCAAACGGCGCTGGTCTGTGCATTGGATCACGCCTTGCCACACAATGGCGTTGCCCATCAGTTCTTCATGCCAGCCGGCCCCCTGGCGATCTTGCCTTTGAAGGGCAACCGATCTTCGATTGTTTGGAGCGAAACGACCGAAAACGCTCATCAGATCAACGCCATGTCAGACGCGGATTACCTGAACGTTCTGCGCCCCAGATTCGGGAGTTTTCTTGGCGATCTCTCGCTGACCGGCGCGCGGTTCACATATCCATTGTCACTATCGCTTGCCAATGAGTTGGTCGCACCGCGCGTGGCACTTGTCGGAGACGCTGCACATGGCATCCACCCCATTGCAGGCCAGGGTCTGAATGCCGGGCTACGTGACGTGGCTGCCCTTGCGGATGTTGTCACTGATGCATCGCGGCGCGGCGAAGATATCGGAACCGCAGCGGTTTTATCCCGTTACCAGCAGTGGAGACGCTTCGACAACACCGCCCTCGCCCTTGCCACCGATGCATTCAACAAGCTGTTTTCAAACGATAACCCGATCTTACGTGGGCTTCGTGACATCGGCATGGGCATCGTGGGAAACATGCCCGGAATGAGGCGGGGATTTATCCGGGAGGCGGCCGGGCTGACGGGGGATCTGCCCCGGCTTCTGAAAGGTGAAAAGCTCTAATCCAGCGTCCGGGCTTCATCGACCAGCATTACCGGGATGCCGTTGCGGATCGGGTAAGCGAGGTTTGCCGTCATGGATATCAACTCCTGCTTCTCCGCATCGTATTTCAACGTGGTCTGCGAACGCGGGCAAATCAGCGCTTCCAGCATCCTGCGGTCAAATTCGACAGCGGTTTCATTCACTGGATCATCTCACTCTCGCTACCGCCACGCAGCTGATATTCGATCAGGGTGACAAGGGTTTCGCGACGGGTCGGCAGAGACGGGGCCTCCAAAAGCGCTTGTTTATCCTCGGGGTCAAATTCCAGCATCATCGATAGGGAATTTATCAGTAGCTCGTCATCCGCTTCCTTTAAGGTCTCCCAATCCGCCGAAAGCTCACGAGCGTCAAAAAATCGTTCCAGCAAATTCATAAAGCCGGGGCGCTGGAAGCAAGGGTCTTTTTCGTCTGGTCCCAGATCGCGATCAAAACCATCCCACGCTACCTCGCACCGCCGATAGGGCGTAAATCCTTGAATTTCCTGCATAACACGAAACCTGGAAATGCCGCACAGGGTGATCAGATAACGACCATCCTCGGTTTCGGAAAACTGAGTGACACGCCCTGCGCAGCCGATGGCCTGAAGGCCGTTTTCCTTTCGGCCCGGGATTTCGTTCGGCTGCACCATACCGATCAGACGCGTTGAGGTCTTCAAAGAATCCTCCAGCATCTGGAGATACCGTGGTTCGAAGATGTGCAGCGGCAACCGCGCGCGCGGCAACAACAAGGCACCGGGTAGCGGAAAGATTGCGATCGTGTCGGGAAGCTCAGCGGCTTTTATCATAAAAGACCACCTAGCCCGCGTGCTGCCTCAGGCAAATATCATTGAACTCAATTTGCGACGCCCGTTCAACATCACCGGATCATTCGGCTTAAGCGCCTCGAAAATGGTGAATAGCTGCGTTTTGGCAGCGCCTTCATTCCATTCCCGGTCTCTGCGGAAAAGTTCGAGCAGCTGATCAACAGCCCCTTCCACATCACCATTTGCATGCATGGCCTGCGCCAGATCAAAGCGCGCCTGACTATCTTCAGGGTTTGCCTCAACGGATCTGCGCAGCTCGTCGACAGGCCCTGCACCTTCGGCCTGACGCGCCAGTTCCAACTGCGCATGCGCAGCTTCCAGTTCCGGAGAGCTGGAAATTTCAGCGGGTGCCCCGTTTAGAATAGCCTCCGCCTGATCAAGCTCACCCAGCGTGATATGCGCCCTCACCAATCCGCCATAAGCGCCAGCGTGGTTGGGCTCTTCTCCCAAAATGGCTGAGAATGTCTGGGCGGCATCCGCGACCGCACCCTCGGCGAGCATTTCTTCGGCAGCGGTAATCGCCTCGCTCAATGCTTCGCCTGGGGCCTCGCCGCCACCGGCTTTTGCAACCCGGTCAACAAAGGACTTGATCTCGGATTCCGGCACCGCACCCTGAAAGCCGTCAATGGGCTGTCCCTTGTGGAAAGCATAGACGGTCGGGATGGACTGAATCTGCAATTGCCCCGCGATCATCTGCGCTTCGTCAACGTTGACCTTGACCATTTTCACCGCGCCTTTGGCGCCGCGCACCGCATTTTCCAGCTGCGGTCCAAGCGTTTTGCACGGGCCGCACCATGGCGCCCAGAAATCAACAATCACAGGGGTTGTCTGCGATGTCTCGATCACATCCGCCATAAAGGTGGCTTCGGTAGAGTCCTTGATCAGGTCATCAGCTTCGGGAGCAGCGGTCAGGTTCAGATCCATCATCGTTTTGTCCTTGCATATGCGACAGCGCTTATATGGGAGGTTTCACAGCATTTCAAAGGTCAAAACTGGCAAAGACCGGCGCATGGTCGCTGGGCTTTTCCCATCCACGTGCCGAGCGCATGATACGACTGGAATGTCCCGCATCCTGAATATCTGCACTTGCCCAGATATGATCCAGCCTGCGGCCCTTGTCAGCTGCGTCCCAATCCTTGGCGCGATATGACCACCAACTATATAAACGGCCCTCGGGGACATCCCGGCGGGTGACATCCACCCATCCGCCCGCGTCCTGAGCGTCCGCCAGATGTTCCACCTCGATGGGGGTGTGGCTGACAACTTTCAAAAGCTTCTTGTGGTCCCAGACGTCATCTTCGCGCGGGGCAATGTTCAGATCACCAACGAGGATGGATTTTTCCGGGCGGTTTTCACGGAACCAATCACGCATATCCGTCAGGTAGTCGAGCTTTTGCCCAAATTTTTCATTCACGGTACGATCAGCGACATCGCCACCGGCGGGTACATAGAAATTATGCACCGTGACGCCATTTTCCAGCGTTCCGGCAATGTGACGTGCGTGGCCCAGGGCGGCAAAATCCTGCGAACCCGCTTCGACCATCGGGATTTTCGACAGGATCGCGACACCGTTATATCCCTTTTGCCCGCGTGCCACGACATGGCCGTAACCCGCATCGGCAAACGCCTCCAATGGCATTTTATCGACCGGGCTTTTGCACTCCTGCAGGCACAACACATCGGGGCCTTCTTCTGAGAGCAATTTCAAGACAAGTGCTTCGCGCAGTCGGACAGAGTTGATGTTCCATGTGGCAAGGGTAAAGGGCATTGGGCGCTCTCCGGATAAAGTTGCGGCACCGTAACGCGCAGTGAAAGGCTGCGCCATGCCGAACCACTCATCGACAGAAGATTGCTCAGGTTTCGGAAAACTGACCCCAAAAAAAGGGCCGGGCACAAGGCCCGGCCAAGTCCAACAGGGAGGTGCATGTCATAACCCGGACATGCGCGGGATTCGTAGGACGCAGCGAACCACGCCCTGCACAACGATAGCTTGAATATGGTTAACAAAATCCAAACATCTTACGCCATAAGACGATATCCACCTGATTCGGTCACAAGAAGGCGCGCATTGGACGGATCTGGTTCAATTTTTTGACGCAGGCGGTAGATATGTGTCTCCAGCGTGTGCGTGGTGACACCAGCATTGTATCCCCAAACCTCGTGCAGCAGCACGTCCCGTGGCACGACACCATCTGTAGAGCGATAGAGGAACTTCAGAATATTCGTCTCTTTTTCAGTCAGACGAACCTTTTTGTCGTCCTCGGTCACCAGAATTTTCATGGAAGGCTTGAAGGTGTAGTGGCCCAACTGGAATACAGCATCTTCTGATTGCTCGTGTTGACGCAGTTGTGCGCGGATGCGCGCCAGCAAGACCGGAAACTTGAAGGGTTTGCTCACGTAATCATTTGCACCGGCGTCCAGACCGAGGATCGTGTCCGCATCGCTATCATGACCGGTGAGCATGAGGATCGGGCTTTTCACCCCCTGCTTGCGCATCAATCTGCAAAGCTCACGACCATCCGTGTCGGGTAGCCCCACGTCCAGAATCACCAGATCGTAAAGCGCTTCTTTAGCCCTGACCATCGCATCTGCACCGTTTGCAGCTTCAAAAACGTCGAAATCTTCGGTCATGATCAATTGCTCGCTCAGCGCTTCACGCAGATCATCATCGTCATCGACCAATAGTATCTTTTTGAGTTGTGCCATGAGCTATCTCCCTAATCTGGCATAGAGATGTGTCCGATTTATCATTCTGGCAAGCTTGGGCGGTTTTCTTTCACGCTGTCGTGTTACAACCCCCCGTAATTGTTTCAATTCCGGGCTATTTGGCCTAGATCATGCAATGAAATGGCAGGCATTGTAACATCATGAAGATTGGTCCCAACATCTCAGAACGCCTTGCGCGGGCCCGTGCTGACTTGCGCATTGGGGTCCCGATTGTTTTGGAAGGACCCGTTTCCGCTTTGGTCTTCGCGGCGGAAACTCTGACAGATGCGCGGTTACGGGCTGTCCTTGCCGAGCCCAGGGGTGTCGTGCTGGCAGTTACTGCGCGCCGAGCGGAAACACTGAAAGCACGCGCTTATGACGGTGATCTGGCGCGCATTCTGTTGCCTGCGGAGACCTCATTGGATTGGATACAGGGGATCGCGGACCCATCTGACGATTTGATCAAACCAATGAAGGGGCCGCTGGCGTGTGATCGCGACAGCGATGCGTCCGCCCATCGTGCTGCATTGAAACTGACCAAATCCGCCCGCCTTTTGCCAGCCGCTTTGGTTGCGCCCCTCACCGAGGCGTCGGAATTCGCGTCAGTCCACGGGCTGACGTGCTTACCGTTAGATGAAACGCTCGCCCATTTGTCGCAACGAAGCCCTTTGCACCCGGTCGTAAGCGCGCGCCTGCCGCTCGAAGTCTCCGAGGCAGGCCGTTTGCACGTATTTCGCCCGCAGGATGGCGGAGAGGAGCATTACGCCATCGAAATCGGCAGACCAGACCGATCGAAGCCGGTTTTAACGCGCCTGCACTCTGCCTGTTTCACGGGTGACCTGATGGGATCACTGAAATGCGATTGCGGTCCGCAATTGCGTGCCGCATTGGCGAGGATGGGGCAGGAAACACATGGCATTCTTCTTTATATGAACCAGGAAGGTCGCGGCATCGGTCTGGCGAACAAGATGCGGGCCTATTCGCTTCAGGATCAGGGGTTCGATACGGTTGAGGCCAATCATCGGCTTGGGTTTGAAGATGATGAGCGCGATTTTCGCCTTGGATCAGACATTCTGACGTCGCTGGGGTTCAGGGCGGTCAAACTGTTGACCAACAACCCCAATAAAGTCGCGATGATGCAGGCCAGCGGCATTGACGTGGTGGAACGGGTGCCCCTTCAAGTGGGTGAAAACCGGCACAACCGGGATTACCTTGCGACCAAGGCCAGAAAATCCGGTCATCTTCTATGACGCCCGCCGATCTGGTTTTGACGCCCCGGGGCCTGCGGTTCGCGGGGCATACCTACCCGTGCACCATCGGAAAATCCGGCTTGGCCGCCAACAAGAAGGAAGGCGACGGCGGAACACCAATTGGAACGCACCGCATTGCCGGCATGCTATACCGTCCGGATCGAATGCCTGCACCCACCGCTTGGGCTCTTCCCATCGGGCCGCGCGACCTTTGGTCGGACGATGTCAATGATGTCAACTACAACACGATGGTGCGTGCGCCCTATACCCCAAGCCACGAAAAGCTCAGACGTGCGGATCCCCTGTACGATCTGGTTATCCTGACCGACTGGAACTGGCCCGATGCCATCAAAGGACGCGGATCTGCGATTTTCATTCACCAGTATCGGCGCCCCGGGTATCCGACCGAAGGATGTATCGCCTTGTCCCGCGCCCATCTGCACAAGATTGCAGGTCAGATATCAACTCGCACCCGGCTGATTATCCGGTAATGTGCATCCGATCAGGGTGCCGCCACGCGCGCACCAAAGATCGCGGATCCGACGCGGACATGCGTTGCTCCCAGCCGGATCGCCTTTTCGAAATCACTGCTCATGCCCATGCTGAGCCCATCCAGCCCGTTGCGTTTTGCAATCTTCGACAAGAGCGCAAAATGCAAAGATGGTTCTTCATCGACGGGCGGGATGCACATTAATCCCGTGATGCTCAAATCCAGCGCTTTGCAATCCTTGATAAATGCGTCCGCCTCACTCGGCAGGATGCCCGCTTTCTGTGCCTCTTCGCCGGTGTTGACCTGAACAAAGAGTTCCGGGCAATACCCTGTTTCCTGAGCCAGTCGGGCGAAAGTTTTGGCCAACTTGGGACGGTCCAGTGAATGAATGCTTTGGAAAAGATCGAACGCCTGCCGCGCCTTGTTGGTTTGCAGCGGGCCAATCAAATGCAGGTCAATATCGTCAAAGCCTTCGCGAAATTCAGGCCATTTCCCGGCTGCTTCCTGAACACGGTTTTCTCCGAAACACCGGTGGCCTTCCTGCAAAACGGCGGCGACCCGCGCATTTGGCTGCACCTTAGACACGGCAATCAGTTTGACGGACTCTCTGGAACGCCCAACCTTAGATGCTGCGGCGGCGATACGATCAGAAATATCCTGAATGCCCACTTTAAACTCCATCTCTTCCTGACAGACACATAAATGGGCCTGCTGAAAAGAAAAAGGGCAGACCCGAAGGCCTGCCCCAATTTCAGGTTGTTGCAGTCAACTTAGAAGTTGAAGCGAACACCCAGGTCAGCAATGGTGTTGCCGGCTGCGTTGGAACCCGCCATACCGGACAGGGACACGCCGCCACCCAGGGAGTGGGTGAAGCCCAGACCGTAGGATGTGTCGTTTGCGTCTGCACCACCGGTGGATACGGATGCTACAACGTTTGTTGCCGCGCCAACTGGGATGGATGTCGATGCACCGAATACGGTGTCGTCGTCGCCATCAAAGTCGGAGATCAGGAACGAAACGTCTGCGATACCGAGTGTACCGTTGGCTGTGATGACCCAGAAGTCATTCTCAACTGCGGAACCTGCAGCTTCGAACTGACCGTAGGCAGCACCAACTGTCCACGCGCTGAACGTGTAGGACGCACCGATTTCGAAAGAGTCACCAAATGCAGTTGCACCAGCGCCGCCGAGGTTGTCGGTGTGGTCGTCTGTGTAAGACGCCATGAACGCGAAGTCGCCCATTTCGTACTTGACGTTTACGCCGTTGTTACCAGCACCGGTGCTGGAGAACGCTGGCAGGGAAACGCCGGAGTTTGCGTACTGGCCGGTTTGACCAACAAGACCGGGCTCGTAGCCGAAGTAGTTTACAACTTCTGCTGCGTCTGTAACGCCGGAGACGTTACCAACGCGAACGCGCAGGCCGCCGGAAGACACTTGGAAGCGTGCGCCGGAGAAAACACCCTGGTTTGCAGAGTTGTTGGCATTTTCGTTTGCTTCAACGCGGATACGAGCAGCGAAACGAATGCCGCCGTCTGTTTCTGTCGAAGAGTCGATGTTGAGGCGGTAACGGCTCTCAATACGTGTTTCTTCTTCTGTGTTACCACCACGGTCTTCTTCATAGAGAATACCAAAACGGCCGTAACCTGAGAATGTTGTTTCTGCTGCTACGACGCCGGCTGTACCCACCAGAGCTGTTGTAGCGATGAGAAGTTTTTTCATGAACTTGTCCTCGGTTGCTATTCTTTGTCCAACGGGTGAATCCCTTTTGAACCTGAGCAGTGTTTCGCTCTTAAACGCCCCCTTTTGCAAGAACTTGGAGCGTCACGATGCGAGAGACGGAAAAAATGGTGCAGCTTTGCCACACCTTTTTCAACCTGGCCGAGGGTCCCGCTCCTCTGGGGCGGCAAACAAGTAGGCAGGACAGTATATATGCGCCACAACGCCCTTGTCCCTGCACCTGCACTTGGATTAACGTGCAGCTCAAATTGGGCAACAGGCATCCTTATGACACTATCAACAATTTTCCGGGTTTTCGGAGTGATCGCCATCGCTGTCGCATTGTCTGGATGCGGTGGTACATCGCGCACCGCGCAGTCTGTTGAAAGCCAGCGCCCGGGCAGCAGCATTGATGATGATACCACGCGGATCGTTGAAGGTGGCGGTGGCGAAGGCACAACCATCTGGGATGCTTTCCGCCGCCAGAACACCGAAATCACAGTTGCGGTGAACAAGTATCTTTGGTCGGCATCGCTCGAAGTGCTGAATTTCCTTCCAGTTCAATCGGTTGACCCCTTTACCGGTGTGATCGTTACCGGGTTTGGCACACCTCCGGGCGGCGGGCGTTCGTACCGGGCAACAGTCCTGATTAACGATCCCGCGCTGGATGCACGATCCTTAAATGTGTCGGTTCAGACCAAGGGTGGTCCCGCCAATGCGGCAACTGTTCGCGCCATTGAGGATGCGATTCTAAGCCGCGCACGCCAACTCCGGATTGCTGACAACAGGCTCTAGGGCCGACCCCAGACCCTTTCCCATCTCAGCGCCGGGCCCCGTGAATGAAACGGCTCCCGGCGCTCCTACGTTAAGAAGGACGCATAAATGACGCGTTACACACCCGCAGAGATAGAAGCCCGCTGGCAAGAGGTCTGGAACAGGGATGAAATCTTCAAGGCTGTCCGGTCCGCAGACAAGCCGAAATACTATGTGCTGGAGATGTTTCCCTACCCATCCGGGCGCATCCATATGGGTCACGTGCGCAATTACACCATGGGTGATGTGATCGCGCGTTACAAATTGGCAACAGGTCACAATGTGCTGCACCCCATGGGCTGGGATGCATTCGGAATGCCAGCCGAAAACGCCGCCATGGCGATCGGTGGTCACCCGAAAGACTGGACCTACGGCAATATCGCCGACATGCGGGATCAGATGAAGCCTCTGGGCCTCTCCATCGACTGGTCGCGCGAATTCGCCACCTGCGATCCAGAGTACTACGGCCAGCAGCAGGCATTATTTCTGGATTTTCTGGAGGCCGGGCTGGTCTACCGCAAGAACGCACAGGTGAATTGGGATCCGGTCGATATGACCGTGCTGGCCAATGAGCAAGTGATTGACGGCAAAGGCTGGCGCTCCGGCGCGGATGTCGAGCGCCGCGAACTGACCCAGTGGTTTTTCAAGATCAGCGATATGGCCGGCGAGTTGAAATCCGCGCTCGACGGTCTGGAAAACTGGCCCGCCAAGGTCCGCCTGATGCAGGAAAACTGGATTGGCGAGTCGCGCGGGATCGATATCCCCTTTGAGCGCACGGATGGCAAAGGCACCATCCTGTGTTACTCCACCCGCCCCGACACCATGCGCGGCGCCTCCTTTATCGCTGTCTCCCCTGACCATCCAGTGTCGAAAGCGCTTGAAACTGACAACCCCGAGTTGGCCTCCTTCATCGAGGAATGCCGCAAGATGGGCACCACCGAAGCGGCGATGGAAAAGGCCGAAAAGAAGGGCATCGATACCGGACTGCGGGTCAAACACCCTGTCTATGAGGGCGTCGAATTACCGGTCTGGATCGGCAACTTCGTCCTGATGGATTACGGCACGGGCGCAGTATTTGGCTGTCCCGCCCATGATCAGCGCGACCTGGATTTCGCCCGCAAATATGGTCTCGATGTGCGAAACGCCTTTTACATGCCCGGCGACGAGACAGAAGTTGAAGACGTTGCACTGGTGCCAGCCAAAACCGAAAAGGTCGTGTTCATTGATCACTTCGCAGGTATCGCGGAGACGACCAGCCAGGACGGGATCAACGCCACAATAGACTATTTCGAGACGCATGATCTCGGCAAAGGTCAAACCCAGTACCGCCTGCGCGACTGGGGTCTTTCGCGGCAACGTTACTGGGGCTGTCCGATCCCGGTCGTGCATTGCGCCGATTGCGGCGTCGTACCGGAGAAGAAAGAAAACCTGCCCATCGAACTGCCCTATGATGTCAGTTTCGACGTGCCTGGCAATCCGCTTGACCGCCACCCGACATGGCGTGACACAAACTGCCCGTCCTGTGGCAAACCGGCGAAACGTGAAACCGACACGATGGACACATTCGTTGACAGTTCGTGGTATTTTGCCCGCTTCACCGCGCCAGATGCCAAAACACCGACCATCAAGGAAGATGCCGCCTATTGGATGAACGTTGACCAATATATCGGCGGTATTGAGCATGCGATTCTGCACCTGCTTTACTCACGGTTCTTTGCACGGGCGATGCAGATAACCGGGCATTTGCCGAAGTCAGCCAATGAACCCTTTGATGCGCTCTTTACTCAAGGGATGGTGACGCATGAAATTTACCAGACCCGCGATGCAAAAGGCCGCCCTGTCTATCACCTGCCCGAAGATGTCACCGAGGGGAAACTCAGCGACGGGACCGAAGTCGAGATCATCCCGTCGGCCAAGATGTCCAAATCCAAGAAGAACGTAGTGGACCCGATCAACATCATTTCCGCCTATGGCGCAGATACGGCGCGGTGGTTTGTGCTGTCCGACAGCCCGCCGGAACGTGACGTGGAATGGACCGCCTCTGGGGCCGAGGCCGCATTCAAACATCTGACACGCGTCTGGAATCTCTGCGACCGCATTGGCAAAATGGAACGGGATACCGCCGGGCAGGGTGACGATGCGCTGTTGCGCGCCATGCATGCCTGCATCCATAATGTGACCATGGGCATTGAGAGTTTCGGATTTAATGCCGCAATTGCCAAGCTCTATGCCTTCACCGCGACATTACAGAAATCCAAAGCAGGCCATTCAGCACAACGCGAAGCCATCATGACGCTGGCACAGTTGATGTCACCGATGACCCCGCATCTGGCCGAAGACATCTGGGCACATCAGGGCGGCAAAGGTCTTGTGACAACCACCACCTGGCCGGTGGCAGATGAAGCCATGCTTGTCTCTGACACAGTGACCCTGCCCATTCAGGTGAACGGCAAAAGACGCGCGGAAATCACCGTACCGGCCGACATGCCAAAAGAAGAGGTTGAAAAAGCAGCCATCGCGGATCAGGCTGTGCAGCGAACCCTGGACGGTGCAACCCCTAAGAAAATCATCGTCGTACCCGGACGGATCGTTAATGTCGTTGTTTAGACGTATATCTATTCTCTTGGCCTCTCTGGCTCTGGCGGCCTGTGGGTTTGCCCCCGTCTATGGAACCGGCGGTACCGGCACCAAGCTTCAAAACCAGGTTGAAGTATCCGAACCTGACACATTGAACGGCTACCTGTTGACCCGGCGGATCGAGGAACGTTTGGGGCGATCTGGCGACCCCAGTTACAAACTTGACGTGGCGGTCCGCACAAGGCAGGAAAACCTCGCAGTTGATACCGAAGGCAGCATCACGCGCTACAACATTTTAGGGTATGCGGATTTTTCGCTGATCAATGCCAAGTCCGGAGGCGTTGTCGCGTCGGGTTCGGTGGACAACTTCACCGGATATTCCGCGGCGGGCACAACCGTCGCCACCCTTGCCGCGGAGAGAGATGCGCAAAAGCGCCTTATGGTCTTGTTGGCGGATCAGATCACAACCCGCGTTTTATCTACCGACGTGCCATGAAGCTCTCGACAAGAGACGCAAATGCCTATTTCGCCAAACCGGATGCCACCAAAGCCGGTCTTTTGATTTTTGGGAGTGATGCCATGCGTGTTGCCCTGAAAAGGCAGCAAGTGCTGGGCGCATTGCTTGGTGATGGCGCTGAAGAGGAAATGCGGCTGACGCGATTGACCGGTGGCGATGTGCGCAAAGACCCGGCCACACTGCTGGACGCGCTGAAGGCCATCGGGTTTTTCCCCGGGCCCCGCGCCGTCTTTGTGGAAGAAGCGAATGAAAACTGCGCGGCGGCGATCCTGACAGCTCTGGAGGATTGGCAACCCGGTGATGCACAGATTGTGGTGACCGCTGGTGCCCTCAAACCCACGTCAAAACTGCGCAAGGCATTCGAGGCACATTCGCAGGCCTATGCTGCGGCCATCTACGACAATCCCCCCACGCGCGAAGAGATTGAAACGGCGTTGCGCGACGCCGGGCTTGGTGACATTCCCGGTGATGCAATTGGGGCCTTGAACGATCTCGCCCAGGCGATTGACCCCGGTGACTTTCGCCAGACTGTCGAGAAGCTGGCGCTCTACAAAATTGGCGACTCAGAACCCGTTTCCCTAGCAGACATTGCGGCCTGCGCGCCCACATCGACCGAGGCCGATGTAGATGATGTGCTGATGGTCGTTGCAGAAGCGCGCGCGCGCGACATCGGTCCGGTCATGCAGAAGCTGGCAGCGCAGGGGGCAACGCCGGTTGGGCTTTGCATTGGTGCCATGCGTCACTTCCGGGCGTTGCACCGGGCAGCATCGGATACCTCCGGGCGACCGACAATCTTCGGACCCAACCGGGACCGGATGCTGGCCCAGTCACGCAAGTGGGGCCCGGCGAAACTGGAGACAGCGATAACCCTGCTGACCGATACCGATCTGCAACTCAGATCAGCAGGGCAACATGCGCCGGGCATGGCATTGGTCGAACGCGCCTTTATTCGCCTGGCAATGTTGGGTGGCCGCTAGTCTTTCGGTGCGAACATCTCCATCACCTCTTCGGTGGTCATTTGATGGGTTTTTTCGCTGAAACTATACCCATCAGGCTTGTTGTCGATGAACAACTCACCGGTCAACGGTACGTCTGTGGCCCCGTCAAGCGTCCCATAGCCGAAGTGATAGGTGCCTTGGTGCGGCCCCGGTGCCGTGACGCGATAGTAGATGCTGCTGCCACAGGTTTTACAAAATGCCCGCTCCGCCCAGGGAGAAGACGTGTAGCTGGTCAGGTTCTCCGCGCCATCGAAACTGACTGCCTCCGAGGGCACCTCAATCCCAAGGAATATCCCGCCGCTCCACTTGCGGCACATGCTGCAATGACAGGCCCCGGTTTCTTTCGGTTTGTCAGTCAGTGTGTAACTTACCGCGCCGCAGAGGCACGCTCCGGATGTAGACATATCGATGCTCCTTTTCTTGCAGGGTATGACAGAGTTATGGTCGTACCTACTGACAGTTTTTGACAGGAGTTGCGTGCCCTGGTGTCACGTGCCACTCTGCTGTGAAAGTCGCAAATTCGAGGTAGCAAATGTATCAGGTAATCGGAGCGACAAAGTCGCGCGCCTTTCGTGTGATCTGGATGCTGAATGAAATTGGCGTCCCTTTTGAACATATCGCGGCGGCCCCTCGTTCAGAGGATGCAAGACAGTACAACCCCTCTGGAAAAATCCCGGCGCTTGTTGACGGCGATGCGGTTTTGACCGATTCCGTGGCCATCATGACATATCTTGGCGATAAACATGGCGCGCTGACCGCATCCGCCGGAACCGTCGAACGTGCAAAGCAGGATGCCATGACGTTGTGGCTGATTGACGAATTTGACGCAATTCTCTGGTCTGCGGCTAAACACAGTTTCGTCTTGCCGGAAGAACATCGTGTGCCTGCCGTGAAGGATACACTGAAGTTCGAGTTCGAACGCTCCGCTGCACAATTGTCAGAACGGTTGGAGGGGCCATTTCTGATGGGCGATCACCTCACCATACCGGATATTCTGGCCTGCCATTGTCTTAACTGGGCAATCGGTGCTAAGTTCCCGCGCACAGATGACAAGCTTTTTGCATACGGAAAATCACTGCGGGACCGTGCGGCGTTTCAAGCAACCTCGGCGATGTAACGCGCGGCTTCTTTCCCGGCCCATCGCCCCGTGGCAAGGCATCCGGTGATCAGGTAGCCACCTGTCGGCGCTTCCCAATTCAGCATTTCGCCCGCGCAGAAGACGCCCGGAATTTCTTTGAACATCAACGCAGGCGTCAGCGCCTGAAAGGCCACGCCGCCTGCGGTCGAAATCGCTTCATCCATCGGCAGGATACCTGCATGGCGAAGAGGCAGTGCCTTGACCGTCCGCACCCAGTCTGCGCGGGCTAACGTCGCCCCCTGAACCATTTCGAAGAAAAGACCTGTTTTTACAGGCGGCAGTCGCAAGGATTTTTTCAGCCAATTTGACAGCCGCAAATTTCCAGCCTTTGACGACAGTTGCTTTTCCAGATCCGCAGCCGCCCTGTCCGGCACGAGGTCAACCGTTAGGGGCGCATTGTTGCGGATCGCAGGTGTGAGGCTGTAAATACCGCCGCCTTCCAAGCCACGTGCGGATACAATCGCTTCCCCCCGTGAGGACATCGAGCCCGCTTGCCAGCGTACTGCCTTGAGCGCCTGGCCGAAATGAGGCGCCATGTGATCGGTCCAGAGCAGGCTGAGGCCAGCATTGGATGGCGCAAGGGGCATCATCTCGACGCCCCGTGCCACAAGTACCTCCTGCCAGGCACCATCCGATCCGAGACGAGACCAGCTACCCCCTCCCAACGCCAAAACGGTTACTTCAGCGGCGATCGTTTCAGGACCGTTCGGACCGTCAAAAACCACCCTCCCGTCTTCCCAACCCCGCCAACGCATCCGGGTGCGAAAAACAACACCAGCACCGGAGAGCCGCTGAACCCAGGCGCGCAAGAGCGGAGAGGCTTTCATGGCTTTGGGAAAGACCCTGCCCGTTGACCCCGTAAAGATTTCCTGCCCCAATCCGCGCGCCCAGTCCTTCACGGCGGCGGCGTCAAACTCCCTCAACATCGGCGTCAACGGCCCGGCGGCTTCGAAGTACTGCGGCAACATGGCCTCTAAGCTTTCATCCTTGGTGAGGTTGAGGCCGGATTTTCCGGCCATCAGGAATTTGCGTCCGATAGATGGCATGGCGTCGCACACCGTTACTTTCACACCGGCTGATGCGAGTTCCTCAGCTGCCATAAGACCCGCTGGTCCGCCCCCAATGACCAGGGCGTGATTCACGCCCCCCCCTGCGGCAACGGGCCTTTCAACTCAACGACCCGCTGCGGATAAGGGATTTCAATGTCGTGTTCTTTCAACGCGTTCCAGATCAGGAAAAGCACGTCGGATGTGTATTTGTTAGGGCCATCGTCAATGCCGTTCACCCAGAATTCCACAGCGAAATCAATGCCGCTATCCCCAAAGCCGCGCAACTCACAGTCCGGTGGATACGGCGTGTCCAGAACATCCGGGTGTGTTGCCACCGCCTCTTCGATAATGCCCGGCACGAGGTTGATGTCAGTGTCATAGCTGACGGAAAAAGGGGCTTCGTACCGGTTGGCTGAACCTGAATCCGAATAGTTGACCACGCGCGTGGTGATGAAATCCTCGTTCGGAACGACGATCCAACGCCCATCGAAGGTCTCCAATATCGCGGCGCGCGCCGTCATCTTGACGATTTGGCCGGATTCGCCGCCATCCAGTTCAACAAAATCACCGACGGTCGCCTGCCCTTCGATCAACAGTATGACGCCAGAAATGAAATTCGACGCAATCTTCTGCAACCCGAAACCAAGACCTACGCCGATGGCCCCGCCGATCACGGCAAGGGCGCTCAGATTGATGCCCATGATGTTCAACAACAACAGGAAGGCTACGGCAAATATGGCGAACTCCAGCACTTTGGCGGTCAGTTGCCGCAGCGAGGGGCGCATGTCTTTCTGGTTTTCGATGAACTGCGTGGTCTGACGGTTGGACCAACCGCCGAGCCAGAACAGAATGCCCCCGGCAATCGCCCCGCGTACCAGCGACATCACCGTGAAAGAGATGTTGCCCAGCGACACGGTCATCTCGTTCAGCTTCATTGTCAGCGGATCGAGCAACCCGACGGTATAGAGTGCCGCAACCGGCAGCAGAACGTAGCGGCCCAGAAGGTTCAGGAACGGGTCCTTGATAATCTCGCGCACCAGGGTCCGCACCGCCAGAAACAAAAAGACACGCTTGCCGAATGCGATGACCGCACCACTGTCGAAAATCGATCTGACGACGCTCTCTCCGAGAGCGGTAAAAAGATACGCCATCAAGGGCAACAAGAGTGGCAATGCCAGCAGCACTGTTCGGCGCGCGCTGGCAATGATATTGTCGGCTTCGGGCGCGGGGGGCAAAATCCTGGCAAATAATCCACGAAGGCGACGCGCGACAATGATTGCCAACAGATAGGCGATCACCAGCAAGGCAAATTGGGACCAGGCTGCCGGGCTCAATGCCCAGGACTTTGCCAAATCCCACGCCAGCAGGGCATATTCGGCAGCTTGCTGGACAATTTCCGGTTGGCTAGACAGATCAAACTCCATGCGGCATCCCTCTTTTCATCCTGTGCGCGCTCGCTAGAGTCATGCCCGTCGGTGCGATGAGGAGCAAGCCCAGATGTCCGATCCGATCTGCCCTTTATGTGACCGGCCGATCCCTGCAAATGTCAAACAAAGCCTGCATCATCTTGTCCCGAAACTAAAAGGCGGAAAGGGCGGTCCAACCGTATTGCTGCATCATATTTGTCACCGTGAAATTCACGCCACCCTCACGGAGGCAGAACTGGCACGTGACTTTCATACAATAACCAGTTTGCGCGCTCATCCGCGATTGCAGAAATTCATTTCCTGGGTGTCCAAAAGACCGCCAGGATTTCTGTCCAAGGTGCCTGGTAGACGGCGCAAAACGTCCCGAACCTAGTCACAGAGTTCCTTGATGCCATGGGCGATGCCCAGTGATGCCGCAAGCGCATCGGTTGCCAGTTCTTTTGCGTGGAACATCAGATCATCCTTTAGCACAATCCGATCAACTAAACCAAATACCTGAGCTTCATCTGCCGTGATCTTCTGTCCACCCATCAGTATAAGCTTGGTTCTGGACGGCCCAATCAGAGCGGCCATTCTCTTGGGGTCGCTGGGTTGCGGCAAAAACCCAAGCTTCATGACCGGATAGAAGAATTTTGCCTCGGACACCGCGATACGAATATCGCAGGCCAGCGCCATGCCCATTGCCCCACCTGCAAGCGTGCCGTTCAAAGCGGCAATTGTCAGCCCCGGCAGGCTGGCAATCGCCGCAGACAGCTCTTCCCACAAAGGGGAGGTCGCAAGCCCGGCACGTACTGCATCCAGATCAGCACCGGCGCTGAAAATACGCCCCTTGCCTGTCAGGATCAAAGCACGTGCAGAGTGTGCGTCTCGGATGGCTTGCACCAGTGACCTCAGCATTTCTTCGGTCAACGCATTGGCTTTGTTGGGCCGATTCAGCGTAACTGTCCAAAGGCCCGCATCCTGCGAGACGTCGATCATATCAATCCCACTTTGCGGCGGATGTCTTCGTCGCGCAGCGAAATCTCCTGCCCACACCACGTGTCGGCTGCCGGGCTGCACATCCACAACAACGCGCGCGCGGGCCAATCGGCAGGAATATGAACGTCCCAATCCAATTGGCTGACCGGGTTGATGCCGCTTGATTTGATTTCGCGCTGCATTTGCGTAGCAACTGTCCCCGGCGACAGCCCGATCGCACGAATGCCACTCTCCGCTTCTTCCTTATCCAGGCAGCGCGTCAACATGTTTACTGCTGCTTTGGAGGCGCAATAATGGCTCCACGCCTCGACAGGACCATTGGCTGCCCCGGAACTGATGGTCAGCACAGAACCGCCGCCGCCCGCTTTCATGACCGGTACGGCCGCGCGCATCCCGTAAAATACGCCCTTGAGATTGACATCGATCACATCGCCCCAAGCCTCGGTATCGGCTTCGCTCAAATGTGAAATCGGTTCGATTATGCCAGCGTTGTTGATCAGAACGTCCAAACCGCCAAATGCGTTGACCGTTGTCTCCACTGCGGCCGAAACTTCGCGGAAGCTTGAGACGTTGCAGGGAATCGCAATGGCCTTATCGCCGATTTCACCTGCCAGATCAGCGATCTCTCTCTGACCACGCGCCAACAAGGCAACATTTGCGCCGGCGGCTGCGAATACCCGTGCAGCTTCTGCGCCGATCCCACGGCTTGCTCCGGTGATCAGGACCGTCTTTCCATTCATATCCATTGCAATACTCCCATCCATCTGTTGCCCCGTGGTAATCCGCGATGCGTTAAGGGTCCACCCCTGCTTCCTCTTGACCATCGCCAGACCTTCGCAGACCATGCGCGCGACAGTTTTTATAAGGATTCACCCATGTCAGTTTTGAACCTGCGCTGTTCTGCCAGCGTCCTGTTTCTTTTGTCCACATCGTCGGCATCCTTTGCGGAGATTTCAGCACAGGATACGTGGAACGACTGGAAGGAGTATTTTAAGGGCGTCGGGTACACAGTTACGGCAACGGAAAATCAATCTGGCAACACGCTGATCGTCAAAGATATGGTTTTCACCGCCCCGAGTTCCGAAGAAGTCGGTACAATGTCGATGACGCTCGAGACGGTTACCTTTCGGGAAAATGGCGATGGCAGCGTTGCGGTCATTTTCCCCGAAGTATCGCCGGTTGCCATCAATGCGGTGAACCCCGATGGTGAGAAAATAGATGTCAATCTGGAAGTCCTGCAATCAGGTTTGACCGCGACCGTTTCAGGCGAACCGACCGATATGACCAGTGTCTATGGCGCGCAATCCGTTGAAATGCGTTTGGCGGGTGTCACGGTAGGCGGAGAGACCCTGAGCCCTGAAGACGCCGCCATGAGCCTTGTCATGCAGGGGCTTTCCGGCACTACGCAAACCACCCTCACGGATATGCGGCGCTATGACCAGCGCATGCAGTCGAGTGCAGTATCCTATGATATTACCTTTGTGGACCCGGAAGGCACGGGAAGTGCCGATATTCAGGGCCAACTTGATGGCCTGAGTTACGCGGGCACCAATGCCTTGCCGCTGAACGTGGTTGCAGCCGGAGATATGCTCGAACTGCTGGAAGCCGGCATGGCCGTTGATGGAACCTTCTCCTACTCCGGCGGATCCTCAACCATTGGGGTTGTCGAAAACGGAGTGGACGCGATGAATGCTAAAATGTCTTCGTCTGGGGGAACCCTCGGCATCCTCATGGGCGCTGGCGGCCTGGAATATGTGGCGGCGCAACAAGGCATCAATGTCTCCATGACGGCGCAGGATTTGCCGGTCCCCGTAGAGTTCAACATGGCCGAAGGTGCTTTCAATCTCGCCATGCCGCTGCAAAAGTCTGATGAAATGAGCGATTTTGCCGCGGGCTTTTCGCTGACTGACTTTTCAATGTCGGATCTTCTTTGGGGCATGTTTGATCCGTCAGCCCAATTGCCGCGCGATCCGGCGACGCTTGTTCTTGACCTCACCGGCAAGGCGCGGCTGCTGTTCGACTTCCTCGACCCCTCCGCCGCCGTGGTCTCTGGTGATCCGAATGTGACACCCGCAGAGATTGGTTCCGTGGATATCAACCGCCTGCAAGTTACCGTCGCAGGTGCTGAACTCACCGGCGAAGGGGCGTTTACCTTTGATAACTCCGCCCCAGTCGGGCCGCCAAAGCCCGAAGGTGCGGTGAATTTATCGCTGGTTGGCGGCAACAAGCTCCTCGACACGCTTGTTGCCATGGGCCTTGTTCCCGAAGAACAGGCCATGGGCGCGCGCATGATGATGGGTCTGCTGGCGGTTCCCGGCAATGCCCCCGATACATTGAACTCCAAAATTGAGATCAATGAAGAGGGTCACATTCTGGCAAACGGTCAACGCATACAGTAGCCTGTTACCGGCTGTTCGGCTGACCCGCATTGGGGCGCTTGCGACGCCCCATTTTCATCCCGCCCTTGCAGTATCCGGTGCACACGGGCTACCTGACGCAAAAGCTGTCGCGGAGTATCCTGATGAGCCAAACCCCGGAAACATTGACCGCGCAATTGCTGCAAGCGGCGAAAGACGCAGGCGCGGAAACCGCAGATGCGATTGCCCTGCAAGGAGCATCCCTCAGCATCGAAGTGCGCGCCGGTGTTCTGGAGCAGGCCGAACGCGCTGAGGCAGTTGATCTGGGCCTGCGCGTCTTCATTGGCCAACGCAGTGCCACGGTATCGGCGTCCGACACCCGGGCGGCCACGCTTCAGGAGATGGCCCTACGCGCAGTCGCCATGGCCCGCGAAGCGCCTGAAGACGCCTTTGCAGGAATTGCGGCACCCGATCAATTGGCGGAGAACATGAATGCGGCACATCTTGAGCTGCATGATCCTACGCCTGAACCCACGCCTCAGGATTTGCAGCGCGATGCCACCGCGGCCGAAGAAGCTGCCCTGGAAAACGGCAAAATCACGCAGGTCCAATCCGCGATGGCGGGTTACTCCGCCCGCAATGTGCATCTGGCAGCGACCAACGGGTTTTCCGCTGGGTATCGTCGGACCAGTCGCGGCCTGTCCTGCGTGGCCATTGCCGGAACCGGGACCGCGATGGAACGTGATCACGATGGGGACAGCCGGATATTTCAGGCCGATTTGCGCAGCGCTGAGGACATTGGCCGAAGGGCTGCCGAACGCGCGGTTGCAAGATTGGACGCCCGCAAGCCTCCTACCGGTCAATTCCCCGTACTGTTTGATGAACGCATTTCCGCATCATTGATCGGGCACCTCTTGGCGGCCATCAATGGCGCATCAGTTGCGCGGGGGGCCTCGTGGCTGCGTGACGCCCTGGGTGAAAAGGTGTTGCCCGAAGCTCTGACACTTGGGGAAAATCCACACCGGCCACGGGTTTCAGCGTCCCGCCCGTTTGATGCCGAGGGGCTTCCCACAAGGTCACGCAACATCGTCGAAAATGGCGTGCTCACGGGCTGGACGCTTGATCTGGCCACCGGGCGCAAACTTGGTTTTCCCTCCACGGGGAACGCCGTGCGGGGCACCTCTTCCGCGCCGAGCCCGTCAAGCTGGAACGTCACGCTGACCGAAGGGGACGCCAATCGCGCTGACCTTATCCGCGATATGGGCACCGGGCTTCTGGTGACATCCATGATCGGCTCCACGATCAATCCCAATACGGGGGATTATTCGCGCGGGGCGGCAGGTCTGTGGGTCGAAAACGGACAGATCACACATGCCGTGAATGAGTGTACGATCGCTGGAAACCTGCGCAACATGCTGCGCGAGATCGTCCCTGCCAACGACGCGCGGCACCATCTCAGCCGCGTGGTTCCATCGCTGCTTGTACCGGGAATGACCCTTGCAGGCATCTGATCTCGCCCTCATCAAGGATGCGGTCAAACTGGCGGGTCGGGTTGCGACCAGCTATGTGGGACCCGCCGCACAATCCTGGGACAAACCCGAAGGTGCCGGTCCTGTCACCGAAGCTGATCTTGCGGTCAATGCGGCGCTTGAAGGCGTTTTGCGTGCTGCGCGACCAACCTATGGATGGCTTTCCGAAGAGACAGAGGATGACGGGGACCGATTGACGCGCGACACGGTTTTTATCATCGACCCAATCGACGGCACACGCAGTTTTGTCGAAGGCTCCCGCACATGGGCCCATTCGGTTGCCATTGCCCATCACGGTCAGATCACGGCGGCAGCTGTCTATCTGCCGATGCGCGACAAACTTTATTCCGCCGCCCTGGGTCAGGGCGCTTTTCACAACGACACCGCGATAAGCGTGTCGCAGGCCGATGATTTGCCCAGCGCCGAAGTGCTTGCCACCAAGCCCGTTGTGAGCCCCGAGCATTGGCCGTCCGGATTTCCCGGTTTCAGCAGATCCCATCGCCCATCACTCGCGTACCGATTGGGGCTTATTGCAGAGGCAAGGTTTGATCTGATGCTGACCTTTCGTCCCACCTGGGAATGGGACATTGCCGCAGGTGTGCTCATCGTCACCGAAGCTGGCGGCACCTGCACAGACAAAACCGGGGCGCCGCTTCGGTTCAACAATCAAGAACCCACCGTAAATGGGGTGATCGCATCAGGGCCGGTGTTGCACCGGAAGGTGCTTGAGGCGCTGGCCCCTGCCACCCCCGGCGCGCCTTGACCCCGGCGCACATATACGCAAACTTCCGCCAACCTTCCTGAGAAAAGGACCAATCTGATGACGCAGCGGCTACATCTCGTTTTCGGGGGAGAACTCGTTGACCCTACGAAAAACATATTCAAAGACGTGGACGACATTCATATCGTCGGCATTTTTCCCGACTACGCGACAGCCTTTAACGCCTGGAAATCAGAAGCACAGCGCACGGTGGACAACGCTCACATGCGCTATTTCATCGCGCATCTGCACCGTTTGCGCGACGAGGAGGCCGCAGCATCATCAACCGAAGAGTTGGGGTGACACAAGATGGGCCGGTCATTCGGTCTGGCGGCCTATCGCGCCCTTTCCCGCAGGTCATCCAGCAAGTCTTTCAACCCCATCCGCGACCGCCCTCAAAACGCTCTGATCTGGATTCATGCAGCAGAGCCTGACAACCTTCTGGCCATTGAAGATCTGGCGCATCGGCTCTGTGCTGCGCGCTTTGATCTGAGTGTGTTGATCACGTTGCCTGATCGCGAAAGTTTAGATGCCGCCCGCCACAACTCATCGGGTCAGAGCGCGATTATCTTCGATGAAATTCCCTCTGAACATCCCGCTGCTGTAGACGCATTTCTTGCGCACTGGGAACCTGTCATCTGTATTTGGACATGGGGTGGCCTGCGACCCAATCTGGTTCACCAGACCCATGAAGCAGGTGTGCCGATGGCGTTGATCGACGCAGATATCGGTGGTTTTGACAGCAAGCGGGACCGATGGTTGCCTGATCTGTCGCGCGATTTACTGAGCAGTTTCACGGCACTCATGGCGCGGACCGGGGCGGCATTGCGACGCCTGGAAACACTGGGGCTGAGGCCGGAACAGATCGAGTTGACGCCGCCCTTGCAAGCCGGTGGTCAGGCCCTGCCTTGCGAGGACAAAGATCTGACGGATATGACGCAGGCCCTTGGCGGGCGTCCTGTCTGGTTCGCCGCGCGCATTCAAAAAGACGAAGAGCGTGCCGTTCTGTCCGCACATCGGCACGCCTTGAGGTTTTCGCACAGATTGCTTCTGATCCTGCATCCTGCCGATAATGCCCTGACGGATGAGCTGTCCCAGATGGCACATGACGAAGGGTTTCGTGTCTGCAATTGGTCATCCGATGGTGATCCAAATGAAGCCACGCAAGTCCTGCTGGTTGAAGACGAGGAGGACCTGGGATTGTTTTATCGGCTTGCGCCGGTTTCCTTTTTGGGAAGTTCACTCAAGTCAGGCCATGGGGGGTGCAACCCGTTTGAAGCCGCGGCCCTCGGCTCTGCCGTGCTTTACGGGCCTAACGTACGAAAATACCTGCCGTTCTACACGCGTCTGGCAAATGCAGGCGCGGCGCGCATTGTGAATGATGCACAGACGCTTGGCACAGCGGTGACCCGTTTGATCGCTCCGGACCAGGCGGCCGCGATGGCACATGCAGGGTGGGATGTGATCAGCCATGGGGCTGCCCTGACCGACAAGGTGATTGATCTGGTCAACACGACGCTGGACGGCCCGGCGGAGCATACCAATGCGAACGCCTGAATTCTGGTTCACGTCGCCTGACAAACCCGCATGGCCTGCCCGTCTCCTGAAACCTCTGGGCTGGATTTACGGAAGCGCCACAGCCAGAAGGCTACGGCAGGGCACCCCACTCAAGCTGGATATCCCAGTCGTTTGTGTCGGAAACATCAATGCAGGAGGGACAGGGAAAACACCTACTGTTATCGCAGTGCTGGAACATCTGACCTCACGCCATCATCACCCGCATGTTGTCACCCGAGGCTACGGCGGCACCTTGAAGGGCCCCATACGCGTGGACCCGGCGCGTCATACGGCGGCTGAGGTGGGTGACGAACCGCTACTGCTGGCCGCCTTTGCAGAAGTTTGGGTTGCGCAGGACCGGGCCGAAGGCGGCAAGGCTGCACAGGCGGCGGGCGCCACGGTTGTGGTTCTGGACGACGGGTTCCAAAACCCCGCTTTGCATCAGGACATCAGCATCGTGGTTGTCGATGCCGAACGCGGTTTTGGCAACGGGCTGTGCTTGCCGGCTGGCCCCTTGCGCGAACCGGTTGCCGCGGGTCTGGCCCGTGCTCATGCACTTTTGTCTATCGGGTCGCCATCCGCGCAGCGCGCATTCGATACACAGGGGGTACCCGTTGATCTGCCGCATGTTCGAGGCCAACTGGCACCGCTGCAAACCGGAATGATGTGGAAAGACGAGGCCGTTCTGGCCTTCGCAGGCATCGGACATCCGGAAAAATTCTTTGCCACATTGAGGGATCTTGGGGCCAATCTTGTTCATGCCGAGCCGCTGGAAGACCATCAGCCCTTGACGCCCGCGCTCATGGGGCGCCTTGAGGCTGACGCTAAATCCCGAGGCGCGCAATTGGTCACGACGGAGAAAGATGCCGTGCGCCTGCCAGCCTCTTTCAGAACCAAGGTCATCACCCTGCCCGTGCGCCTGAAGTTGGGCGCAGACTCAAATCCACTCTTTGATCTGCTGGACGGGTTGAAAGCTCCCTGAAACCATAGTCGTCAGTCTGTTGGATCATTCTCGCCCAGTTTTGGGGCAGGCCTTTTTAGCGACAGTTCGGCATCGGAAAACGTGAACGGTGACCGTACACCCGGCACACCGTCGAGCGATAGTTCCATCTCACGCGCTTTGACCTGAGCGTCCGCCATCACATCGGCCATGTCGTTGATCGGTCCCGCGGGAACACCTTCTGCCTCGCAAGCCGCGAGCAGATCGTCGCGTGTCCGCAGACGGGTCGCAGCGGTCAACCGTTCTATCATGTCAGCCCGGTTGGCCAGCCTGTCCACGTTTTTGAGGAACTCCGGCGCAGTGGCCATCTGCTCCAGTCCCAGCAGTTTGCACAGGCGCTGATATTGCCCGTCATTTCCGGTGGCAATGATCACATGTCCGTCTGCGCAATCAAAAACCTGATAAGGCGCCAGATTCACATGTGCATTGCCCATCCTTTGAGGCGGCACGCCGGTGGTCAGATAGTTCATTGCCTGATTGGACGTCACCGAAACAGCTACATCCAGCAGCGACATGTCAATATGTTGCCCACGGTCCGTCTGATGGCGTTGATGCACCGCTGCGAGAATGGCAGTTGTTGCATAAATCCCGGTCAGAATATCGGTGATGGCGATGCCGTATTTCTGGGGTTGTCCCTCTGGCTCGCCGGTCAGTGACATCAGCCCGGACATCCCCTGAATGATGAAATCATAGCCCGCCCGTGAAGCATAAGGTCCGCTGTGACCAAACCCCGTGATCGAGCAATAGATAAGCTGCGGAAACTCTCTGGACAGGCTGTCATAATCCAACCCGTATTTCGCCAGACCGCCGGTTTTGAAGTTCTCGATTAGGATGTCCGCGCCCGCCAGGAGCGATTTGACCTTTTGCTGACCTTCCCGGGTTCGAAAATCCGCAGTGACCGATTTCTTGCCCCGATTGGCGGAATGAAAATAGGCGGCGGAGATATCCTCGTCCCGCGTCACAAAGGGTGGTCCCCATTGGCGCGTGTCATCGCCCGCGGGGCTTTCTACCTTGGTAACGTCACAACCCAGGTCGGACAGCGTCTGGCCAGCCCAAGGGCCGGCCAACACGCGTGCCAGTTCAACGACCTTGAGACCGGCCAGCGGCGCCGTCATTACTCAGCTGCGGCGTCGATAAGTTCGGCCATCTCCGCGTAAGGCATATTGGAGTATTTCTGACCATTGATGACAAAGCTGGGTGTGCTGTCCACGCCGTCAGCGGTTGCATTTTCCTGATACCACGCCACCAGCGTCCGGGCGTTGTCGCCATCCTGCAAACAAGCCTCCATAGTGTCTGCATCCAACCCGGCCAGACGCCCGATCTTGCGCAACTCCTCGACAATGGCAGTCGGTTCGCCTGCCCGTGCCCATTCGGATTGGCCAGCGTAAATCAGATCGGCCATCCCAAAGAACTTTTCCGGTGTGCCTGCACAACGGGCAATCATCGAAGCCCAGAGGCCGTAGCGGTCAAAATAAACCTCGCGGTAGACGAAATTGATTTTGCCGGTGTCGATATAGTCGGCCTTGAGCTGCTTGTAGGCGCCCGCGTGGAAAGACGCACAATGCGGGCAGGTGAAGGATGCATATTCGATCACGGTCACCGGGGCGTCCGGATTGCCAAGGGTCATTTCAGCGATGGTGGAGGTATCGATATCCGCCTCCGTTTCCTGAGCGTTGGCAGCCCCCAGCGGATCAGCCGGCGTGACGGAAGTGCTGGGCGAGGTTATGAAATAGGCACCCAGCCCAAGAGCAGCCACGGCTGCAGAAATAATCATCATACGCGACATCGCAGGTTCCTTTTCAACGATTTGTCTTGTTTAGAATGTTTTCGCCAAGCCGTGCCAATGCGTCACGAAGTCCCGCATCTTCGACAGGGCTTGCGACCTCTGTTGCTTTTCGGCGTAGCGCAGGGTCAACCGGGGTCTTGTTTTGAACAGGTGCGGCGGGATCGAAGGCAACTTGCCCTTCCGCAAATCCGGTTCCGGCGGTCTGCGTCACCCGAATGCGGGCAATGGCGTTGTATCCGTAGACCGAGTTCACCTTTTGCCGCAGCTGTTCTTTCTGCATCTCCAGCATCGGGGCGTTCGATCCAGTGGTTAGCAGCGTCAGCGTGGCCCCCATGCCACCGCGCCCATAGCCGACCTCGACCGGTCGTGAGATCGACGCAATATCCTTGCCAACAATCTCTGCCCATTGGGTCAGCAACCGGCTTTGCGCAAAACCCCGGCTTTCGGAGGCCGAGCGAATCCGACCCGTAAGCAGGCTGGATGTGCGCTTGAAGCCTTTTGTACTGGCACGTCGGGGTGGCATCGCTATCTTTCACAGAACACACTTGCGTGAACATAGCGTCTCAGCGTGCGCGCAACCAGACCAAGCAGCCGGAAGATCATAAACATTGCGTGACATTTCCCACAATTCCGACCCTCTGAGCGATCGCTTGCTGGCTTGGTACGACATTCATGCCCGGCGCATGCCTTGGCGCGTATCGCCCCAGGATCGCAAGGCAGGCGTCTTGCCCGACCCTTACCGGGTGTGGATGTCAGAAGTGATGTTGCAACAGACCACTGTTGTGACGGTCAGGGACTACTTTCAGCGCTTCATGGAGCGTTGGCCAACGGTATCTGATCTGGCAGCGGCGCAAGATGCCGATGTGATGGGCGAATGGGCCGGGCTGGGGTATTACGCCCGGGCACGCAACCTGCTGAAATGCGCCCGGCAGGTTGTCTCGGACCACGGCGGGGTTTTCCCGGCAGATCATGCCGCTTTGCTGAAATTGCCAGGGATTGGTCCCTATACTGCGGCGGCGATCTCTTCGATTGCCTTTGATCTGCCCCACGCGGTTCTGGACGGCAATGTCGAGCGGGTGATGGCGCGACTGCGCGACATCCACACACCGCTGCCCGAAGCAAAACCAATCCTGATGCGTGAGGCGGAGATTTTGACACCCGACCAGCGTGCCGGAGACTATGCGCAGGCGGTCATGGATCTGGGTGCTACCATCTGCACCCCGCGCAATCCGGCCTGTGGCATTTGCCCGTGGTCGGAACCCTGCAAGGCCCGCGCCGAGGGTACGGCACCGACCCTGCCCCAAAAAACCCCGAAAAAAGCCAAGCCGACCCGATACGGCATTCTCTATATCGGCAGGCGCAAAGACGGCGCATGGCTGCTGGAAACACGACCGGAAAAAGGCCTCTTGGGGGGTATGCTGGGGTGGCCCGGGTCTGATTGGATAGATAAGGACAGCCCGATTCCGGAAACCCCCGCGCCCTGTGCCGGAGACTGGCAAATGGTATCGGGCGAGGTGCGCCACACATTCACACATTTTCACCTGCGCCTTGCCATTTACGTCGCAACGTTACCGGACGGAATTGCGGTTGAACGTGGACATTTTTCCACCCCGGAAACATTCAGGCCATCTGATCTGCCCACGGTCATGCGCAAAGCCTTTGATCTGGCCCGAAGTGCGTTTTGAGCGTTGCGTCACACTTGGTGAAACAGGCAAAGCCGTTCTAGATTGCGATCAAGAGGAGAACGGAAACCCTGATGCAAGATGACCTGAAAACCGTTCCAATGTCAGAGCTTGTGAAGATCACGCGCGCGGCACCCTTCTGGATGTCGATGCTGTTGGTCCCTGTCGCTTGGCTAAGTGCCCTTTATGGTGGTTGGACGATCTGGTTATTGCCGGTTGTCACCTGGTATCTGTTTTCCGCTCTCGACGCGCTTTTCGGGCGTGACGGGACCAATGCGGATCCGTCAACACCGGACGATCACCTTTACTGGTATCGCGCGGTGACCATGATATGGGCACCGGTCCAGTTTTTCCTGCTTTTCAGTCTGATCTGGTATGTGCCTCAGGCGCAGCACCTGAGCAGTTTTGACCGCATTATTCTCTTTTTTGGGGTTGGTGTGATCACCGGAACCGTCGGGATCAATTACAGCCACGAACTGATGCACCAGAAGAACAAGACTGAGCGATGGATGGCCGATCTGCTGCTTGCGATGGTGCTCTATTCACATTTCCGCTCGGAACACCTGCTGGTGCATCACCGCTATGTCGGCACGCCACGCGATGCGGTGACGGCGCGGTACAACGAAGGGTTTCACCGATTTTACCCACGCGTGCTGAAGCAATCCTTACGCTCGGCATTCCGTGCGGAGAAAGAAATGCTGGCACGGCGCAATCTGCCCTGGCATGACTTGGGCAATCCGTTCCTTAAATACTGGCTGTTGCAGGCGCTCATGCTGCTCTTGGCCTTCTTGCTGGGCGGTTGGTCGGGCCTTGGCCTTTTTGTGGTGCAAGCGGGCACCGCGATCTGGCAGTTGGAATTGGTCAATTATATCGAACACTACGGGCTGACGCGCAAACACCTGGGCGATGGAAAATATGAACACGTCAAACCCCAACATTCATGGAATGCAGATCATCGCGTTTCCAACTGGCTGTTGATCAATCTGCAACGACATTCAGATCATCACTACAAACCAGATCGCCGCTTTCCGGTACTGCAAACATACGCCGACACTGACGCCCCACAGTTGCCTTATGGCTATCCGGTCATGACCATGGTCGCGATGGTTCCGCCTTTGTGGCGGCGTGTGATGAACCCCAAGGTGCGCCGGTGGCGTCGAATGTACTATCCGGAAGTTACTGACTGGAGTGCTTACAACTCCGCGACCAACCCGTATCCGGGTGCAAACTGAACACCATATCTTAAGGCTTTTATGCGCATCTATCTCTTCAGGTGGACCGACGTGAGAGCCCAGAATGCAGCAGCAAATTGCAGCACCTCAGCATAGTACACAGACCCGTACTTGTCTGATTGTTGAAGACAGTACTTTTGATCAGGAGCGGATTAAACGTATCCTGGACAAAAGTTTCAAAGGTGTTTTTGTCGCCGTCGCCGCGACGATCGAAGACGCGCGGCAGCACATGTCTCAGTACCAAACCAGTTTCATCTTGCTGGACAACAATCTGCCTGACGGGACCGGGGCCAACTTCGCCGTCGAACTCGCTCAGGACCCAAACTTCGCAAAGATCCCGATTGTGATTGTCAGCGACTGGCCGACACCCTTCATGTTCGACAAAGCGCAATCCGCGGGTGTTATCCACGTTGTCAATAAGTCTGATTTTGGCGCGCGCTACATCCATGCGGCGATGAACCATAAAGTCATTCCCAAGCGTATTAACTGACACGCCTGAGTTTCGTCAGATGCTGGCGGATTTCATCATCGCAGAAAAAACCCCGCCTGACAGGCGGGGCAAGTTGAGTGCCTTGGAAGGCAGCCTCGTTCAGAAGGCCACAGGCACCGGCGGTGTTCAGTGAAAATTCAATTGGCCATCTCTGATCTGATCTGTTGGCGCAGGACATCAATCGGGACTTTTTTGCCTTCCCTCTTATAGGTCCAATACGTCCAGCCATTGCAGCTTGGGGCACCTTCAAGATGGGCTCCGACCTGATGGATCGACCCTTTGACATCATTGCCGATCAAGGTGCCATCGGCGCGTACTTTGGCAATCTGCCCGCGTGGCGAATATAGTTCTTCGCCGGGGCGCAACATACCGCGTTCCACAAGCTGGCCGAAGGGCACGCGGGGTTCAGCACGTTTCGAAGTCGACACCTGGAGTGCTTCGCGATCAAACTTGCGCACTTTCGAGATGCGTTTCTCCGCCACCTTCCGGTAGGCCGCTTCCCGTTCGATCCCGATAAAATCACGACCCAGCATCTTTGCGACCGCGCCCGTGGTACCGGTTCCGAAGAAAGGATCGAGAACAACGTCACCGGGATTGGTCGACCCTACTAACACGCGGTGCAGGAGACTTTCAGGCTTTTGCGTGGGGTGCGCTTTCTCACCTTGATCGTCTTTCAGACGCTCGTGACCAGTACAGATCGGCAGAACCCAATCCGAGCGCATCTGAATACCTTCATTCAGGGACTTAAGCGCTTCATAGTTGAAAGTATATTTGCTGGATTCGTCGCGCCCTGCCCAAATCATTGTCTCATGAGCATTGGTGAAACGTTTCCCGCGGAAATTCGGCATCGGGTTTGATTTGCGCCACACCACATCATTCAGAATCCAATATCCTGCATCCTGCAACGCAGCCCCGACGCGAAAAATATTGTGATAGCTGCCAATGACCCAGATCGCCCCGTTGGGTTTCAACAACCGTCGCGCGGCTTTCAACCACGCTTTGGTGAAATCGTCGTAGGCCTTGAAGCTAGAGAATTGATCCCAGGCATCGTCCACCGCATCCACGCGACTGTTGTCGGGCCTATGCAAATCACCTTTGAGTTGCAGGTTGTAGGGCGGGTCAGCGAAAATCAGGTCGATCGAAGCTGCCGGCAGGCTGTTCATCATCTCGATGCAGTCGCCGTCAAGAATAGTGTTCAAAGGAAGCGCTTTGGCGCCTTTGGTCTGGGTCATCATGTTCTGCCTCTGTACCGGTGCTTTTGCACTCGCTGGTTGAGACAAACATGAGTCAAAGGCGAATCGGGGTCAATTTCTTTTTTGAATCAAGGCTTTAACATTTTTTCTTGATACAACATATTGTGTACCGGTTTAAACGTTCGTCTATGGTGTGGGGTTGGCCCAAGATTTTGAAGCGCAGACATGTGGCTTTTTGATCCATATCCCATGTTCGTCTCCCAACCATAACCCGGATGCTGTTGCGCCAAATCCACCATGATCTTGTCGCGACATATTTTCGCCACAATTGACGCCGCAGAAATCGACAGACAACGTGTATCTCCCTTGACCACCGGTTGGGCTGATATGTTCATGCCGCGTGGCACCATCGAGCCGTCGATCAGCACATGATCCGGTGCAACATCAAGGCCCGCGACAGCGCGCTGCATGGCAAGGTGACTGGCCCGCAGTATGTTATGCTGTTCGATTTCTTCAACGCTCGCGTGCCCGATTGAGAAATCGGCACTTTGCATCAGCAACTCGGCCAGATGAGTCCTGCGCTTGGCGGTGAGCTGTTTGGAATCGTTTAGCCCGTCGGGAATGCACGCGGGGTCCAGGACTACCGCCGCCGCAGTCACCGGACCGGCCAGTGGCCCGCGCCCAACCTCATCAACACCGGCCACCCGGAGCTTTCCGGATGCATAGGCCGCCTGTTCCATTTCGAAATCGGGTTTCATCTCTTCTGCATCCAATGATCCTGCAAAAGGTGCAACCCCCCATGAAAAAACGCGCGCCCTTTAAAGACGCGCGTTACACTGGTTAAGCAAAAGAAGGAGGCGCCCGAACGCCCCCTTCCTGAACAAAGCCGGTTTTGGGGGACCCACCCGGCTTTGCATCAGCGCGTCATTAGCGGCGCGCTAATTGGTATCCTCTGTCGCGCAGGCAACGGGCATCGTATCCCCGACGGGACTGATCATCGCCGCGCAGGCGAATAAAGCAGTCACGCGGCAATTTGTTGACGTGCTTGTAGTTCCGCTCAAGACAGCGCTTGCCGAAATAGCGAACGCGCCCTTGGCGGGTTTGCGCGCTGCGCAGGCAATCACCCGGCAACAAACGCCGTTTTGCGCGGTTCGGAAGCGGGCGCGGTTCGAGATCGTAAACGCGGGGGCTGCTTTCATAGATGGGCGCCTGGTAAGTATTCCGGGTGACCGTGTCGCGCTCTTTATGGCGCTTGTTTCGATCATGAATGACCTTGCCGACAATCGCGACCCCGGCGATGGCGGCAAGCGCCTTCAGCAGGTCGTTGTCGGCACGGGCAGGCGCGCTGCCAATCGCGGTAACAGCCAGAGCGGCAGCAACGATCGTGGCAATGAATTTACGGTGCATCGGGAACCCCTTTCAGTAGATATTGTCCAGCCGTCCGAGAACCGACCGTCTTGTCCCGATCAAACTGGGCTCGCCCCCCTCCGACAGGCAATATCGCTCGGCTGATATCTGATAACAAAACGGCTAAGGCCCCTTTGTTATTGAATATCTCATCGTTCATGCGCAGGATTGGGCGCATGAAACACATGTCTCTCATTTTGGGCGTCGTGGTCACATTGCTGATACCAGATTCTGGATTTTCAGCGGACTGCTATGCCGATTACAAAGCCAAACAAGACAACCCGTTGCGGCTGCACTATGGTGTGGCGCAAATCTCGGAGTGCTCAAAAGGTGCAGCCAAAGCTGAACTGTCAGCACGGCTCGCAGCACAGGGATGGACCTTGCTGAACATCGTTTCAGTGTTCGACGAAAGTGGTTTGGCAAAAAGGAAACAGAGTGCAGGACCCAACTACCTCCGCTTCTGAAATGCGTCGTTCCGGCGGTCGGATTGTCATTCTTGGGATTGCTGCGATTGTTGTTATCCTGCTGCTTGCCGCGGGCATGCTGTTCTGGGCGCTGCCCGATGGCAATGCCTTCAACGCACGCGTCGAACAGTTGTTCATCGAGAACAATGACCTTACGGCTTTGGCGGAAATAAAACTCCTGGAGATCCTTGCGCAATCCGGAACAGCTTTTTCCGATACGCTGATGAGCTACCGATTGGTCATCTTTGTCCTGCTGGTCTTTGCCACTGCAATGTTGATCGCCGCGCTGGTCTTTCTGATCATGTTGGTTGGCTTCAACCGCCGCATGGCCCAAATCGAGCGCGCCGGTATTCAGGTCAACTCGCTACTGATCAGCCGGGAAGAAAACACTGTCTATCTGAACAATCTTGGATTCAAACTGACGGACGCGGCGATGGAAACGATGTCGGTCCTCGCCGAAGCACGGATGGATGATGATGTTCTCTCCGGCTCAGAGATCGAAGGGGTCATTTCGGGCCGGCCCGCGGTTGATTGCGAGGAAGCCGCCGGTGCCACGCGCATCAAACGCCTGCGAGATACATTGGGCAACCAGATCGTCGCCGAGCTTCTGGTGAAAAACATCGCGCGGCGCGGCTACATGCTCGCAATCGACAAAGATGTCATCAAGGTGATCTGAAACGTTTCGGCATGTAAGAGCAGCGACGAATGCGTCAAATCGCGGTCGAAACACCTAGCGCCGCCCCCGGGGAGAGGGGTTCTTGCGGCTACGCAACATAGTGCCTAGCCAGCGGCATAAGCCCCAATTTTTGAGGTACTCAATCCGGTGTTGACGAGAGCTTCGGCAAAGGCGATTCCGGCTGCGACTCCGTCAATAACAGGTACACCGAATTCGTCACTCAATTGTGCCATCAGATCAGCCATGCCCGCACACCCCAAAACGATGGCTTCCGCGCGGTCTTCGACAATGGCCGAGCGAATCTCGTCCCTGATTCTGGAAAGCGTTGCGGGATTACCCTCTTCCAACTTCAATACAGGGATATCGGTGGCACGTACACGTACGCATTTTTGCGACAGACCGTAACGCATCAGATTGTTCTCTAACCCCGGCACAGAGCGCGCCAGAGTTGTGATGACACTGAACTTTGTAGCGATCATGCTGGCCGCGTGGTACGCCGCTTCCCCAATGCCAAGAACCGGCACCGGTACCATGCACCGCAGGGCATCAAGCCCGGTATCGTCAAAACATGCGATCACAATGGCGTCGATGTCGGAATGTTGTTTCACCTCTGTCAGCAACCCGGGTACGCAAGTCGCCACATCCAGAAACCCCTGGATACTAGGAGGGCCGTTTTTTGAATTTGCGGCAACAATCTCGGTGTCTGCGCGGGCGGTCACGCGCGCGACAGCGGCAATTTTTGCGGTCATCGAGGCCGTTGTATTTGGATTGACGATCAGAATTTTCATCTCAGCTTAAACCTCGCCGCCAAGGTAGGCGGCCTTAATCCGGTCATCATGCAGCAGTTCTTTTGAATTACCTTCGATCACCACCTTCCCCGTCGCCATTGCATAGGCACGATGGGAGATGCTGAGCGCCATGCGTGAATTCTGCTCGACCAGCAAGACAGAGACACCTTCGTCGCGGTTGATTGCAACGATCGAACGCGCAATGTCCTGAACAAGCTTGGGCGCGATCCCAAGACTGGGTTCATCCAGCAACAGCAGTTTGGGTTTGGCCATTAAGGCGCGGCCAATGACCATCATTTGTTGCTCGCCCCCCGACAATGTGCCGGCCGCCTGCGCATAACGTTCCTTCAAGCGTGGAAACCGGTGCAGAATACTGTCCAATGTCAGTTGAATCTTGGCTTTGTCGTTGCGCGTAAAAGCCCCCATCATCAGATTGTCTTTGACCGACATGTAGGGAAAAACGCGACGCCCCTCGGGCACCATCGCGATACCTTTTTTGACGATATCCGAAGGGTTTGTCCCATCAATGCGTTCGCCTTCAAAGGAAACCGTTCCTTTGAAGGGCTGTGCCAGACCCGTGATGGCCCGCAGGATCGATGATTTCCCCGCGCCGTTGGCCCCGATCAAGGCCACGGTTTCCCCCTGATCGAGCGCCAGAGAGACACCCTTCAGCGCATAAACGTGGTCGTAGTAAAGCTCGACTTCCCTGAAATCCAACATGCTTGTCATGCCCTACATCCCGATCTCGTCATCGGCACTACCAAGGTAGGCCTCAATGACTTTTTCATTGTTCTGGATTTCCGACGGCGTTCCTTCGGCAATCTTTTCGCCAAAGTTCAACACCACAATCCGGTCGGATATGGTCATGACCGCCGGCATGTCGTGCTCCACCAGCAAAACCGTGACACCGCGCGCATCGCGGACCGAGCGGACCAGCTCAACCATACGCATGGTTTCATCATGGTTCATGCCCGCAAAAGGTTCGTCCAGCAGCAGAACCTTGGGCCCGGTCGCAAGGCCAATCGCAACGCCAAGCGCCCGCAGATTGCCCTGCGGGAGATTACTTGCCAGCTCGTCACTGATCTCCGACATGCCGAGGAACTCCAGCAGCTCATCGGCATATTTTCCAAAGGATACAACATCGTCTTTTGCTGCTTTCGACCCCCAGAAGTAACCGCCAAGCGAGGCCTTCGCACGTAAATGCTGAGCAACAATCACGCTTTCGCGCACGGTCATGCTTTTGAAGATCGTTGTTTCCTGAAATGTCCGGACAACGCCTTTGCGCGCCACGACATGCGGTTTGAGATTTGATATCCTCTCTCCGCCAAAGAGGACCTCACCCGAAGTGGTTGGTACGAAAGAGGAAATCATCTTGAACAAGGTCGATTTTCCAGCCCCGTTGGGACCGATCACCGAGAGTATTTCATTTTCCGACACGTCGAAACTGATGTCATTGTTCGCGGTCAGACCACCGTATTTCTTGGTGACATTCTTGATCTGGAGAAGGGGGGTCATTTTGGCCCTCCCTTGCCCAATCGCAGGCTCAGCAATCCATTGGGCAGGAAACGAATGACCGCGATCAGAATGAGCGAGTAGACAAGCAGTTGGTATTTGCCGAGTTCAAAGAGCAAATCCCACCCAAAATAGAGCACCAGAGTGCCCAGCATGGGCCCGAAGACGTAGCCAAGCCCGCCCAGAAAGCAGTTCAGCATGAAATTGACGGAATCAGCGACCTGGAAGCTGGAGGGATAAACCGACTGCGCGATTGACCCGAACATCGCCCCGCCGATCCCACCAAAAAAGGAGGAGATCGCGAAGATGACAATACGAATATAGCTGATGTTCACGCCGATGGAACTTGCCAGTTCCTCGTTCTGCTGCATCGACCGGCAGAGATGACCCAGCCGCGAATTCACCAGCCGATAAAGAGCGGCATAGGTCAGGATCATCAGAATGCAGGCGGCATAGTAGAAGGCCAGCTTTGTGTTCTCCATCGCCGCGAAATCTGGGATGATCGGGACGCCGAAAATCGAAATTCCAGAAGGTAGCGGGATTGAAGAGATGCCCTTCGCGCCATTTGTAATGGGCAAGGCAAGCGCTGTAAGCGTGACCACTTGCGTCAACACCAGTGTTATCATCGCGAAGTAGACGCCCCGCAGGCGCAAGATCGGTAAACCTATCAGAATGGCCACAAGTGCTGCAAAGAGACCTGCCGCCGGAAGTGAGATCCAGAATGAGACGCCGCCCTTTACCACCAAAATGGCGGAGACATAGGCTCCGATCAGAGCGAATGCGCCCTGACCGATGTTGATGCGACCGATATAGAAAGTCAGCCAGACGCCGGCACTTGCGATGGCAAGAAGCGCCACGGATGTCAGGGTAAAGTAGAAATCCCAACGGCCGGTTATACGAATAAGCACAGGGACCGCGACGAACACGGCGAAGAGGAACAATCCTACCCCGACCAATTGTTTTGATGTGAGGTTTTTCATGAAATCAGCCCCAAGGCTTGCCCATCAGACCCTGAGGTCTGATCGCAAGAAAAATCATCAGTGAGACGAAGATCAGCAGGTAGGTGATATCGCCGTATTGAGAGAGGACCGCCAGCCCGATCGCTTCCATGAAACCCAGGATGATTCCGCCCCAGATCGCGCCGGAAATCACGCCAGCGCCACCGATCATCACCATCATGAAAGCTTTGATCGAGGTTGGGCCGCCCATCCCGAGGTTGACGCCGGTAATCGTGACGAGCAGTCCGCCTACAAGACCTGCAAGCATTGCACCGAGCGCAAATCCTATCATGGAGTAGCGATCAACATTCACCCCCATCAGCTGCGCTGCTGTCCGGTCTTGCGCCAACGCGCGCAGCGCCCGTCCGGTCTTGGAATACTGCATGAGGCAGATAAAGGCGACGATCGACAGGATCGCCAGAACACAGATCACGATACGGTCATATGGCATGATCAGCCTGAAATCATAGTTGAATACGCCATTGACGATCTTGGGGACACCCCGTTGTTTCTCTCCGAAAATCAACAGGATAAGCGCATCCAGAAGGAACGCGATACCCGCAGCCAGAAGCATGGTGCTCTCTTCACGGGCAGATCCCTTGATCACCGGTGCAAAGAGAAACTTCTCAATCAGCGCGCCCAGAACAGCGAGCGTAAGACATGAAATGATCAGAGCCAGAACGAACGGCACCCCTAATTGACCATAGAACGTGTAGGTGACGAAGCCTCCGATCACATACATCTGACCATGCGCAAAGTTCAGGACATTCATCAGAGCAAAAATCAGGGTCAGTCCAAGCGCGATCATCGCGTATTGAGACCCCAGATAGACGCCATTGGCCAATATCTGTTCCATTGGTTTATTCCTTCAGGAAGAAAATCCCAGACCCGCCGGGCCCGGGGAAGTTGCCCTGACCATGCAGGGCAACCAGTTGGTTTTAGTCAACTTCGGCGACGAAGAGTGTTTCGAACACGCCATCCTGATAGACATTCACCACCAAAGGTACGGCAACCTGACGGCGCTGACCGAAGGATGACATGCCGACATACCGGAGCTTCGCATCACCATTCATGTAAGGGTTTGGTGCCTCGAAGGTGTCCATGCTGGCCTGAAAGACATCCACATCCTTGATCGCCGAGGGCTCCGCCTTGAGGGTTTCGAGGATGTACTCCAATGCGTAGACTTTTGTATTGGACTCGTCGTTGTACTCACCGAACATCTTTTTATAGCGGTCGACAAACTCGTTCATCATGGGCGATGCCAATTCCGGTGTGGAGGCGCCGCCGACAGAAATGAAACCATTCGCCAGATCGCCGGCACCTTCAGCCAGAACACCCGCGTCCTGCGCCGTTTCAGTCGAGATCAAACCCTCGAAACCCAGTTCGCGTGCGGAACGGATCAATTGTGGCGCATTTGCCGGGGACACCCCCGAAAGAACCAGCAAATCAGGGCGCGAACGCATGACAGGGGTCAGTACCGGTGTGAAATCCGTGGTATCAACCTGGTATGTGACATTGTCGGAAACGACTTCCAGCCCAAGCTCCTTGGCCGCCGCAACCCCGCCATCCCGCTGGCTGAGCGGATCAGATTCATTGGCCGCAATAAAGGCGACAGTTTTGACGCCCTCGTTTTCCATCAGATATTTGTAGATCGCTGGTCCAGACTGATAGTTGGCCACCATGCCCAAAACTGCGTTTGACGCGGGAGCCTGGTAGAGCGATTTGGGGAAAGCGTAAGGGAAATACATGATGCCATTGGCCTCAGCGACCGGACGAACGGCGGCTGCCCCGTCATCCACGTTAGGCCCCACGACATAGTGGATACCTTCCTGTGCCATTTTTTCCATACCCGCAATCGCCCGCTTCGGGTCCTTCTGATCATCGAAGGAAACGATCTCGATGTCATAGGTTGTCTCACCGATGGTATATCCGCCGGTTTCGTTGATCCACGCCGCCCGAGCTTCCATGGAGCGCTGGTTTGATATACCCCAAGCCGCAGCAGGCCCGCTGGTCACGCCGACAAATCCGATCTTCAGAACTGGGTTTTCCGCAAGCGCCATCGTGGCCTGAAGCGCAGTGACAATCACTGCCGTTTTCAAAAGCGTTCGTCTTTGCATTTCTAAACTCCCGTTGAATTTCAATTTGACGCTCAACGCGCCTTTCTTGGCCGGCAGTTCGATGGAAATCCTCTGGTTGCCGCACCATCAGTTCACGATTGTTAACAATTTATGTCAACATATTAATCAACTCTTGATAACAAAAATCTTGAAATACCCGCATCATTGCTTGCAGTTTGAGCAGTTTCGAGCGCTATATGATTATGAAAAGGGCGGTTTTGAAAGGTTCGGATGTGAACGGCGAAACTCAAGTAAAAGCTTACAGTGAAAACGAAAATTCGGCTGACCCGACAGAAAAGACGATTGTGGACCGAATCTACCGGGCAGTGATGGAGCAGCGCCTTGCTCCAAACACAAAACTGAGTGAGGCCCGGCTGTGCGAAACTTTCGGGGTCGGCCGAATGCGCGTTCGGCGCGCACTTTTGCTGTTGTCGAGCCAGGGAATCATAGATCTTCAGTCCAACCGTGGCGCCTATGTCGCCTGCCCCGATAAATCCGAAGCTCGGGATGTATTTGACGCCCGCATGCTGATCGAACCGCCACTTGTGAAACAACTGGCACAGAAATCAGATGGCACTAGCCTGAGGATACTCTCGGACCATATCGCGCTGGAAGATGCGGCCCGCGCGCGGCATGAACGCACGGAGATGATCCGTTTGTCTGGCGAGTTTCACGTCAAGCTGGCGCAAGCTGGCGGCAACAGCGTCATTTCACGGATGATGCGCGAACTCGTTACCCGCACCTCGCTGATCGTTGGTCTGTTTGGATCGTCGGATACGGCAAGCTGCCCCGATGACGAGCATACCAAAATCCTGAATGCCATCCATGCAGGAGATGCACGACGGGCGGAGAAGCTGCTCATCGCGCATTTGAATCATATCCAGAGCGGGCTGGACATGGATGCGCGAAAGCAGCCTCCCGATGATCTGGCGAGTATCCTGGGGCCGGATTGAGATTGATCTTGCGGCGCACACTGAAGGACCAAGCCAAACGGTCAAACCTGATCAAATTTATGGGTTAGGTGGTTTCGACGCAATGTCTGCGAAACGCCCGTTTCAGCATGTCCAGCTCTGCCCGCAGTAGGTCCACCTCCGCACGCAGATCATCCCCCAATGCCTCACCTGCTATCAACGTGAAGCTGTCAAGCTGCGCGCCTGTTTCAACATCCGTAATAAGGATCGTCTGAACCCCATCGGCAATCGCCTCCGACGGTACCGGGATCTGCAGCAGCCATCCACCTGCCTCCCGGGCCTCTGTCAGCGTGACGTCCTCCAAGGGATTTTCAAGGTGCGTCACATTCAGCTTGGGTTTGGTATCACCCGCGCCTGTGACCAGCCCCTCCCAAATGCCACCCTGCATCTTCGATTTTGTCACGACCAACTGGTTCATACCCGACCTTCCTAGATCTGCGCGCGGGCGCGGCGTGAAAAAGTCAGGTCACGCAATGTGACCATGTTCATCTCGGGGCCTTCGAAAATGAAATCGATCCAGGCCTTTTCGATACGTTTTTCGTTCAGGCTTGAATAAGCGAGATCAAATTCCACCTCGACCTCCTTGCCCGCCACCGACAACTCCCGCACGATTTGCTCGGTGTTCGGCCCGTGCCGGATATTGAGCCGGACAAATATCTCGATTGGCTTCTCCATCTCCACAATGCTTTCCACGCGCAGAATATGAGTGCGTTTCAAACCACCTGTTGCTGCCTCCGGCAAATCGACGACCACAGACAGGAAAGACCCGTCAAAGCGAAATACATCAACGCGCAAGCCGTAAGGTGCGAGATCTTCCTGCCGCGTGTTGCGAACCTGCCGGAGCGTCAGTTCCGAGTGATCGCAATCATGAAACAGTGTTACCTCATCGCCGAGCATGGATTTGTTCTGTACCGATGAAATACCCGGGGTGGCCAAGGGACCGCGCCATAGCTCCGGACGCCAGGCCCAATCGGCGTTATGCGGCCTGGGAAAGCTGCTGGATCCGACAATCGGAAGTGCCAATCGTTCGTCGGCCACGTGAATAAGCCTGTCCAGATGAGCCCGCAGCAATCTTGCGCGTGTACGCTGTTTGCGCAGGACGGAAATTTTGGCGGTACTGGCCTCTCGTGCCGAAAGGGCCCAGCGCTGCAATGCGCGCCGGTATATCGCCGTATCCCAGAAGGTGTCGCCGCCCTTACCCATCGGTTTTCGTGTGCCTCAAATCCTGCGCTCTTCCTTATCTAACGAAAGAGTTTCCGGTTTATAAACCATGAATTTGAGACAATCTGCCGGAAATAGTGAAATTGTTGCCCCTGCGCGCGTCGAACACGCCCAGAGGCAATGGCGCTACAGCTCCATATAGTCGTGGCCCTCTTCCTTGCCGCCAGGGTGGGTCACAGCACCAAGATAGGTTGGACCGACAAGCTTTGCATATTTCCAAAGTGCGCCTGCACCGTAGATCGTTGGGCGTGGGCCGGCCCAAGCGGCCTTGCGTTCGGCCATTTCCTCATCTGACACGTCCACCGAAATAGTGCCTTCGATGGCATTGAGGGTGATCAGATCGCCGTCTTTGAGCAAGGCAATCGGGCCCCCATGGGCTGCCTCGGGTCCGACGTGACCCACACAGAAGCCGCGCGTCGCCCCGGAGAACCGACCGTCCGTGATCAGGGCGACCTTCTTGCCCATGCCCTGCCCGGAAAGTGCCGCCGTTGTCGCCAGCATTTCGCGCATGCCCGGCCCACCGGCGGGCCCTTCGTTACGGATGACGAAGACGTCGCCCTCTTCATAGGTGCGGTTCTGGACGGCCTCGAAGGCGTCCTGCTCACATTCGAAAACACGGGCAGGGCCGGTGAAAAGCTGGTGCTGGGGTTCCATCCCGGCAATTTTCACAATTGCACCTTCAGGGGCGAGATTGCCCTTGAGCCCGACGACACCGCCGGTTTTGCTAAGTGGCGTTTCCACCGGATAAATCACCCGACCATCTGCTTCGAGAGAGACTTTGTCGATCTCCTCGCCGATGGAATATCCTGTGGCTGTCATGCAGTCTTCGTGGATAAGACCCGCCTTGCGCAACTCTTTCATCACGACAGGCACGCCGCCTGCCTCATAGAGATCCTTGGCAACATAGGCCCCGCCGGGTTTGAGATCGACGAAATAAGGCGTGTCGCGGAAAATCTCGCAGACATCTTCGAGGAAGAAATCAATGCCCGCTTCATGCGCCATTGCGGGCAGGTGCAGACCCGCATTCGTGGAACCACCTGTGCAGGCGACGATCCGGGCCGCGTTTTCCAGCGACTTGCGCGTCACGATATCGCGCGCGCGGATGTTTTTCTCGATCAGGTTCATGACCGCCGCGCCGGAGGCTTCGGCATAGGCGTCGCGGCTTTCGTAAGGAGCAGGCGCACCGGCGGAATTGGGCAGCGCCAGACCAATGGCCTCGGAGACACAGGCCATGGTGTTGGCGGTGAACTGACCCCCACAGGCACCGGCGGAAGGGCAGGCGACGGCTTCGAGCTTTTCCAACTCGCAGGTGCTCAGATTGCCCGCCTGATGCTGGCCCACGGCCTCAAACACGTCCTGAACGGTCACGTCCTTGCCGTTGAGCCGACCGGGCAGGATCGACCCGCCATAAAGGAAAACGGAAGGCACATTCAGACGGATCATCGCCATCATCATGCCGGGCAGGGATTTGTCGCAGCCCGCGAGCCCCACGATGGCGTCATAGCAATGGCCGCGCATGGTCAATTCGACCGTATCGGCAATGGCCTCGCGCGACGCCAGCGATGAGCGCATGCCTTCATGACCCATCGCGATGCCGTCCGTCACAGTGATCGTAGTGAACTCGCGCGGTGTGCCGCTTTCGCGCTTCACACCCATCTTCACCGCCTGGGCCTGACGGTTGAGCGCGATGTTGCACGGCGCGGCCTCGTTCCAACAGGTCGCCACGCCCACCAGCGGTTGGTGAATTTCTTCATCCGTCATGCCCATCGCATAATAATAAGACCGGTGCGGCGCGCGCGCCGGGCCTTCTGTTACGTGGCGGCTGGGCAGTCTGGATTTATCAAAACGCTGGCTGGTCACGGGCATCCCCCCTCAAAAAATCGTCCGATACGGCATAGCCAGTCCCCCTCCAGCCTGCAAGGACCAAGCGTTCAGATCTGCACATGGCCTGACCATTTGTGCGCTTGTATTGCCAAAACCGCGATCCTAAGTTGACCAGACACCCGCATCTGTGCGCTTGTTTGACACAATGGTTCGTGGCCAATCCATTACCGAAAGCCGTTTCATGGAATCTTCTCTTTTTGCCTTCATTTGGAAGTTTTCGAAACGCGAACAGCTGTTTTTGCTGTTTTTTACGCTGTTCACCTTTCCGTTCCTCTACGCGACGCTGGAGCTGCCCAAGCGGATCATCAACGATGCCATTGGGGCTCAGGATAGCAGCATTACGGTGTTTGATTTCACCATGACGCAGACGCAATTCCTGATGGCGCTCTGTTTCCTCTATTTGGGTTCCGTACTTGTGCATGGCGTCCTCAAAATGCGCCTCAACACGATGAAAGGTGTGCTGGCCGAAAGGCTCCTTCGCCGCTTCAGATATCAGCTTCTCAACCGGATGATGCGGTTCCCGCGCATCTATTTCCGCAACACCAGTCAGGGTGAACTGGTTTCCATGGTCACGTCTGAGGCAGAACCCATGGGGGGGCTGATGGGGGATGCGGTCGCGCAACCGGTGTTTCAGGCAGGTCAAATGCTGATCATCGTGGCCTTCCTCTTTGCTCAAAGTGTGTGGTTCGGCCTTGCCGGGATCGCCCTGATACCGCTTCAGGCCTACGTCATCCCGATCCTGCAGCGTCAGATCAACCAACTGAACAAGAAACGGATCGTCGAAGTACGGCAATTCTCGTCCGAAATTGGTGAAACGGCAGCGGGTATTGGCGATTTACGCACAAATGGGGGTCTGCGGTACCGTTTGGCCGTGTTCTCTGACCGTTTGGGGCGGCTCTTCGATATCCGCTTTCAAATTTACCAGAAGAAATTCTTCATGAAGTTTCTCAACAACTTCATTACACAGCTCACGCCGTTTTTCTTTTACTCGGCCGGGGGGTATCTGGCCATTCAGGGCGAGATCACGGTCGGAGCTCTGGTGGCCGCACTCGCGGCCTACAAAGACCTCAGCTCGCCGTGGAAAGAGCTGCTGACCTACTACAATCAGGTACAGGACATGTCTTTGCGCTGGGAGATCGTGATCGAACGTTTCGCCCCAAAAGATATGATTGATGAGAGACTCTTTGAGGGTGAACCGGAAGAAATCCCCCGCCTCGATGGCGCAATTTCGATTCAGAATGTCACCGTGCGCAACTCCGATGGCAATGCCGTTCTGGAGAACATAAATCTGGAAATACCCGCGGGCGCCCGCGTCGCCATTCAGGCAAGCAGTCAGATCGAACGTACGGCCCTTGCCGAAGTGCTGACCCGTGAGGTGCTGCCCACCCGCGGCAGCGTCACTATCGCCGGACGTGATCTGGAAGACATGCATCAGGCCGTCATCGCCGCGCGGATCGGCTATGCCCATTCGCGGCCCTATCTCTTTGACGGGACCCTCGGTGACAACCTTCTGATGCCTTTGAAATCAAGCCCGAAAACCATACTTTGGGACCCCAACGGGAAAGACAAGAAAGCCAATGAGGCCAGAAAATCCGGCAACAGCCTCGACAGTATTGAGGCGGATTGGGTGGACCCGGGTCTCGCCGGATTAAACACAACCGAAGAAATCCGGGGGTGGTGGTTCCGCCTGGTGGAAGCCATGGGCCTGGACGAGGTGATGTTTCGCCTGATGCTGAAGTCCCGCATGGATCCGGAGCAGCATGCGCAACTGGCGGGCGACATCGTGGGACTACGCGAAGAGGTTCACGAGAAGCTTGTGGAGCGCGGGCTGGACGGAGTTGTGAACCGGTTTCACCCAGATGAGTTCAACCCCTCGATCCCCCTGGGCGGTAACCTGATGTTCGCATCGCCCAAACGCGACATCTCTCAACGCGGTCTCGCAGCGGAGCAGGATTTTCTGGCCTTGATCAGCGAACTTGGGCTCGCCGAGCAGGGGATTGCGATTTCACAAACGCTGATCGAAACACTGCACCAGACCTTTGGCATGGACGGAACCAGCCACCCGCTGTTCACAGCGCTCGGCATCGAGGACGAGCTTTACGAGCGCATGGTCGACATCGCCACACGTCGGCAGGAAAAGGGCGATCAGGCTCTGACAGAAGAAGAGTTTGCATTGCTTCTGACCGTCCCATTTGCCTTTACAGCGGAACAGATCGGGCCCGGGTTTCCAGAGAGCTTCAAGGAGGAAATCCTTCAAATCAGGAAATCCAAGAGCGGCGAAATGCGCGAAAGGATGAGTGGCATGTTTGTGCCTGTCGCGCCTGAAAACTACCTGCCTCGCCTCACATTGATGGAAAACGCGCTTTACGGCAGGGTGTCCGGCATTGCCGGTGTTCAAGGTGAACTGGTCGAGGATCTCGTCGCCGAGGTGTTACAGGCGCACGGTCTGAAACGGCAGGTTTCCGAAACCATTCTGGGCATCAAAACCGGCCTTGGCGGCTCCAATCTGGCCAGCGCCTTTCAGGAGCGCGCAGCCTTCAGCCGCGCCGGTATCAAGCGCCCCGATATTCTCATTCTCGACACGGTTCTGGCCAGCCACGATTCAGACAGCCGCATTCGGACGCGCGCGAAATTGCAGGACCTTCTGCCCAATACCACCATGATTTTCCTGGAGGACACATTCAGGAATCCAACGGCCTATGATGTATTTGTCGAAATCCGGAACGGGCGCATAGACGGGATTGAACAGACGGACGTGCAGGACACCGAAGACAGCGGTTCGGATGACCTGCGCCGCAAGATACGCGAGATTTCCCGTACCGATCTGTTCTCCAATCTGGACTCGCGCAATCAGCGCCTTCTTGCCTTCTCTGCCCAGTGGTATACCGCCCGAAAGGGCAAGCGCATCTTTGCTATGGGAGAACGGGCGGATGCGGCCTATCTGTGCCTGTCCGGCAATGCCATGATGGGCTATCGCGACGATGACGAGACATGGCATGATGTCACAGCCGTGGGACCCGGACGGTTAATCGGCGATCTGGCCATCATTCTTAATGAGCCCCGTCAACTGGACCTGATTGCCCGAGAGGATACGAAGTTTCTGCGCATCGGAGCCGATGAATTCAAATCGGTGATTGCAACCGACCCCACCGTCCTGATGAGCCTCTTGCACACTGTCGCTGGCCATCTGACCGGTGCTGCGGAATTGCTGAGGGAAGCGCGTCTGGACGTCCCGCAAGACGATGATGATACCGAGAAAACCGACGCCTGAGGATTGATGAGTATGTTCAGGCGAACCGACTATCGCGCGCATCGACGTCTCGTGGACCCCGCGCGCGAGAAAGCGCAGCTATGGCGGCTGATCATGGGCCTGATCCTCGCATCGGGTGTCTATCTGATCTGCAATCAGACCATGTACCGGACGCTTTTCACCTGGCAGGGCAAGAACGTAGAAGCCTTTGCCCGCTCGCTGGCCGCAGGGACAACGCCCATTGCGATGTACCTCACACTCCTGAGCTTTGGGTTCATGATACTGGGCGTGGCCATCGCGCTGCGTGTGGTGCACAACCGGGGCTTGCCAGCTGCCTTGGGGGACGGGCAACTGTTTCGACAGCAGATGGTCTCCGTTCTGGTCCTGCTGATCCTGATCAACATTGCCATCTGGGTATTGCCGCCGTGGGATCTGGGAGCGCCGCTTGTACCCAACATGAACCTTAGCCTCTGGGCCGTTTTGCTGCCTTTTTCCCTTGTCGCAGTGTTCATTCAGGTCAGCGCAGAGGAAATTCTGTTTCGCGGATATATCCAGCAACAGCTTGCCGCACGATTTAACTCACCGCTCATCTGGATGCTGATGCCTGCGGGTTTGTTCGGATTGGGCCACTACCTGCCAGACACCGCCGGCCCAAATGCCTTACCCATCGCGCTTTGGGCCATGATATTCGGCATAATGATGGCAGATTTAACGGCACGCGCGGGCACACTGGCGCCAGCCATCGCAGTACATTTCATCAACAACGTGACAGCCATCTTGATTGTCTCGCTGCCCGATGAACTTTCGGGGCTTTCGCTCTACCTCAGCCCTTTCTCGCTTGACGATACCGAGACCGTGCGCGCCTGGTTGCCGGTCGAGTTCGGCTTCATGATTGTCAGCTGGTTGGGCGCACGCCTGGCCATCCGGCGCTGATTGCACTTTCCCTGTGACCTGACTATTTAGGAGCCAAGGGACGCCAAAGGAACCGCCATGAACTGGATCACCAACTATGTCCGGCCTCGGATCAATTCGATCTTCTCGCGCCGCGAAACACCGGACAACCTGTGGACCAAATGCCCCGAATGCGGGACGATGCTGTTTCATCGCGAAGTGTCGGACAATCTGAATGTCTGCACCAACTGTGATCACCACATGCACATCACCCCGCGGGACCGGTTTACGGCACTGTTCGACGGCGGGATTTTCACCGAGGTGAAGGTCGATGCGCCCAAGCCCGACCCGCTCAATTTCCGCGATCAGAAACGATATCCTGATCGGTTGAAGGCCGCGCAAAAACAAACCAGCGAAGCTGAGGCCATGCTGGTGGCCAGCGGTGAGATCGGACGCACACCCATTGTGGCCGCCGCACAGGATTTTTCTTTCATGGCAGGCTCCATGGGAATGTATGTGGGCAATGCCATCATCGCGGCTGCTCAGGAAGCGGTTCGGCTGAAACGGCCCCTGATCCTCTTTTCTGCCGCAGGTGGCGCACGGATGCAGGAGGGTATTTTGAGCCTCATGCAGATGCCCCGCACCACCGTGGCGGTTGAAATGCTCAAGGAAGCTGGCCTGCCTTATCTCGTCGTGCTGACCCATCCAACAACAGGCGGCGTTACCGCGAGTTACGCAATGTTGGGTGATGTGCATATCGCAGAACCGAACGCGCTGATCTGTTTCGCCGGTCCGCGTGTTATCGAACAAACCATCCGTGAGAAACTCCCCGAAGGCTTCCAGCGCGCGGAATATCTGCTGGATCACGGGATGCTGGATCGGGTGACGCCACGGGGTCAGATGCGTGACGAGCTGATTTCCATCACGCGTATGCTGCTCGGTCTGCCCCCGGCAGTTCGGGGCGACCTGCCCCCACCTGAACCGGGCGCAGAACTTCCCCACGCTTTGTCCGAAGAGGAAGAGCAAGCACCCTCTGAGACTGCCAAGAAATGAGCCACACAAAATCGGACGTTATCCTGGAACGGATGATGGCCCTGCACCCGAAGATCATCGATCTTACATTGGATCGTGTCTGGCGGCTGTTGGATGCCTTGGGAAATCCGCAAGATGACCTGCCGCCTGTAATCCATATTGCGGGGACAAATGGCAAGGGCTCGACCCAGGCCATGATCAGAGCTGGCTTGGAAGCGGCGGGGCACAAGGTACATGCCTATACCAGCCCCCATCTGGCCCGCTTTCATGAGCGCATTCGGGTCGTCGGGGAACTGATCTCCGAGCCCGATCTCTCGGCCGTTCTGGACGAGTGTTATGCAGCCAATAATGGCGAGAACATCACCTATTTCGAGATTACCACCTGTGCTGCGCTTCTCGCATTCGCTCGCTCAAAGGCTGATTACACGCTCCTAGAAGTTGGTCTTGGCGGGCGTCTGGACGCGACGAACGTCGTTGCAAATCCGAAAATGACCGTGATTACCCCTGTCTCCATCGACCACCAGCAATTCCTTGGCGATACATTGGCGGAGATCGCCGCCGAAAAAGCAGGAATTCTCAAGCGCAATGTGCCCTGTGTTGTCGCCCGTCAGGAAGAAGAGGGTTTGGAGGTTATTGAAACGGTTGCGACCCGTGTCGGTGCGCCTCTTTGCGCCTACGGTCAGCAATGGCATGTGGCGGCAGAGCGCGACGGAATGATTTTCCAGGATGAGACAGGCCTGCTAGATTTACCACGCCCGAACCTTCCCGGCGATCATCAGCTGATGAACGCAGGCGCGGCGCTGGCAGTGTTGCGGCAACTTGGTATCGGCGCGCAAGCCTGTGAAATGGCGGTCAGCAATGCACACTGGCCCGCACGCATGCAGCGTTTGTCAAAGGGACCGCTGGTCGATGGCGCTCCTCAAGCTGAGATTTGGCTTGACGGCGGTCATAATCCTGCCGCTGGCGAGGCCTTGGCAAGCCACCTGAACAGCCTGCCGGATCGGCCCACCGTCCTCATTTGCGGGATGTTGAACACCAAGGATATTGGCGGATACCTGCGCCCGCTGGCCAAGGTTGCAGACGGGCTGATCGCTGTGTCGATCCCGGGCGAGGCCAATACGTTACCGGCAGAAACCACGGCACAAGCGGCAAAAGAGGTCGGCATCTCCAGCCACACTGCTCAAAGCGTACAGGATGCGGTGGCTGAAATCACCTCGACAACCCCCTCGGCGCGAGTGCTGATCTGCGGTTCTTTGTATCTCGCTGGCGCGATATTGCGAGAAAACGGTTAAACTCCTGAAGCCGTATCAACTCCAGATTTAGCTATCCTCGCGCGATATTGACGTGTGGATAACGCTGCATCTATATGTTGTGGCGGATAATGCGGGCTGACGCCATTCATGTATGAGGCGCATCAGGTCTGTCGGGGGAATATAAGATGAAAACGCGAGATCGGGAGTTCGCTTCCGAACTTGATTTGACGCGAATGGTGATGAGACCACAATCGTCCCCAAGTGTGATGCGCTGGCCCTTTGTGGTTATGGTGTTATTGAGTCTGCTCACTGCTTCGGTCATCTGGGCATTCTATGGGGGCGATCGCAGCGAAATCCGCTCCGCAGCCGTACGGCAGGGGGATGCTGCCGCTCAGCAGGAAGTGTCCCGCTCCGCGCCGTCCTTATTGGAACTGACCCCAGCCTTGCCCCTATCGACCGGTGAGCCTGTCAGCCATCAGCTGCGCCTACCTCTCCGATTGACCGATCGCACCGCCCAGAAGCATAATCTGCCATATCTGACATCGCGTGCTTTGGCCCGGTTCAATCATGAGACCACGCCTGGGGATGTACTGCATGATCTGCTGGTACAGACATTGGCCGAAGGTCAAAGTGATGCTTACGTCAACGCAACCCTCAATTCGGCGCTGAGCCAGGGCGCGTTTGCCTCTCCGATCGGTCTGACCACACCCTTTGGCGAGATCGACACGGCACGCTTATTGGCCGCGGTTCTTGCTGAAGCAAAAAACTAGAAACCCCAGCCTTCCGATTGCATCTCGCGCAGGCGCGAGGCCGTGCGTTCGAATTCAAATGTCCCTTCGCCTTCCAAATAAAGCATCTCTGGTTTCGCGGCAGCAGAGCAGATCAGGCGCACTTTGGCCTCATACAAGGCGTCAATCAGCGTCACGAACCGTTTGGCTTCGTTGAAGTTGTTACGTGAAAGGGTGGGAATGTTATCCAGCATCAGGACCTTCACAGCATCGGCAAGCGCCAGAAAATCCGCTGGCCCCAGAGGTTTCCCGCAAAGGTCATGAAAGCCCGCGCGTGCAACACCATTTCTGAACGCGGGCAACTCAACCTCTCTGCCTTTGACCTTCAGGATCAGCCGCTCGCCCGCCCCTCCGGTAAGGTCATTCCACATGCTATCCATTGCGGCGCGGGCCACAGCATTGACTGGTGTGAAATAGACAGGTTGCCCGCCCAGCCTATCCTGTCGGTAATCCGTTGGGCTCGCCAGTTCAACGACGTGCATCTTCTCTTTAATCAACTCGATAAATGGCAAAAACAGGTCCCGGTTCAGCCCGTCCGTGTAGAGCGCATCAGGCACACGATTGGACGTGGTCACCACCACCACCCCATCGGCGAAGAGGGCCTCAAACAGCCTGCCCACAATCATGGCATCCGTGATGTCAGTGATCTGCATCTCGTCAAAGGCCAGCAATCGAACTGAAGCAGCTACGTCTGCCGCAACCGGCGCAATGGCATCCTCCACACCGGATTTGCGAACCTCATGCATGGCCGCATGAATTTCCTGCATGAAAGCGTGAAAATGCACGCGCCGCGCCGGGATGTCGCCCAGATGCTCGACAAACATATCCATCAACATGGATTTGCCACGTCCGACCCCGCCCCAGAGATAGAGACCCTTTGGCGGTTCTGGCGCTTTCCGAAACAATCCCTTTTTGACCGGCGTGTTGAGCGCCTCCCGAATCCGTTCAAATTCGGGCATGACGGTCAGTTGCGCGTCATCGGCCTGTAGCGCCCCCGCATCGATCAGTTCCTGGTATATTGCACCTAACGTCTTCATCCCTCAGCAATACCGCGCGCTTGTGGCGGAGAAAAGGCAGCACTTGCATCACGTCCTGTGATGACACTGCAAAAAACGCTGATTTGACCCTCAAGATGGCGGCGATAATATCGCCCCAACCGGAGGCTTCTTCATGCAAACCCGCCCCCCCCTGATCACACCGGTCCTTGTTGTCGGCTGCGTCATCATCATTGTCAGCTTTGCCATTCGCTCGACCTTCGGCGTGTTCCAGATCCCCATCGCGGAAGAATTCGGATGGCTGCGCGCTGAATTTTCGCTGGCCATCGCCATCCAGAACCTCGCCTGGGGGATCGGGCAGCCGCTTTTTGGCGCGCTGGCCGAGAAAATCGGGGATCGCAAATCAATCGTGCTAGGGGCGATCATCTATGCCCTTGGGCTGCTGCTGACCGCGCAGTCGACGACCCCGGCCGAGCAGCAGCTCTACGCCTGGCTTGTGGGCTTTGGTATCGCGGGTACCGGATTTGGCGTGATACTGGCGGTTGTCGGGCGTGCGGCATCCAACGAGAACCGCTCCATGTCGCTGGCCATCGTGTCGGCCGCCGGAAGCGGGGGGCAGATATTCGGCCCGCCACTCGCAGAATGGATGCTGGGTTTCATGACCTGGCAATCAACCTTCCTGCTTTTTGCGGCCGCCATCCTGCTTGTGCTTCTCACTTTGCCGATGATGCGTGCGCCAGCCATGGCATCAAAGACCGAGCTGGAAGAAAGCCTGGGCCAGATTCTCGTCAAAGCCTTTCGCGATCCGTCCTTCACGTTCATCTATCTGGGGTTTTTCTCCTGCGGGTATCAGGTGGCCTTCATGACGGCGCATCTGCCCGCCTTCATCACCGAGCTGTGCGGGCCGATCATGCCGGGCGGAATGCTGGACAACCTCGGGATCAGCACGACGTCCGCTCTTGGCGCGGTCGCAATTTCATTGATCGGCCTGGCCAATATCGCGGGCACATTGCTGGCCGGATGGGCGGGTAAATACTATTCGAAAAAATATCTGCTGGCGGGCATCTACACAGGGCGCACCATCATCGGGGCGCTCTTTATCATGCTGCCCATCACGCCAACCAGCGTCATTCTGTTCTCGATTGGCATGGGGATGCTGTGGCTGGCGACAATCCCGCTGACCTCGGGTCTCGTCGCACATATCTACGGGCTTAGATACATGGGGACCCTCTACGGCATCGTCTTTCTGAGCCACCAACTTGGCAGCTTTATGGGTGTCTGGCTGGGTGGGCGCATGTATGATGTCTACGGCGACTACACGCTGGTCTGGTGGATCGGTCTTGCGGTTGGTGCCTTCAGCGCCATCATTCACCTGCCCATTCGTGAACGCAGGCTGGAGGGTTTGCAGACCGCCTAAGCCGATTGATGGGCAAAGACATTGATGTGTTCCAGCACATCAACAGTGTGGGAGTAGGTGAGACCATGGCCGGCCCCGTCTATCACCTGATTTTGAACGTCCGGGTTCCAACCTGCGAGGGTTTCGGCGGAGGATAGTGGGATCACATCATCCTCGCGCCCCCAGATTGCCAGGACAGGCACATTTTCGTTGCGCAGGATTTGATGGTCCGGTTGCAAATCCTCGGCCAACATGCCGCGCAGACTGGCATGAACCGAAGGCACGAAGCCGCGCCAGTTCAATTCAGCATCCTGCATCGCATTGATGCCCGCGACACTGCTGGGCTGATCTTTTTCCGCCTTCAGACCCTTGCGGAGCAGCGTCGGATAAAACTCCAGCATCAACCAGGTCCCCAGGATCGGCGTGCGCGCCGCAAAACCAATCAGACCTTTGCGAATATTGCTCATCCCGGCAGGTGCCAGAAGTATGAGTCGCGAAATCCGGTGCGGTTGACTGGCTGCAAAAATCGAAGCGATTGCGCCCCCCATCGAATAGCCAATTACGGTAATATTATCTTCAACCCTCTGATCCTCCAGCAGATCGCCCAACTGTTGCAAAAAGAACGCGCGATCCTGTTTGCCTCTGGGTCTGTCGGAAAATCCGCGACCGTAGAGATCATAGGTCAGCACCCGGTAGCCCATAAGAACCAGCCCCTTGGTGATCCCGCCCCAGACGAAACTTGGCGTGGTCAGACCATGGATGCACAGGGCAATCGGCCCCTCTGCAGGGCCGGACCATTGGTAGTGGGTCACACCTTGCGACAGCGTGGCAAATTCCCCGGGCGCATTGGCGCGGGCGGCATCGTTCATCGGTTTGCGCGTGGCTTCCACAATCAAGGGCGACGCGATGAGGCCCGCAATGATCAGGTACACCCAGATCACATCATGCCTCCCATTGGTCCAGAATGTAGCGGCTCGTCATCAGATCCAGATGCGCACCGCCGCCATTCTTGAAAAGCGTGATCTCCTCATCGGACTGCCGTTTAAAACGCTCAGGCGCATAGTAATCGGCCACAATGTCATCAGGGGTGATGACACCCGTTTCGATAGGTATTTTGATCTCTCCAATATGGCCGACCGTGGTATCGAGGCTGTCCACGAAAACGCGCGCGCGGGTGATGGCGTTGTCATCGACCTCGCGCATATCGGGACGATAGGCACCGATCAGGTCAATATGCTGACCCGGTCGCAACCACGCGCCTTTGATCAGCGGCTCCGTTGACATGGTTGCACTGGTGATGATGTCGGCCTGCGCAACAGCATCGGCCAGATCGGTCACCACTTTGAGGTCGGGGATTTTTGCGGCCATTTTTTCGGTTTTTTCGCCTGTACGGTTCCAGATCGAAAACCGCGCGTCGGGGAACGCGGCCCGATAAGCAGCATGCAGACCGTGGCCTTGCGTGCCTGCGCCAACGATCAGAATGTCTTTGCTGTCTGGACGGGCCAGCCTGCGCGCCGCTAGCAGACTGTCCCCCGCCGTTTTCCATTTGGTCACCAAATGAAAGTCGATGATGGCCTGCAAGGTGCCGTCGCGATCCGAAAACAACATGACACCACCGTTGATCGCCGCGTCGCCCTGCGACCTGTTGCCCGGAAAAACCGTGGCGGATTTGACGGCGAGCCCCAACCCGTCAATCCAGGCAGCGCGGTTCAGAAGCGTGTCCGGATCGCGGTACAAAAACGTATCTGCAATTTCCGCTTTGGGCATCAGGTGGCCCGCCGCCAGCGCCTCTGTCAAGGCGAGCCAATCAAGACAAGCGTCACCATCCTCAAAGGAGATCACGGGCGCATTCATAGAGCTTCATCCGCGGTCAACAACCCGGCGACGACCAGCCTTTCGGCCCATCCCTGCGGGCCTTCAAACAGATGCGTCTGCCATCCAAAAGATTGTGCGGCAACAATATTATCCGCACGATCATCTGCAAAAATCAGGTCAGCACCGCCGAGGCCCGATGTTTCCTCAACCTGAGCATAGATGTTGGGGTCCGGTTTGGTCATGCGCATGTGACCGGAAATGAAATCCCGGTCGAAATCATTCAGAAACGGGTAATGCGTCGCCGCATAGGCATAGCTCTCCACCCCGAAGTTGGTCAGCGAGAAGACCGGCACCTGCTTGGCCTGCAAGGCTTTCATCAGGCGCACCGAATGTGCGATCACCGGGGTTGCCATTTCGATCCAGCGGTCATGCCACATGCGTATTTCCTCACGCCATTCCGGCGTCGCCTCCGCCTGCGCATAGATGGTTTCGGTGAAAGGATGGCCAAGGTCCACCAGTTCATTCATGCTATGCAAATTGACTTCTGCAAACATCGCACGGCGACGTTCCTGCCCGATGACCGCATCATAAAATCGTTCCGGCTGCCATTCGATCAGCACGTTGCCAATGTCAAATATCACTGCTTTTGGCTGCATGATCCGCCCCAATTTATTTTGTTGTTTTTGCCGCGCGCAAGGCACGTTCCAATGCATCCAGAAAACGGGAGCGGTCTGCTTTTGTAAAGCCTTTGCCGCCGCCCTGCCTGAACGGATCAGCCGCCCGCAGATCGGCCATCAGGTCACGGGTAGCCAACACATTGCCGATATTGGTGGCTGTCAGTGCTTCGCCATTGTGTTTGAGCACCTGCGCGCCCGCCTCGACACATCTGGCCGCCAGAGGAATGTCGCCCGTGACAACAACATCGCCCGCACCGCACCGCTCGGCGATCCACATGTCGGCAACATCCGGCCCGTCGGGCACGATCACGGTATCGACCAGCGGGTTTTGCGACGGGCGCAATCCGCCATTGGACACCACATACATTTTTACCCGGTGGCGGGTTGCAACTTTCTCTGCTTCGGCTTTGACCGGACAGGCATCCGCATCAATGAAAAGCTGCGTCATGCGTAAAGCGCATCCGCGTGGAAAGCGACATGTTCTTCCATGAAGGTGGAAACAAAGAAGTAGCTGTGATCGTATCCCGGCTGCATGCGCAATGTCGCCTGTTGCCTGCGCGTCGCGATGGCATGGGCCAGCGCTTCGGGCTTGAGCAGGTCGACGAACTGATCATCGGTACCGGTATCAATGAGGATGGGTCCATCAAAACCCTTCTCCTGCATCAGCAAAGTCGCGTCATGTGCCACCCAAGTGCTTTCGTCCGGGCCGAGGTAGGCGCCAAGCTGTTTGCGGCCCCAGTCACTTGCCGTCGGATTGGAAATAGGCGCAAAGGCCGAAACCGACCGGAAGCGTCCGGGCAGCGCCATGGCCATGGTCAGCGCGCCGTGTCCGCCCATCGAATGCCCGGTGATCCCCTGCCGCGTCATGTCCAGCGCAAATTTTTCGCCCAGCAGCTTGGGCAATTCTTCGGTCACATAGTCCCACATGCGGAAATGCGCGGCCCACGGCGCTTGCGTCGCATCTACGTAGAACCCGGCCCCCTGCCCAAGATCATAGGCGTCGTCATCAGCCACGCCTTCGCCTCTGGGGGATGTGTCCGGAAAGACCAGCGCAATGCCGTGTTCCGCCGCCCAGGCCTGCGCACCCGCTTTGGTCATGGCGTTTTCATGCGTGCAGGTCAGCCCGGAAAGATACCACAGCAAGGGAACCGGGCCGTCCTGTGCTTCTTCTGGCATGAACAGGCCAAAGGTCATGTCACAGGCACAGCTTTGGGACGCATGTGAATACACGCCTTGCGTTCCGCCAAAGCACGCATTCTCCGAAATGGTTTCCATATCAATCTCCTGTAAGACGGCTATCTGTTGGCTACCCTGCCGGGGCGCTTGCGGCAAGGGTTACGGATCATACCGGCGACACCCAGGCGATGATGCCACTCACGGTCACGATACTGACGATCGTGGAAAACAGGATGGCGGCGGAGACGCGATGCGGTGCGACACCGTAATGCTGTGCGAGGATATAGACATTGCCTGCCACCGGCAGGGCAGCGGCGGCGATGATCACGGCGGCAAAATAGGGATCCGCCGGGAAGATATAGAGCACACCGATTGCCACGAAAAGCGGATGCAGGCCCAGTTTGCAGATGGTGAGCCAGGCGGCCACCTGGATGCGTTCAGCGGATTTGCTGGCAAGCGATGCGCCAATTGCAAACAGCGCACCCGGGGTCGCCGCCCCGCCCAGGATGGCCAGAAATTCGTTGGCGGGCGCAGGGATGGGCCATTCGGAAAAAGACCATGCAAGCCCGAGAACAATCGAGACGATCATCGGATTTTTGACAAGCCCAAGACCGACGGTCCTAAAGATGCCAAAATTCAGCCGACCGTCGCGCGATCCGGTGATGAGGATAACGATGAGGCTGGAAAAAACGATCAGATCAACGGCCAGTGCCATCATGATCGGTCCAATCGCAGCGGCCCCCATCAATAGAGTCAGCATCGGCACGCCCAGAAAGCCCACATTGCCAATGGCGGCACATTGCGCCTCCACGGCGGCGGTGGCCACATCCAGTTTTCGAAAATAGGCAACCAGGGTGGCGATCAGATAGACGGCAAGCGTGCCCAGCAGGTATCCGGCCACGAGATTGGCGTCCCAGACATCCGACAAGGACAGGTTCGCGGAAAACCGAAACAACATCGCGGTCAGGGCAAAGTAGAAGACGAATTTGGTGAGATAGGCCGTGGCTTCTTCACTGAAGAACCGCGTGTAGCCCGCCCAGTATCCCAGACCGATCAAGGCGAAAAACGGGACTGTCTTCAGGAAAATCTCAATCATGAAAGGTTGTTAGTGCGAAGTGTACGTGCCCGCAAGTCACCCCGAACCGATCAGCACGCCCGCCGCAAAGACCAAGGCTCCCCCCATTACGACCTGCAGGGTCGCGCGCCAGAATGGCGTGTCCATGAAGCGGTTTTGAATCCATACAATCGCCCAAAGTTCAACAAACACCACGGCAATGGCGATGACTGTCGCGGTCCAGAAATCAGTGATGAGATAGGGCAAGGCATGACCCAGACCACCCAGCGTTGTCATGATGCCGGAGGCAAAGCCACGTTTGATTGGTGATCCGCGGCCCGATAGCTGGCCATCATCCGACGCAGCCTCTGTGAATCCCATGGAAATGCCCGCGCCCACGGAAGCGGCAAGCCCGACGAGGAAGGTTGTCCAGGTATCCTGCGTGGCAAAAGCCGTGGCAAAGATCGGGGCGAGCGTTGAGACGGATCCATCCATGAGCCCCGCCAGACCGGGTTGCACCCAGGTCAGCAGGAACTGGCGATGCGCTGCCTGCTCCTCGGTCTGTCGTGTGTCTGCGTCAAGGTGCTTGGCTTCGAGATCTTCCGCAGCAATCTGATGGCCGGCTTCTGCGGCAGCAAGATCGCCCAAAAGCCTGCGCGTTGTTGCATCCGACGTATGAGCAGCGGCATTGAGATAAAATCTCTCCGCCTCGCGCTCCATCGCTTCGGCCTCGGCCCGCATGCGCTCAAGGCCAAGGTTCTCAATCAACCAGACGGGGCGGCGATTATAGTAACCTGCAACATGTTCTCGCCGGATCAGGGGGATCGTGTCGCCGAAACGTTCCTTGTGCAGATCAATCAAACGCTGTCGATGTTGATCTTCCTCTAGCGCCATTCCTTCGAAGATATGCGCGGAATCCGGGAAATCGGCACGCAATCGTTCTGCATATCCACGATAGATGCGCGCATCATCTTCTTCGGAAGAGATCGCCAGAGCCAGTATTTCCTGCTCGTTCAAATCTCGGAACCGTTTGCGGTTAAAGGAAAAACGCATGATCACCTTCCATATTTAGAATCGTTCTAATATATAATATCCTCCGGGACAATCGCGTTTACCGAGGCCGACATTGGAATTTGCTTGGAACTGAACGGATCGGTTTATATTCTGGGGTCGAATACCAGGAGACTCCATGGCAGCCACAGCAGAAATGATCCGAAAGGGTCGCAAGTTCGATCAGGTGCTTGAGGGGGCTCGGCGGGTTTTTATGGCGGATGGTTTCGAAGGCGCTAGCGTCGACGAAATTGCCCGGGTAGCAAGTGTCTCCAAGGCAACGCTCTACAGTTATTTCCCGGACAAACGGCTGCTTTTTATGGAGGTGGCAACAACCGAGTGCCAGAGGCAGGCCCGCGATGCCTTGGACAGCATCGATATGGCGGCAGAGCCTCGTGAGGTTCTGTTGCAAACAGGTCGCCATTTCCTCCGGTTCATCACGTCGAAATTCGGGCTGCAAATTTTCAGAATTTGTGTCGCGGAATCGGATCGTTTCCCGGAACTCGGCCAGAAATTCTATAGCTCCGGCCCAGCGGTCATGCGAGCCGAAATGGCCGCCTATTTCGAACAGGCCGAAGCGCGTGGTGAATTGCGCATTGATGATCGCATCCTGGCCGTCGACCAATTTGGCGAGCTCTGCAAAGCGGATGTCTGGCCGCGTTTGATTTTCGGGGTAACCAAATCCGTGAGCGAAGCAGAGATCGAACGCGTGGTTCGCGGTGCCGTGAAAACTTTTATGGCGCGATATGGTGCTGGCCAGGGTAGCGCCCAAAGCTAGATCAACGCCTGAACCGGGGAAACCGCCCATTCCCGGCCCTCTGTTTCAACCTTTGACATCAGACCAATCGCCTCGGCTTTGAAGCACGTGCGGCATTCTCACGATTGAGGCGGCGACAATAAGTACTTCGGGGTTATCGTTGCCTGTTCTTGCGCGCAGCATTCATCACCCGCAAACGCGTGAAAAAAGCCTCCCCCATGAGGCGGCGAGCGAGATGCTTTGGGTTGAAAAACGAGTAAACCGACAGATCGGAAAGTCGAAAAACCTGTCTGGCACGAACCGTTTTGAAAGCTTGCGCTCCAAGGCCAAATTGAATTTCGTGCAGCAGTTTCATGCGAACGTCTTGGTACTGATCAATCGCCGCTGTCGGTTTGAGTGGTTTTCGCAAATGGACAAAAAACTCGTGGCCCCTGGTTGGCGAAATTTCCAGGATTTCAAAGTCGAGAATTTCCAACCAGATGAGATCGCAGATCATCAACTCAAATGTCTTGTCAAACATCGCGCTGAAATGAGAATCCACATAGTCAAAAGACCCGTCGAGCCTACTAACATATGTTTGATACAGGCTTTTCAGGTCGACCTGAGACCTGAATTTTCTCGGCTCTGCTTGATCGAAATTGAAAGCGAGATGCCGTGTATCTCCCTCAGCATATTCGGCATACACACTGAACGCCTCAAATATTCGGGCAGGTGACGGCATATCAGTTGGCCGGTGATATGCGTCCAACCACTCTGCCAAATTTGTGGGGTATCTGAAGTGATCAAAACATGTGCGGTAGTCTGGAATGGCCATGCTCAGCACCCCGCCGTCCTGCAGAATCTCAGCACATCCGGCCAAAAACTTTATGGGGTTCGGCAGATGTTCAAAATTATGCGACGAAACAATGTAGTTGATGGGATGTTCCGCCCGAACGGCTTCAGAAAGTGCAACGATGTCACTGGCGTCACCGATCACATCAACGTCCTCGATAAGCGCTATTTTTTCCTTTTCAATTGTAACGTCCTTTGCCGCTCGCTCGCGAATAGTGTCGGTGTCGAACACATCCATCACGATTGTCCGGTATCCGTCCGACCTGGGCGCGATCGGCGTGCAGTAAGGCGCAACCTCTATCCCGGCTTGGCTCTTGTCGATGTACTTTCTGAGCTCCGACAGACGATCAAATTTTCCTGCCATGGTGCCATTCCCGTCTGTCTGAACAAGTTTTATTTGAGGATCACGAAAAGGCGCTTGATTCAAGTCCACACGATCCCGAACAGGCGTTCCCTAGCTCTTGTTCCGGTGATCGCGTATCCTGATTGCCTTTCCGGCGGAGCGTTCGACAGCGCCAACATCTCCGACCTCAATGGATACGCTGATCCCAACCGTTTGCTTGATCGCGGCCGCCAGCGCGCTTGCGCTTCTTTCACGATCTGCGGCACCCATGGAGGCATCGGCGGCTTCACAAAGAATACGCATCTGATCCATGCGAGCGGGGCGCGTCAATTCGATCTGGAAATGTGGCGCGAGGCCGGACGTCGCCATCAAGGCTTCTTCGATCTGCGTCGGGAAAACATTCACACCCCGCAGAATGATCATATCGTCGGAACGGCCTGTGACTTTTTCCATGCGGCGCATCGATCTGGCCGTTCCGGGCAAAAGCCGCGTCAGATCGCGGGTCCGGTACCTGATGATCGGGAAAGCCTCTTTCGTCAGAGACGTGAAAACCAGCTCTCCCTGCTCTCCTTCGGCAACCAGTTCGCCTGTTTCCGGATCAATGACTTCGGGATAGAAATGGTCCTCCCAGATATGCAGACCGTCTTTGGTCTCCACACATTCATTGGCAACACCGGGGCCCATGACTTCGGAAAGCCCATAGATATCGACGGCATGCATGTCGAAAGCCTGCTCAATCTCGTTACGCATGGCGTTGGTCCAGGGCTCCGCGCCGAAGATACCCACCTGCAGTGACGATGCACGCGGATCGAGACCCTGCGCTGCGTACTCATCCAGGATCGACAGGGCATAGGACGGCGTGACGGTGATCCCGGTTGGTTGAAAATCTTCAATAAGACGCACCTGCCGGGGCGTCATCCCACCAGAAATCGGAACCGTGGTCAAACCCAGAGCATCGGCACCAAGATGAATGCCCAAACCCCCGGTGAACAATCCGTAACCATAGGCATTGTGCAACAAATCCCCGGGTCTGAGGCCCGCCGCGCGCAAAGATCGCGCAACCACGGCCCCCCAGTTTTCCAAATCATTCTGCGTATAGCCAACGACCGTCGGTTGCCCGGTTGTCCCCGATGACGCGTGAATACGGGCGATCTGATCGCGCGGTACGGCAAACATCCCAAACGGATAATTAGCCCTTAGATCGGTTTTGACCGTGAATGGAAATTTCGCCAGATCGCAGAGCGTCTTGAGATCATCCGGATGCAGGCCGGCGGCATCAAAACTCTGCCGGTAGAAGGGGACGTTTTCATAGGCGTGGCGCAGGCTCCATTGCAGGCGACCCAGTTGTACACTCGAAATTTCGTCCCGACTTGCGATTTCGATGGGGTCGAGGCTCGCACGATCCGGCGTCAAATCCTTCATGCCTTGTCTCCGTCTTCTGCGTAGTGGTGTCCGTTGATGGTACGCGACAATCCGCGAAACAGTGCAACAAGATCGCCCTTGTCGTTGGTGACGCGAACATCGTAGGTGCCTGATCTTCCTGTGCGGGCCGTCTCAACAGCCTCAGCCGATAACCTGTCACCCAACTGCCCTGGCATCAGATAGGTGATCTGATTTTGCTGAGCGACTGTCAGTTGATTGTAGGTGTTGCAGGCAAAGGCAAAGGCGGAATCAGCCAACGTGAAGATATAGCCACCATGGCAAATCTCGTGCCCGTTCAGCATATGCGGCAGCACATCGAACGAAAGCGTGGCACGTCCCGGCCCAATCCTGTCAATTTTCATACCAAGCGCCTGACTTGCCGCATCTTTCTCCATCATTATGGCTGCACATTTTTCCGCGCGGGTCTGCGCCCAATCCTGATTTATCATTTATGTTTCCGAAATTTCATGTGGATTGAAATTTTGTAACAAATTGAACTCTCGCTGTACATCAAGAACGTGGGGACTTGATTTGGGCGCCGAAGAGCGCAAGTCTAAGGTATGAACTTTCAAGTGCCACCGTCCGGCAACTCTGCCTCGGTTCCTCCGGATCAGATTGCATTTCATCGTACGGAATTGTCAGTGATCCTTTCGCTATACGGTCGATTTGTTGCCGCAGGTGAGTGGCGCGACTACGGCATTTCCTGCCTCCGCGACGTTGCCGTTTTTTCCATATTCCGGCGCACGGCGGAAAACCCGCTTTATCGGATCGAAAAACGTCCAAAACTGCGTGACAAACAGGGCATGTACACCGTTGTCGGAATGGACGGCCAAATCATGCGGCGCGGACATGATCTGAAAACAGTGTTGCGGGTACTGGAGCGCAAACTGATACGCGTCGTGGAATAGCGGTTCCAATTGCAGCACTCATCGGTGAGCTTTTTGGCGCTAATCCAGTCGCTTATGCCCCGTAACCGGCCCATCGCCCTGTGCCGAGATCCGGGAAATCGCGGCGTCGATGTTTTCAATCGCCACGGCCATATGTCCGGCATTTGCATGAATGATGGTGTGTTCATCAATCACAAGGGCCACATGGCCCGTCCAGAATAAGAGATCCCCCGGCTCGTAGGAGGCACCAGGGGCCACTGTTCTGCCCAAGGACTGAAGCTGTTGGTCGCTGTCGCCGGGGCAGGGCGTGCCACAAGCCAACAGGGCTGCCTGAACCAATCCGGAACAATCTATTCCCCAGGCCGAATTCCCGCCCCAAAGATAGGGCACCCCCATGAACAGCCTGGCGACGTCAATGGGATTGTCGGCCTTGTCCGACAGCCGGTGAACATGTTGGCGCGGGACAAACCCTTCGGGCGTTTCGATGAACGTAGGCGTTTCCGAAATCGCCGAAAGCTGGCTGCCAAAAGACAGGCACAACTGCTCTGGGGATTTGAGATCACCTTCAAGATATACATGGGTTGAGCGCGCTGTGACCTGGTGCGTTGCATCGCGGCATGCGGTCAATGACTTGGCCTGAACAAAGCCACAATACCCGTCTTTTTGCGCCCGGATGAGCCGCCATTCGGCGTCGTGGCGCAAAACTGTCACCCGCTCTCCAAAGAGCAGCTGGCGGTCGCGCGCGCCGTCTGGTTGGCGGCATAAATCCACAATCGGCGCCATGATTTGCATGGGCTCTGACCGCGTCGCCAGATCTGGATCAGGAACGCTGCGTGGATCGGTCATGGGTTTTGCACCCAACCGCGCTGTATCGGGGGTGCTTGAGCGATCTGCCTGCTGAGAGAGCCGGGTGCAAAGAACGAGAGCATGTGCCAGGACCTTTTGTCTGAAATGCCTGACTGGCAGAGTAACGCCTTGGCCCTTCAGCGCAACCGATCAGATCGTGATGTCCTGCAAATCCCAGATTGCTGTCAACGATTGCTCTCCGGTGCGGATCAAGCGCGCCAGAGTTGCCGCAATAGCCGGTCCGTCGTTTGCATCAATAGCGTTTATGACATCAGCGGACACACGTGCCAGCACATGCATGCCAATCTGCTCCGCGATGGCAATCAATGAGCGGGAACATTTGCGTAGCTCGTCGTAGTTCGCGGCACTATGCAACCTGCTGCAGTGGGACAGGCGCAGCGCCAACTCCTCCATCGCGCGACAAACGACATCTTCAGCCGCAGCTTCTCCAAGCTCGGCATAAAGGGCGCCCAGACGATCCTGATCGACATGTACGGTCTCTTTGAGCCTGATTTTCAGGACCTGATCCATAAAACTCACCTTTTTGTCCCCACGACACGCGGACTTTATCTCGCGAAATCCTCTCCAAAGTGTTGAAGCCGGCCACCGATTTCTCTCGAATTCTATGAGAATTCAGGATAGTTGCACTCAACCACAAGGACGATCGGGACAGAAAAATGGAACAGGCAAAACCGCTTCCGGGATATCTGGTGCAACGCTATCACGGCTGGAAAGCCACGGGCTATGCGGAAAACAAAGCATGGTATCGCAGGCTTGCCAGCGAGGGTCAGCATCCACGGGCGATGGTGATTTCATGTTGTGACAGCCGCGTGCACGTCACGTCGATTTTTGGTGCCGATCAGGGCGAATTCTTTATTCACCGCAACATCGCCAATCTTGTGCCACCTTACGAGCCCGACGGCGATCATCATGGCACTTCGGCTGCGGTCGAATATGCGGTGACGGTGTTGAAAGTGGCGCATCTGATCGTATTGGGTCACTCCAGTTGTGGAGGCGTTCAGGGATGTCTTGACATGTGTCGGGGCCAGGCACCCGAACTGGAGCAAAAACACAGCTTCGTGGGCCGCTGGATGGATATTCTGAAACCAAAGTATGAGCTTGTGTCAGCCGAGCCTGATATGGAAACTCAGGTGCGGCAGCTTGAAAAACATGCGGTCCTGACCAGCCTCGAAAACCTGATGAGTTTTCCCTTCATACAATCGCGTGTCGATGACGGTGAGCTGACCCTGCACGGCCTTTGGACCGACATCGGTGAGGGTGGTCTGGAATATTATAACACCGAAAAACACCTGTTTCTGCCCGTCTGACCTTGATGAATTGAACAAGTGTTTTATTTCCCGACAGATGTTCAGGGAGTGATTGCATGGACCAGATCTTAGCGCTTGCGGCGAACAACCTTTTGTCGCCGATCATTCTGTCGTTTGCCCTTGGGGTTGCGGCAGCGCTGGCGCGGTCTGATCTCAGCGTGCCCGAAGCCGCCGCCAAGGCGCTTTCCATCTACCTGCTTTTTGCCATCGGTTTCAAAGGGGGTGTCAGTGTCTCTGCCCATGGCATTGACGCCAAACTGGGATTTTCACTGATTGCGGGTATCTTCCTGTCCGCGGCCTTACCGATCATCGCATTTGCGCTGCTGAACGTCATGACCGGGCTGAGCCGGCTTGATGCAGCCGCGGTTGCGGCCCACTACGGGTCAATCTCCATCGTCACATTCGTTGCGGCCACTTCGGTTCTGGAAAGCAGCGGAATCGCGTCCGAAGGCTATATGGTTGCGGTCGCAGCAGCGATGGAGGCTCCGGCGATCCTGTCGGCCCTCTGGCTGATTTCACGCGGCGGGGACGGTCGCCGCATGGATCGTGATCTGTGGCGCGAGATTTTGCTGAACGGGTCAATTGTTTTGCTGGTGGGATCCTTTTTCATCGGCTGGGCCACCGGCGAGGACGGTCTGGCGGAGATTTCCAGCTTTATCGTTGCTCCCTTCAAAGGCGTCCTGTGCCTGTTCCTGCTGGACATGGGCCTTGTCGCAGGTCGCGGATTGCGCGGCGGCGGTGGCGTCCTGCGTCCCGGGGTGCTCGCCTTCGGCCTGGTGATGCCTGTCATCGGCAGCGGCTTTGGCCTCATTGCAGGCCTGTTGCTGGGGCTTTCGACCGGTGGCGTTGCCCTGATGATGGTTCTGTCAGCCTCGGCCTCCTACATTGCGGTACCCGCAGCAATGCGTGTCGCTCTTCCGGAAGCGAACCCATCCATCTATCTGACGCTCTCTCTTGGTGTTACATTTCCCTTCAACCTGACGCTTGGCATTCCGCTCTACATCGCGGTCGCGAGCGCCCTGACCGGAGCCTGATATCATGAAGACGCATAAGGCCAAACGTGTCGAGATCACCATCGAAGCCATCATGCAGTCCCGCCTGACCGACGCTTTGATCGGGGCCGGTGTCACCGGTTTTACAGTGCTTCCTGTTTTGGGGGGAACGGGCCGGTCCGGAACATGGGTGCGCGCCGGTGAAATCGGTCGCGCCAGCGGTATGGTTCAGGTTATCTGTATCATCCGCCCGGTACGGCTGGACAGTCTTCTCAAAGCCGCCTTCGCAGTTGTCGAGAAACACATCGGCGTTGTGAGCATTGTCGACTGCGAAGTTCTGCGCGCGGAACGATTTTAACCTTTTCTAAACCAAAATTAAGGAATCCTCGGCGGCATGAACAAACGTACCGTCACGGTCCAGCTTCCGGCCGATTTGTTTCTTGCAGTACATGATCTGGCAACGGAGCAAGAGGGCACCGTGGCGACGATTGTCGAAGACCTGCTGGTCGCCCACCTTGCAACGCACAAAGGCGCAAAGAAGAAAGCTGAAATCGTCGATGAACGATTAATCTTTGCTTTGCAGAAGTTGCTGTTCCGAGACATGGCCGAAGCAGAAGGCTGGGACGATCTTGACCTGCGGCTCCGGCGTCATGGGTACTACCTCAAAATCGCCTGGGGCGGATTGGCGCTGCACACGGAAACCAGCGGTCACAAACTGTGCAACACCGCCGACCTGGGATTTTCCTACGTCACTTTCCTACGCCGTTTCGGCCCGGGCAAACCGAAAGACCCCCGGTCGGAATAGACTGGCGCCTATCGGTGCACCACACCCCAAAAGCCAAGTTTCGCTCTTCAATTGTGCTGCGATCGGCTAGGCTGGCTGTAAATGTCTTGTGCTTGGCCATGGGTGGGCACCATAACCGGTGAAGGTATGGCTAAAAACAACGAGACATCTGGCGCGCGCACGAAACAGGAAGTCGTCATTCTGGTCCATGGAACCTATGCGACGGCCGATGAGGACGAAGGTCTGCTGTGGTGGCAAAAGGGAAGTGATTTCTACGAGAACCTGGCACGACAGCTTCCGGATCACATCCGCATCGTGGAACCCGGAGAAATCTTTCGCTGGGGTGGCGAAAATAACCAGCTACATCGTATGGCTGCAGCCCGCAAACTGAAAGACTTTGTTCAAACCTATGAGGATCAGAACATCCCCTATCACATCGTGGCGCATAGCCACGGTGGCAGCGTTGCCTGGTACATGATCTGTTGGGCGGAGCTACGGTATGCTATCGATCCCACACAACAATTAGCCCGATTTCTACTCAGAAGATACGCTAAAACAAAACTACCAAACTTGCGAAACCTGATTACTGTTGGGACCCCTTTCATCCATCTACATCCGCAAAAATTGTTTCTCAGGCGATCAGACATCGTCAAATTCCTTCTCAAAGCCCTTTTCTGGGTGCCAGTTTTCATTGGCATTGCATTTCTTGCCTCAAAACTGCAGGCAGACATTGGCCAAAATAGGGTATTCGGTTTTTGGACGTTCGCAGGTGTGTTTGTCATTTCGATCTTGGCCTGGATCCTGTTTGCGGTTTCCAATCTGAGAGTTCTGCCCAGACAGCAAGCTATAATCGATGGCCATCTGCAAAGAGTTCTCGATTTGCACGGTCAAAAATGGTCGGGTCTGTGGTCTCAGGATGATGAGGCCATCGCGTTATTAAGAGCTGCCCAACGCTTGTCTCAAACGCCGCAAATTTTAAATGGTGTGCAGTTGGATATCCCCGACGAGCTACTTGGAATCAAACCGGGAGTTCTTTCGCTCCCTTCCCGGTTAATTCTCAGAGTGTTTTTCTTACCGACACGGATCGTTGTGCGCCTGTGGATCGGGTTCTTTCTACCGCTATTGGACCGCCTGCTGAAGGCACGGCTTGCTGGTATCTTGCTCGGAATGAGTCAATTGAACATCGTGAAATCCGTCGAACCCTGGCCGCATGAAAGCCTGAAGCGGGAGAGCCCCTTGCCCGAAGCGGTTCAAGCCGAATTGCGCACAACCTGTGATGCAGCTCTTGCAAACTCGTCGTCGGGTACCCGACCTGCCTTGCGTCATCTCTCCGTCGGCGCGGTCAATGATGCCATGAAGGCTTTTGGGGATACAAATAATGTGCTGATCCACAATAGCTATTTCGCGAATTCGTCCGTTGTAGACATCATCGCCGGGATCATTTCTGCGGATCGGGGCGCGCGCGGTACAAAAAACCCGCCAGTTTGACCTGACGGGTTCATGTTTCGATTGGCGCAGGATCACCCTTTTTTCAGCACCCGGTTGCCCAGCAGTTCCGCGATCTGCACCGCGTTCAGCGCGGCCCCTTTACGCAGGTTGTCCGACACACACCACAGGTTCAACCCGTTATCAATCGTACTGTCCTGACGGATGCGGCTGATGAATGTGGCGAAATCACCAACGCATTCAACCGGTGTGACGTAGCCGCCGTCTTCGCGCTTGTCGATCACCATGACGCCCGGGGCTTCGCGCAGAATCTCGCGGGCCTCGTCTTCGTCCAGATGATCCTCGAACTCGATGTTCACGGCCTCGGAATGGCCCACGAAAACCGGCACGCGCACGCAGGTAGCTGTGACCTTGATCTTTGGATCGACGATTTTTTTCGTCTCCGCGACCATCTTCCACTCTTCTTTCGTAGAGCCATCTTCCATGAAGACATCAATGTGCGGGATCACGTTGAACGCGATCTGCTTGGTAAACTTCTTGGCGGGTTTGTCATCAACCGGGTTGTAGATGGATTTGGTCTGATCCCAAAGCTCATCGATCCCTTCCTTGCCCGCGCCCGAGACCGATTGGTAGGTCGAGACGACAACACGTTTGATCGTCGCACGGTCATGCAACGGCTTCAGGGCCACAACCATTTGCGCGGTCGAGCAGTTGGGATTGGCAATGATGTTTTTCTTGGCGTACCCCTCAATCGCATCCGCGTTCACTTCGGGCACGATCAGCGGCACATCCGGGTCATAGCGATAGAGCGACGAGTTATCGATCACGACGCAGCCCACCTTGGCAGCCTTGGGTGCGTATTGCTTGGTCGCCTCGGAGCCCACGGCAAAGAGCGCGATGTCCCAGCCGGTGAAGTCAAACGTATCGAGGTCCTTCGTCTTGAGCGTCGTCTCGCCAAAGCTCACTTCCGTACCCAGTGACTTGCGCGAGGCAAGCACCGTGATCTCGTCCACAGGGAAGTGACGTTCGGACAGAATGTTCAGCATTTCGCGGCCCACATTACCTGTGGCACCCGCAACAACGACGCGGTAACCCATCTGTTTTACTCCAATGTTCAAGTGATGGTGGGCGCCTCTTATACCCCTATTGCCTTGGGGGAAAGGGCCTCACGCGCTGTTGTTCTTCCATTTGGCCGCTGTTTTCTTGGCGGTCTGCAACAACATGTCGATATCCAGCGCCACCGCGACGAATCGCGCACCGGCTTTGAGGCTGTCGTTGATCATTGTTTCATTGGTGGTGAGAATACCTGCGGCTTTGCCAGATGCCGCGATTGTCGCCAAGGTGTCCATGACGGTCTTTTGTACATCGGGGTGAAAAATATCCTCCAGATGCCCCAAATCGGCGGCGAGATCTGCCGGGCCAACAAACACGCCGTCAATCCCATCAACCTCCAATATCTCATCCAGGGCAGCCAGTCCTTTGCGGTTTTCCACCTGCACCAGCAGGCACATCTGCGCATCCGCCGTGGGGCCATAGTTCTTCAGCGTGCCGAATTTAGAGGCCCGGGCGAGCGAGTAGCCCACGCCCCGATCTCCGCCCGGCGGATACCTTACCGCCCGCACCAGCCGCCGGGCCTGTTCCGCGCTCTCCACCATGGGGACCAGAACCGTCTGTGCCCCGGCATCGAGCACCTGCTTGATGATCCACGTCTCGCCAATCGGCACGCGTACCACCGGATGACTGTCCGACGCCTCCAGCACCATCAGCTGGTCACGAATGGTACGCAGGTCATTGGGAGAGTGCTCGCTGTCTATGACAAGCCAGTCGAACCCAGCTTTTCCCATAACTTCCGCCGGGTAGCGATCGGAGAGGCCCATCCAGCAGCCAAACAGGGTCTTGCCATCCGCAAGCGCTTTTTTGAAAGGGTTGATCGGGGCAGGCATAATAGGTTTCCTCGGCTCAGTTGTTTGCCGACACTAGGCGAAGAACCCCGGGAAACACCAGAGCCGAGGCGAACCTGCCAAACGGCGCTCCGGGTACCCCGCTAGTGGCTCTTTTCCAGATCGAGGCTCAGTTCGTGCGCCAACCGGAAAAATTGCCGCCTGACATCCTGCGCATAGGGATTCAAATTCTCTATGGCGTCAAAAACTTCGGGCGCGTCGTTTTGGACCATAGAAATTGAGGTGATCAGCAGATCAAAGCTCCGTGTTGTCATTCGGGAGGGCAATGGTCCCATGCTGAGCAAGACCTTGGCAATCAGATGGGTCAGCCCCTGGACCGTTGCCGCCTCGCGGTCATGCGCGTGCGGCGTGGTCATGATGACATCCAGCCCAAGGTATTTGCGGAGGAAGGCACCGAGACGCCAATGACAGGCACCCCGGATTGGACACAGGGCGATCTTCAAACCCCGAAAACCATCGCGCGCGCTCTGCGGGCCAAAGAGCGGATGCGTGGCAACAACGTCTACATCCTCCGGGAGCGTTCTCGCCATGATGTCGGCAGGCTGCACCTTGACCGATCCGACATCAACGATCAGTGCACCGGGGCGGCAGGCTTTGGCCACCAACGCCACCACATCCTCGAAGCTCGAAACCGGTGACGCGATGACCACAACGTCACATTGCGAGACCCTCTCCAAAGAAGCGAAGGTGGCTCCAAGCGCCGTAGCGCCAGCCTGCGGCTCTGGCAAAGGGTCATAGGCAAAAATCTCGAAATACGCCTTCAGGCTTTGGGCAATCAGTTTTCCAAAGGCGCCAAACCCAATGATCCCAAGGGTTTCTTTTGACGTTTTTTGTATGTCGTTTTTCATTTCAATGACCTCGTTAGGTGCCACCCGGGCAAGGTCATATTTTGAATGCAGACCGCTGTCAGGGCAGCGGATAATTCACGATAAAGCGTCCGCAGCTATCAAAGCTGAGGATAATAAACGTCTTTTGAGAACAGCGGCTTCATCATGATGCCCTGCGTAAGGCAGGTTGCAGCACCATGTCAACGCTGTGTTTTGCCGGATGCCGGAGCGGTTTGGCACATCAGTCGATGCAGGTTCTTGACCGGAACGCCGATACGAAAAATGCCCCGCCGGTTGATGGGCGAGGCATCTTCACATCGACCCCGAGGGGATTTATTCGACGGGTACCAGGGCGTTCAGCCCCTTGAGAATATCAATGGCGTAGGCCAGCTGATAATCTTCCTCCCGCAGGGCCGCTGCGGCTTCGGCCTTGGCACGGTCCGCTTCGATCTGCTTGATTTCATCTTCGGACAAGCTGTCGTTGTTCAGGCTCCCGCGCAGGTCCGCTTCAGACCGTGAACCGCGGGCGGGTGTTTCCTCTTCATTCTCCGCATCCGGCCGGCGGCGCGGCTGAGCAACCACGATATCCGGCGAGACGCCCAGCGCCTGAATGGACCTGCCCGAAGGCGTATAGTAACGCGCCGTGGTCAGACGCATTGCGCCATCGCCACGCAGGGGCATCACCGTCTGGACCGAACCCTTGCCAAAACTCTTGGTGCCAACGACGATAGCACGGCGGTGATCCTGAAGCGCCCCGGCCACGATCTCCGAGGCCGACGCTGACCCGCCATTGATCAGTACAACGATGGGCTTACCCTCCGCCAGATCACCAGCGGTTGCATTGAACCGCTCGCCATCCTGAATTTCGCGGCCCCGCGTGCTGACGATCTCCCCCTCTTCAAGGAAGGCATCTGATACGCGGATCGCTTGTGTCAGCAATCCACCGGGGTTGTTGCGCAGATCGACGACGATGCCGTTGATTTTGTCCATACCGCCCGCAGCCTCGACCTGTTCCTTAAGGCCGGCCTCCAGATTGCCATAGGTCTGATCGTTGAAGGTCGTAATCCGCAGGACAACCGTGTCGCCTTCGGTACGTGTGCGCACTGCCGTCAGCTTGATGGTATCGCGGATGATCGAGACATCGAACGGCTCGGTTTCACCTTCGCGCACGATGGTGATCAGAATTTCGGAGCCCACGGGCCCGCGCATCATTTCAACCGCTTCATCGAGGGTCAGCCCCAAGACGGAATCGCCATTGACGTGGGTGATGAAATCACCCGCCTCGACACCGGCCTCATCGGCAGGGGTGCCATCAATGGGTGACACAACTTTGACGAAGCCTTCTTCCTGCGTCACCTCGATACCCAGACCTCCAAATTCACCACGGGTCTGAACACGCATTTGCGCAGCATCGTCAGGCGACAGATAGCTGGAATGCGGGTCAAGCGAGGTCAGCATGCCGTCAATGGCAGCTTCGATCAATTCCCCGGCCTCAACCTCTTCGACATATTGCGCGCGGATGCGTTCAAAGATGTCCCCGAACAAATCCAGCTGTTCATAAACATTGCTCGACTTTGCCGCTTCCTGCGCCAGCAGGGGGCCGGCGATCTGCGTCGTGGCGATGACGCCTGCGAGGGTGCCACCCAACGCCGCCATGGCAAACTTTTTCATTGTTTTCTATCCATCCTTATCGGTTCGGAACCAGAGGCTCGGGTCCTCGGGCGCATTATCCTGTCTTACCTCTATATAGAGCGTTTCTGATCGCTCCGCGCCAGTGTCATCACCATCTGTTGACAACTCTGATCGATTTTTCGCCGCAGCGTCGCCCATAAGCCCCAGTGGCGCGCCTGCGTCAATGACCTGTCCGGCAGTACCGTAAACGGTGTCTAAACCGGCAAGAACGAAAAGCACCTGCGCCTGAGGCTCCAGAATGACCACCTGCCCAAGATCCAGCAGGGGGCCGGTATACCGAATGGTCGCGGCCACGGGACTGGTCACAATCGCCTGAGGACGGGTCGCCAGAATGATGCCCGGGCGCTTGATACCGGCAGCATCTGCTTCACCGGCGCCACGTAGCAAAATGCCCTGAACCGGCAGAGGCAGATCGCCTTTCTGGCCCCCCAGCGTTTCGGGCGCAGCACCGGTTTCTTCAACACTGATACGTTCAAGACCACGCGCGAAACCTTCCAGCGTGTCAGCGGAGGCAATCAGGATCGCCTCACGCACAGGGTCATTCACGAACCGTGTCGGCAGCTCGGTCCGCTCTGCGATGGCGTGATTCAACGCCGTGCGCGCCGCCTGAACCTCCTGCAATCCTGTGGCAAGCCTGTCGGCAGCATCGGTCTGCATCCCGCGCAGGATTTGCAGGTCCTCAAGATCACGGCGCAGGGACGTCGCCCGCGCATTGAGCGCCGGGGTCATTTCGGCCAGCAGCATTCCTGCGCGCGCCGTGCCCGTCGGCCCACCGGGATGCAGAAGGGCCACCGGCGAGGGTTTGTTTCCCATGCGTTGCAACACGGTCAGAAGTGCCGCGATCTCCTCATCGCGGACCAGTAATTGAGCACTCAGTTGCTCTTCGCGAATGGAGGCTTGCCGCAATCCGCCGCGCAAAGCACTCAACCCTGCCTCGAAAGCCTGGATGGTTTCCGTCAGCGCGCGCACCCGGTCCCGCGCAGACTCCGCCTCCGCCAACTGCGTCGAGGCCTCTTCCAGCATGACAAGTGCTGCCCGCGCCCGTTCCGCGCTCTCCTGCTGCGCGCAAACCAGGCCGGGAAACAGAAGGCATATGCCGAAAACCAACCACCTCATAACAGCAAACAGGACCCCATCATTTCAGGCGGTGTCTCCAAATCCATCAGGTGCAAAACCGTGGGTGCAAGGTCTGCCAGACGGCCCGAATTGAGGCTGGCCCCATCGGGCGCGCCCACAACGGCCACCGGTACCGGGTTCAGCGTATGTGCCGTATGCGCCCCGCCCGTTTCCGGGTCGATCATGACGTCGCAATTGCCGTGATCCGCCGTGACGATCATGGCGCCCCCTGCGTTTTGCAGGGCCGTCAATGCTTGCCCCAATCCCTGATCGACGGCTTCGCAGGCTTTGATCGCGGCCTGCAGGTCGCCGGTATGGCCGACCATATCCGGATTGGCATAGTTGACGACAATCAGATCGTATCCGCTGTCGATGGCCCCCACCAATGCCTCGGTGACCTCACTAGCCGACATTTCCGGTTGCAGATCATAGGTCGCAACATCGGGTGATTTGGGCATTTTGCGGTCTTCACCAGTGAAAGAGACCTCTTCGCCACCGTTCAGAAAGAACGTCACATGCGGGTATTTTTCGGTCTCCGCCAGCCGGAACTGACGCAGGCCTTTTTGCGCCACCCAATCGCCCAGCGTGTTTACGATCTCAGGCTTTGGATACATGACCGACATATAGGTGTTGTGATGCTCGGAATAGGGCGCCATGCCCATCAAAGTGGCCCATTCGGGGCGCTTGCCGGTTTCAAAAGCGTCGAAGTCCGGCGCGCCGATGGCCGCCATGATCTCACGCGCGCGGTCGGCCCGGAAATTGAGGCAAAACACGCCGTCACCTTCCTGAGCGCCAGCATATCCTTCAATGACCGTGGGCGCGATAAACTCGTCCGTTTCGCCCCGCGCATAAGCCGCCGCGACCGCCGCCTCGGGGGAGGCAGCGGCATCCCCATCCGCACGGATGATGGCACCATAGGCTTTTGCGACACGATCCCAGCGGTTGTCGCGATCCATCGCAAAATAGCGCCCCGTAACCGAGCCGATCTGAACGGAAGCGGGCAGCCCGGCCTTCAGCGTCGCAAGATACCCCTTCAGCGAGGACGGCGGCACATCGCGCCCGTCCCCCAATGCATGGATGACCACTGGCACGCCCGCAGCATCCAGCGCTTTGGCGGCGGCGATCATGTGGTTCAGATGCCCATGCACACCGCCGTCAGAAACCACGCCCAACAGATGTGCGGTTCCGCTGCTAGCGATCAGCTTTTCAGCAAATTCGACAAGGCGCGCGTTCCTCTCGAACGTTCCCTCTTCGATGGCCAGATCAATCTGACCCAAATCCATGGCGACCACGCGACCGGCCCCGATGTTGGTATGACCCACTTCGGAATTGCCCATCTGCCCTTTTGGCAGGCCGACGTCCGGCCCGAAGGTGGTGAGCGTTGCATTGGGACAGGTCGCCATGATGTGATCCATCGTCGGTGTCTGTGCCAGCAGGGGCGCATTGCCTTCGCGCCGATCGCTGATGCCCCATCCGTCCAGAATGCATAGCACCACCGGTTTGCCTGTGCTCATCTGCCTATGCCTCCTCGCAAGGGTTTTGCGGCGTTGTAACCGGTGCAGCGCGCGGCGTGAACCTCTTCTTTCCCCACTTCTTGTGCAGATGGTGCCCGCAACCCGCTGAACCCCGAAACGGAAGCGCCTTGCTTCGATGAAGGTTCCACCAGGTTTTACCGTCGGCCGAAAGCGCAACATTCGGTTCGATGAGCCCCACTCCAAGCAGTTAGACCGACAGCGGATCAACACCGAGAAAGGAAAACTCATGCCGACTTTCGTTGCCCTTGAAACAGACATCGTGCGCCGCTTGCAAAATGGCGGTACCGACGCGAACAGCCAAAAGCCCGAGCGCGCGCGTTCTGATGGTCAGGGAACACCCTGCCGCCATTGCCTGAAGAATGTGCCCGCCGGAGAGGACATGCTGATTCTCGCACACAGGCCGTTTGACACCCTGCACGCCTATGCCGAAACCGGGCCGATCTTCCTGTGTGCCGACGCCTGTGAACGAAAGGACCCTTCCGATGTGATCCCGGAAATCCTCGAAGCCCCGGACTATCTGGTCAAAGGCTATTCGGCAGATGAACGCATCGTCTATGGCACGGGCGAAGTGGTCGCGACGGATGCAATACCAAAGAAGGCCAGCGAGGTATTTCGCGTTCCAAATGTCGCCTTCGCCCACGTTCGTTCTGCCCGCAACAACTGTTATCTGGCGCGGATCGAACGGGACTGACGGCAATTGGCCTGCATGGGCTTGCTCCAGGCCTGCGCTTTGGTCATAACAACAGCGCAGAGCCAGAGGACACGCCCACCATGCAGCAACCGCCCGAGACAAAAATTGTTGAGAGTTTCCGCATCGCCTGTGATGGCGGCGAAGGGGCCTTGGGTCATCCGCGCGTCTGGCTGCAAATCCCCAAGGATACCGGCTGGGTCGAATGTGGCTATTGCGACTGCAAATATGTCCACAAGGCTTTCGAAGGCAAAGCCTAAATCCCGCCCAATTTCCGCCCTCATGCCACTGTAGCAATGCCAAAAGCACAGTGGACTGATCGAAAGCGCGGATATGACGGCGACACCTGCCCCTGAACACCTTCATGCACCCTTTGCGCTGACCGCGATCATATTGGCGGCACTCGGCATGGCGATTGCGCTCATTCACACCTTCGCGGGCCCGTTTGCCCCAACACAAAGCATTGAAGTCTCCATCGGAGAAATGGCAGCCGGTATTCGCGAGGCAGCACAACGCGCCATGTTGGGACAGGAACAACCGGCCCCCACCGTGCGGGCCTGGGATATCGACCGCATTCTCCAGGTTGTTGCCCCGGCGGCTGGCGTTTTTGCAATTGTTCTGGCTTTTGTTGGCATGCTGCGCCGCGAACCGACCAGGCTTGTTCTTTTCGGCGTCGCCTTTGGTGCAATGGCTGTGATGGTGCAGGTCGTGCTTTTCGTCGCCTTGCTGATCGCGGGCGTCATCCTGCTGTGCCATATTCTGACAAACCTCGACAGCATACTGGGGTAATCCGAATCCTCTGCTGATCACGCCTTGAAACTCCAGGCGCGCGGGCAGCGATCAGCCGATGGGCACGACCGAATTGGCACAGGTCAGATTGCCGTCAGGATTGTTCGGATCAACTGCCAGAAACTGACGGATGTTGTTACCCGACCAGACCAGCAGTTTTGATCCATCCGACAGCAACCCGTTTCCTGTGGCGGTACCTGTTCGGGGGTCTTGATAGGTGAAATAGGCTATGCCGGTCTTGCCATCGTCGCATGTAAAATTGGCCTGCCCCACGCCCAGAAAATTCTGCGGGATCCAATCACCGGAGCAAATGACGCCGCCGCTGGTTTCCACGGCCAGCGTGCCTTCCGTGCGCCCCAGTGCGCGGCCCGTGAAAAAATCACCCTGCTCGCCGACACAGCCGACAAATGGCACGCAAACCTCTGAAGCGCCAACATCCGACTGGCACCCGAACCCCGCCGCCTGAGCGTCATTTGCCATTGTTGCACAATGGATGATTGCAGCGCCTGCCGCGATACGGGATAACATCTGCGAACTTTCAATGATCGATGACGAGGGCACCCTATTATGAGCACGACATTTGGCAAGGGGCATCATCTTCACCTGATCGACGGATCGGCCTTTATCTTTCGTGCCTATCACGCCTTGCCGCCCCTGACGCGCAAATCAGACGGGCTGCCGATTGGCGCGGTCTCCGGCTTTTGCAACATGCTGCAACGCTATGTAGAGACGAATACCGGCCCCGACGCACCCACCCATGTGGCGGTGATCTTCGACAAGGGCAGTCACACATTTCGCAATGAAATGTACGACCAGTACAAGGCCAACCGCGAGGCCATGCCCGAAGACCTGCGCCCGCAGATTCCGTTGACCCGCCGGGCCACCATCGCCTTCAACATCGCCTGCGAGGAAAAGGAAGGGTTTGAGGCGGACGACATCATCGCCACGCTGGCCGTACAGGCGCGTGCTGCAGGTGGGCGCTGCACCATCATCAGTTCCGACAAGGACCTGATGCAGCTTGTCGGCGACGGCGTGGAAATGCTGGATGCGATGAAAAACAAGCGCATTGACCGTGACGGCGTTTTCGAAAAATTCGGTGTCTATCCCGACCGTGTGGTGGACGTGCAGGCATTGGCGGGTGACAGTGTTGACAACGTCCCCGGCGCCCCCGGTATCGGTGTCAAGACCGCCGCTCTGCTGATCAATGAATACGGTGATCTGGATGCACTGCTGGAACGCGCCGAAGAGATCAAGCAACCCAAGCGCCGCCAGACGCTGATTGACCACGCCGAGCAAATTCGCCTGTCCCGCAGGCTGGTGCTGCTGGATGAGAACACGCCGCTGGACTTCGCGCTGGACGATCTGGAAGTACGCGCCCCGGACCCCGATCAACTGATGCCGTTTCTGGCGGAGATGGAATTCCGCACGCTGACCAAGCGCATCGCAACCCAGCTTGACGTGGAACCACCCGTGATCGAGGACGCGCCCGCAGAGGCACCTGATGCGCCGCAGGTTGAGGATATCCCCTTTGACCGCGCGGGCTACAGCAAGGTTGGCACCGCCAAAGAGTTGCAGGTCTGGATCGACCGGATTTACGAGCGCGGCTATGTGGCGGTGGACACCGAAACCACCGGCCTGAATGAAATGACCGCTGATCTGGTGGGCATTTCGCTCTGTGTCGAGGCCGGGCAGGCCTGCTATGTGCCGTTGATCCACAAGGCGCATCAGGGGGATGATCTCTTTGGCTCCGATGATCTGGCCGAGGGACAAATAGCCGTTGAGGAGGCGCTGGCGATGCTGAAGCCTGTGCTGGAGGACCCCTCGATCCTCAAGATCGGGCAGAACATGAAATACGATCTCAAGATCTTTGCCCGCGCCGGCATCACCGTTGCCCCCATCGACGACACCATGCTGATGTCCTACGCGATGCACGGCGGGTTGCACGGGCACGGTATGGACATGCTGTCCGAACGTTATCTGAACCACACGCCGATCCCGATAAAACCCCTGTTAGGCTCTGGTAAATCGGCCATCACCTTTGACAAGGTAGCTATGGACGACGCGGTGCCCTATGCGGCAGAGGATGCGGACATCACGCTGCGGCTCTGGCAGCAGTTCAAGCCGTCGCTGCACCGGGCACAGGTCACGCGGGTCTATGAAACGCTGGAACGGCCCCTGGTGCCGGTGCTGGCGCAGATGGAACGCACGGGCATCAAGGTAGACCGCGATACGCTCAGCCGCATGTCCAATGCCTTCAGCCAGAAGATGGCCGGGCTGGAGGACGAAATCTACCAGCTTGCCGGGCGCAAGTTCAATGTGGGCTCGCCCAAACAACTGGGCGAAATCCTCTTTGACGAAATGGGGATCGCGGGCGGCAAGAAGGGCAAGACCGGGGCCTATGCGACCGGGGCTGATGTGCTCGAAGACCTTGCCACCGAACATGAACTGCCCGCCAGGGTGCTGGACTGGCGGCAACTCAGCAAGCTGAAATCGACCTACACAGATGCGTTGCAGGACCATATCAACGCGGAGACGGGCCGCGTGCACACTTCTTATTCCATTGCCGGGGCGTCCACGGGGCGGTTGGCCTCTACCGATCCGAACCTGCAGAACATCCCGATCCGCACCGAGGAGGGCCGCCGCATCCGCGAGGCTTTTGTGGCCGAGGAGGGCAAGACGCTGGTGGCGCTGGACTATAGCCAGATTGAGCTGCGCATTCTGGCCCATATCGCGGATATTGAAGCCCTCAAGGAGGCTTTCAAACGCGGCGATGACATCCACGCAATGACTGCCTCCGAGATGTTCGATGTACCCATGGATGAGATGACACCGGAGATCAGACGCCGCGCCAAGGCGATCAATTTTGGTGTGATCTATGGCATTTCGGGGTTTGGTCTGGCGCGCAACCTGCGCATTCCGCGCAGCGAGGCCCAGGGGTTTATTGATCGTTATTTCGAACGGTTCCCCGGCATTCGCACCTATATGGATGACACCAAGGCCTTTGCCAAAGAGCACGGGTATGTGCAGACCCTCTTTGGCCGTCGCATTCACACGCCCAACATCGGGGCCAAGGGACCGCATGCTGGGTTTGCCGCCCGCGCCGCAATCAACGCGCCCATTCAGGGGACCGCAGCAGATGTGATCCGGCGCGCCATGGTGCGCATGCCGGCGGCGATTTCAGACCTGCCCGCAAAGATGCTGCTACAGGTGCATGATGAGCTGCTGTTCGAAGTTGAGACAGGCGCGGAAGACGATCTGATCGCCGCCGCCCGCAAGGTCATGGAATCAGCCGCCGACCCGGTGGTCAGGCTGGACGTCACCCTGAATGTCGATGCGGGTCAGGGTCCGAATTGGGCTGTGGCACACTGAGATCATTGTCAGCATCGCGCGGCCTTACCTTCAGGCGTCAACGCGGGTGAATTTTGCCACGATCCGACGCGCAACAGGCGATACACATAGCAGCGTGGGATAGGCCACCGACCAGCTTGGCAACCAATTGCCCAGCCAGAGCGTCACAAAGCCGTCGATCATCCCGACAGTTCGGAACGTGGCAATACCCGACACCATCATCGACATCAGTCCGGACAGGATGAACCCATAGGCAAAATGTGCGTAGCGGGCGGGAATCATCGCGAACCTCCATTGACGATCCTGACCATGAAAGATGCACAGATTTGCATTTCAAGCAGGTTAATCTGAACCTGACAGGCCCTGCCGCCGGTCACTTTTGCGACATCTGCATCCATCCCAGACTATCCTCCGTCTGGAGGGTCGGCGTGTATTCGGCACTGACCCAGCGGTCATATCCGCTGTCTTTGAGCACCTCGAAAAACCTGGCAAAGTCAATTTCACCCGTCCCGGGCACGCAACGACCGGGGGCATCACCGATCTGGATGTGACGGATAATATCCTTGTGGGCGTCAAAAACCGCAAGGCAATCCCCATGGATGGTTTGCGCGTGGTATGTATCGAATTGCAGCCCCAGATTGGGCGCGTCAATTTCCTGCAGGATGTCCGCGGCCAGATCATAGTCCCCCAGAAAATATCCGGGCATGTCGATGGCGTTCAGGGGTTCCAGCGTCAGGGTCAGACCGTTGGGAATGTTTTGCACCGCCCAGCTGAGGTTCTCGATCAATACCTCCCGTGCCCGCTGCCCCTCAGCCGCACCCGTCATGATGTGCAGCATTGGCACACTAAGCGCATCGCAGTACCGCAACGCGCGTCTCAGATCGAAACGAAAACGGTCCTGTGCCTCAGGCACCGCCGCGAAACCGCGGGGGCCGCCTGTATAATTGGGCGGCGGCGCGTTCATCAGGACCATCGGCAACCCGCTGCGCAACAACGCGCGCTGAGTGTCCTTGGCGGGCATATCGTAGGGAAAGAGCACCTCAACCCCTTCGAAACCCGCCTCGGCAGCGGCGTCAAACCGATCCAGATAGGGTAGTTCAGGCCATAAATGGCTCAGGTTTGCTGCGATTTTGAACATTGGTCCCCACCCCTGTACATCGAAAGTACACTAGGGGTCTTCGTCGGTACGCCCAAGCTTTCCGGCACTCTGCGGATGCTGATGCACATCAACGCGTTGCTCTCAAGCCACGCAGCCGCGCGCAAACGGCAGGGCGTCAGGGCAGTTCGCGGCTCGGGATGATCCGGAAAAACGTGCCCTTGGACCAGACGCCAAACCAGTCGTCAAAATGAACGCCCAGATCGACCAGACGATAAAAACTCTTGCGGTCGATCAGCGCTTCAAGGTCCGCGCGGATCAGAATATAGGGCGAAGGCTCGCCCGTTTCGGCATCGCGCACCACCCGGATTGGCAGATCGCTGCCCGCAACAGCCTTGTCGCCCACATTGGTTTCAAAGGTCAGGATTTGATCCTGCCCGCTACCCTTTGCCTCGAAATCAACGGCGACAAAAGGGGCGTCATCCACCGTGATCCCCACCTTTTCCACCGGCGTGACAAGATAGAATTTGCCCGCCTCGCGCTTGAGAATCGACGCGAACAGCTTGACCAACCCGGGCCGTCCAATGGGTGTGCCCTGATAAAACCACGTCCCGTCGCGTGCGATGCGCATGTCCAGATCACCGCAAAACGGCGGATTCCACAGGTGCACGGGCGGCAAACCGCGTGTTTTTGCGGCTGTTAAGGAAGCCGCAAGGCTTTCTGCCGAGGGTGTAACGGTTTTTTGTCCACTCATTGCTTTTGCCATTTCCCTCACGCGCGATAGAGTTACATCTAACACATATATTTCTTTGGAGTGGCTTGTCATGAGTAATGCAGAAGATTTGGTTGCTGAGATCGAAGCGCTGGGCGAAAAACTCACCCAGGCCAAAACATCGGTGACCAAGCGCTTTATCGGACAGGAGCGTGTGGTTGAGCTGACGCTGACTGCTCTGCTGTGTGGCGGCCATGGGTTGCTCATCGGACTGCCGGGGCTGGGCAAGACGCGACTAGTCGAAACGCTCTCGACGGTCATGGGGCTCAACGGCAATCGCGTGCAGTTCACGCCCGACCTGATGCCCGCGGATATTCTGGGCTCTGAAGTGCTTGATACCTCTGCAGACGGCAGTCGCGCCTTTCGCTTCATTCAGGGGCCGATCTTCTGTCAGCTTCTGATGGCTGATGAAATCAACCGCGCCAGCCCACGGACCCAATCCGCCCTGTTGCAGGCGATGCAGGAAAAAACCGTGACCGTTGCGGGCGAGGACCGCGCCCTGGGTATGCCTTTCCACGTGCTGGCCACGCAAAACCCGATTGAGCAGGAAGGCACCTACCCGCTGCCCGAAGCGCAGCTTGACCGGTTCCTCGTGCAGATCGACGTGGATTATCCCGACCGCGATACCGAGCGCGATATCCTGCTGGCCACCACCGGCGATACGGAAGCGGAATCGACCGAAGTCTTTACCGCCGCCGAACTGCTGGCAGCCCAACAGGTGCTGCGACGGATGCCCGTGGGCGACAGCGTGGTCGAGATGATCCTCGATCTGGTGCGCGCCTTCCGCCCCGAAGAAGACGGCGCTTCCGAGCGGGTGCGAGAGACCGTTGCCTGGGGTCCGGGACCGCGTGCCGCACAGGCCCTGATGATGACCGTCAGGGCGCGCGCGCTCCTGCAAGGGCGGCTCGCACCCTCGGCCGAAGATGTGCTGGACATGGCACGACCGGTTCTCAGCCACCGCATGGCGCTGAATTTTGCAGCCCGCGCGCGTGGCGACAGCCTCTCTGATCTGATTGACACCATCGCAAGCGATCTGGCCGGGGCGAAAGCAGCCGCGTGACACCGCTCAGCGCCTCTCAGGATATTTCCAGACCCACGGCCCTGCGCGCGGACGCCGAAGCGCAGGCGGCTTCCCTGCCGGCCCTTCTGGCGCGCGCCGATCATCTGGCGGGCGCTGTCCTTCTGGGCGATCACGGGCGGCGGCGCGCGGGCATGGGCGATGATTTCTGGCAGTACCGACCGGCGCAAACCGGCGACAGCAAGCGGCTGATCGACCACCGGCGCTCCGCCCGGGGTGACACCGAATTCGTGCGTGAACGCGAATGGCAGATCGCGCAATCGGTCATGCTCTGGGTCGATCAGGGGGCCTCCATGCGCTTTGCCAGCACCAAGGATCTGGCCCAAAAAGCCGACCGCGCGCGGCTGCTGGGTCTAGCCGTTGCGATCCTGCTGGTGCGGGGCGGTGAACGGGTTGGGCTGACAGGCACGGCTCTGCCCCCGCGACGCGGGAACGCCCAGATTCTGCGGCTGGCCGAAATGTTCACCACGGATGCCGCCGAAGACTATGCCCCCCCCGAACACCGCGCGATGATCCCCTCGGCCCGCGCGCTGTTCATCTCCGATTTCATGGGCGACGTGGCAGAGGTCAAACTGGCGCTGACCAAGGCCGCTGACAGGGGCGTACGGGGCGTGCTGATGCATGTGCTGGACCCATCCGAGGAGGCGTTTCCTTTTCGCGGGCGCACGATTTTCGAAAGCGTTGGCGGCTCTCTGAGCCATGAAACCCTGAAGGCCAATGACCTGCGCGACCGTTACCTTGACCGCCTCGCCGCGCGCAAATCCGAACTGCAAAAACTCTGTGCGCTGACCGGCTGGCAATACGGGCTGCATCACACGGATGCCTCGGCGCAATCCGCCCTGCTCTGGCTTTACAGAGCACTTGATACAGGGGGGATGCGATGACCGTTCTGGGCGGCATAGGCTTCACCTCACCCTGGTTGCTGTTGGCCCTGCTGACGCTACCGATCCTCTGGCTGATCCTGCGCGCCGTACCCCCTGCGCCCATTCGCAGGCGGTTTCCCGGTGTGGCCCTGCTTTTGGGGCTCACGGACGATGAAACCGTCTCTGACCGCACGCCCTGGTGGCTGTTGCTGCTGCGCATGCTGGCGATCGCGGCGATCATTCTGGGTCTGGCAGGGCCGGTTCTGAACCCCAGCGAAGATCAGGCGCAGGGCAATGGTCCCTTGCTGATCGTGCTGGATGGCAGTTGGGCCGGGGCGACGCGCTGGTCTGATCAGGAAGAGGCGATTGCAGCACAGCTGACCCGCGCCAGTCGGGCCGGGCGCACCGTCGCCTTCCTCGACATGGCGCGCCCGCAGCCCCCCGTTTTCCAGACCGCTGATGCCTGGCGCAGCCGCCTGCCGGGATTCCGACCAGCCCCGTGGCAACCCAGCGCGGCACATGCTGCTCAGGCGGTTTCCTTCGCGGCAGCGGAAGGCAATTTCGACACGCTCTGGTTCAGTGACGGGCTCGACTACCCCGGGCGCGAGGCGGCATTGGACGCCTTTGAGGCCAAAGGCAGGGTCGAGGTTTATCAGACCGCAGCAAATGTCCTGGCGCTCAGCCCCGCCGGGTTTGAGGATGGCGCGGTACAGCTTACGGCCATTCGTGCAGCCGCCGGGCCGGAACGTGAAGTGACGTTTCAGGCCAACGGACGCGATCCCGCTGGCAACGCAAGCATTCTGGCCACGGCCACGGCAAGTTTTGCACCGGGTGAGACAACCGCCAGCACTGCCCTGTCGATACCCTCCGAAATGCGCGCGCGGGTCACGCGTTTTGACCTGCAAGGCCAACGCTCGGCAGGGACAACAACCCTTGCGGATGACGGTCTGAGACGCCGGGAAGTCGCCCTGATCGCGGGAACAGAGAACCGCGAAGGCTTGCCGCTGCTCTCGCCGATGCACTACATTGAACAGGCGCTGTTGCCGACGGCGGACCTTATCCGCGGCGATCTGCGCGACGTGTTGCCCGCCAACCCCGATGTGATCGTTCTGGCGGATGTGGCCACGCTGGCCCCGGCCGAGGCCGAAGAGCTTGGGGCCTGGATCGACGAAGGCGGCATGCTCGTGCGCTTTGCTGGCCCGCGCATTGCCGCCAGCGATGTCAGTCGCATTGATGAGGACCCTATGATGCCCGTGCGGTTGCGTTCCGGCGGGCGCACGGTGGGCGGGGCAATGAGCTGGGGCGCGCCCAAGAAACTGGCACCCTTCCGCGAAACCTCTCCCTTCTTTGGTCTGCAAATTCCCGACGATGTGCAGATCACCAGTCAGGTCATGGCGCAACCCGACCCGACACTGGCGGCCCGCGTCATTGCCGAACTGACCGACGGCACGCCGCTGGTCACGCGCAAGACCCGCGAACAGGGGCAGATCGTGCTTTTCCACATCACGGCGACTGCGGATTGGTCGACCCTGCCGCTCTCCGGGTTGTTCGTGCAGATGCTCGAACGCCTCGCCGTCTCAACCTCGGCCACGCGCCCGGATGCGGTTCAGCTTGAGGGCACCACCTGGACGCCGGAACTGGTGATGGATGGGTTCGGCACGCTCAGTGATGCGGGAACCTTGCCCGGCGTGCCGGGACCAGACCTGCTGAACGCGCCGCCCGGTCCGGACATGCAACCCGGCATCTATGCTTCGGGTGACCGGCGATTGGCGCGCAATGTCATTGAGGCAGAAACAACGATCACCCCGGTGTCCTGGCCCGCGCGCATCCCCGTCAAGGGCTTCGCAGTGCCTCCGGAACAACCCGTTGCCGGATGGCTTCTGAGCCTCGCCATACTTCTGCTTCTGGCGGATGTCGTGGCCTCCCTGTCCCTGTCCGGACGGCTGCTTGGCAACGTCAACCGCGCCGCGATGGTGGCGCTGATGCTGGGGGTGCCTTTGACGCTCCCGGACCGGGCAAGCGCCCAGAGCGCCGAAGAAGATATCTTTGCACTTGATGCCACCGCCGAACTGACCCTGGCCTACGTCAAGACCGGTAACGACCGGGTGGATGAGATATCCCAAGCCGGGTTGCGCGGGCTGTCGGATACACTTTTTTTCCGTACCTCTGTCGAACCCGCAGCCCCCACTGGTGTGGATCTGGAAATGGATGAGTTGGCTTTCTTCCCGATCCTCTACTGGCCAATTACGCCAGATCAGCCGCGCCCGTCTTCCGAGGCTTACGTAAAGCTCAACGAATACCTGCGCTCCGGGGGGTTGATCCTGTTCGACACCCGTGACGCGGATATTGCGCGTTTTGGCGCATCCAGCCCCAATGGGCGCAAACTGCAGGATTTGGCCGCACCGCTCGACATTCCGCCACTGGAACCCCTGCCAGCCGATCATGTTCTGACCCGCACCTTCTATCTGCTTCAGGATTTTCCCGGACGCCACGCCAGCCGTGATGTCTGGGTCGAAGCAGCCCCGCCCGATGCCGAACAGGTTGAGGGCATGCCCTTCCGCAACCTCAACGACGGGGTCACGCCCGTGGTGATCGGCGGCAATGACTGGGCCGCCGCCTGGGCTGTGGCGTCGAACGGTGCGCCGCTGGTGCCCATCGGGCGGGGCTTTACCGGCGAAAGGCAACGCGAAATCGCCTTCCGCTTCGGCGTCAATCTGGTGATGCATGTGCTCACCGGCAACTATAAGTCCGATCAGGTGCATGTGCCTGCACTGCTCGACAGGTTGGGCCAATGACCGGCAGCATTGTCTTTGATCCGCTCATCCCCTGGCCGCTGCTGGTCATGGTAGGTGTCATTGCGGCCATCGGCGTGATGCTGGCCATTGTCCGGCGGCTGAACGGCTGGGCCCTGCGCGCGCTGGCGGCACTGGTGATCCTGGGTGCGCTGACCGGCCCCTCCTACCAGCAGGAGGACCGCGCGCCCCTGACCGACATCGTGATCCTGCTCGAAGATGAAAGCGCCAGCCAGCAACTCTCCGACCGCGCCGAACAGGTCGCCACTTCTGCTGATGCGCTGGCCGCCCGCATCGCCGCCCGACCCAACACCGAGGTGCGCCGCGTAACGGTTCCGGATGGCGAAGGCGACGCGGGCACCCAGCTCATGACCGCGCTCTCAAAGGCACTTGCCGAAGAACCCCGCGCACGGATCGCCGGTATTCTGGCGCTCAGCGATGGCCGCGTGCATGACGCCGACCTGCCGGTCGATCTGCCCGCGCCGATGCACCTGCTGATGACAGGCAAAGAAAGCGATTGGGATCGTCGCCTGAGCATCCGCAATGCCCCCGCCTTTGCCATCATTGGCGAACCTGTGACGCTCACGCTGCGCATCGAGGATATGGGCGCAGCCCCGCAAGGCAGCGGACTGGCACCTCTTGAAATCTCCGTCGATGGCGACCCGCCGCAACGTTTTGACGTGCCACTTGGGCAGGATATCGAACTGCCTGTAACCCTGCCGCATGGCGGGCGCAACGTGATCCAGTTCACGGTACCCATGGCCGAGGGTGAATTAACGGATCGCAACAACACGGCCCTCATCCAAATGAACGGGGTACGTGACCGCCTGCGTGTGCTGCTGGTCAGTGGCGAACCGCATCCAGGCGGTCGCACCTGGCGTAACCTGCTGAAATCAGACAGTTCCGTCGATCTGGTGCATTTCACCATTCTAAGACCCCCCGAAAAGCAGGACGGTGTGCCGGTCAATGAACTCTCGCTCATTGCTTTCCCGACCCGCGAGCTTTTTCTGGAAAAAATTACTGATTTCGACTTGATCATCTTTGACCGCTACAAGCGCCGTGGCATCCTGCCGGCGCTCTATCTGGACAATGTTGCAAACTACATTCAGCAGGGCGGCGCGGTTCTGGTGGCGGCGGGCGAGGATTTCGCCGGTGCCGACAGCATATTCCGCTCGCCGCTTGGCACGGTGCTACCAGCCGCACCCACTGCCCGCGTTCTTGAACAGCCTTATCTGCCGACGATCACCGACCTTGGCGCGCGTCATCCCGTGACAACCGATCTTCCGATGAACGGGGACTGGGGGCGCTGGTTGCGGCAGATCGATGTGACCGAAGCCAAAGGCAACGTTGTCATGTCAGGTGTGGGCGAACGCCCGCTCCTGGTGCTGGACCGGGTCGGCGAGGGGCGCGTTGCCTTGCTGGCATCAGATCACGCCTGGCTGTGGAACCGCGGATACGAAGGCGGCGGACCGCAACTGGAACTGCTGCGGCGTCTTGCGCATTGGATGATGAAGGAACCCGAGCTCGAAGAGGAATCACTGACTGCGGAGGCGACCGGGCAGACGATGCGCATCCGGCGGCGCACGCTTGAGGACAGCGTCCCCCCGCTGACCCTCACAGATCCCTCCGGCAATCAATCCGAATTGACCCTCGACGAGGTGAGCCCCGGTGTTTTTGAAGGTATGTTCGAAGGCCCCGAAATCGGCCTCTACCGGCTGGAGAATGGCGATCAGCTTGCAGTTATCGGCCTTGGCCCTGCCGCCCCGCGCGAATTTGAACAGACAATTGCAACCGCCGATATTCTAACCCCGGTACTGGCGGGATTGCGCGGCGGCACCACGCGCATCGAAGACGGGTTACCAAGGATTCGCAACGTCCGCGCAGGCCGCCCCGCTGCCGGGCGTGGATGGGTGGGCCTCACACCCCGCGATGCGTTTGAAACCCGGGACGTGCGGCAAACCAACCTGTTGCCGGGTTGGCTTGTCCTGCTGATGTCCGCTGCATTCATCACCGCGGCCTGGCTGCGCGAAGGCCGCAGATAACCAGCAGAATATCTGGCCAAATCCGTTGGTTTGGCATCGCCTGCTCACTTTCACCAACATGAATTAAACAGATATTCACGACATTTGTGAAAAACTGCCGCAATTGGAACGAAATTGCCGGTGATCGGATGAGTCTCGCCAACAAACTGGCTGAGGAACGACGTGGCAGATTGGCTGCTGAGCGCCTGCTTGAACTCAAGCAGGCAGAGCTTTTTGCTGCCAATCGCAAACTTGGCGCCCATGCCAAGGCCTTGTCGCATCAGATCGTCGAAACCCAGGCCGAAGTGGCCAACGTCCGCGATGAGAACCAGCGCGTCAAATCCGACCTTTCAGCGGCCCATGAAAAGATCGAGCTTGTCGAAAGGCGGCTGTGGCATTCGATTGAGACCATCAATGACGGTTTTGCCTTCTTCACGCCAGATCTGGAAATGATCATGGCAAACCGTTCATATCTTGCGGTTTTCGACAAGCTTGAGGAGATCAAACCCGGTGTCAGCTATGTCACCATCCTGCAGGTTCTGACAGACGAGGGGATCGTCAACACCGGGGACATGACGCCCGACGCCTGGCGTCAGATGATGATTGAACGGGTGCAATCCCCTGAGCCTGAACCGGTGGTCATCCGCCTGTGGAACGGCGAGTATATCAAGATCATCGACCAGCGTGGCCCGGACGGCGACATCATTTCGTTGGGTCTGAACATCACCGCCACCGTCAAATACGAAGAGAAGCTGAAAGCCGCCCGCGAAAGTGCCGAGATTGCCAACCGAGCGAAATCGGCCTTCCTCGCCAATATGAGCCATGAGATTCGCACGCCCATGAATGGTGTTGTCGGCATGGCGGATGTTCTGGTCGATACACCGCTGACCGAAGAGCAGCGGCTCTATGTCGATACCATCAAAAATTCGGGCGAAGCGCTGCTGGTGATCATCAACGACGTGCTCGATTACTCCAAGATCGAGGCGGAACGTCTCGATTTGCACCCTGAACCCTTTGATCTCGAACGATCTATTCTTGAAATCATCATGCTGTTGCAATCAACCGCAAGGGACAAGGGGCTGGACCTGCTTCTGGATTACGATTTGTTCCTGCCATCGCAGTTTGTGGGGGACCCCGGGCGGATACGTCAGATCCTGACCAATCTGATGGGCAATGCAGTCAAATTCACGCAAGAAGGTCACGTCACGGTAAAAGTGCGCGGTAAACCGGATGCCGAGGCCAAGAAAATGGCGCTCAGCGTGACCGTGGAAGATACCGGGATCGGCATTCCGGAAAATATGATCGACCATGTGTTCGGGGAATTCAATCAGGTCGAAAATGAACGAAATCGCCAGTTTGACGGCACCGGTCTGGGCCTCGCCATCACCAAACGTCTGATTAAGATGATGGGCGGGCGTATCTGGCTGACCTCCGAAGAAGGGGTCGGGTCCTGCTTTGGCTTTGAAATTTCCTTTGATGTGGCGGACGCAATGGAGGCCCAACACCCGACCCTGCCCCCGGCGCTGCGGCACGTGATGGTCATCGACGATTTTGAACCCAACCGGTTGATCATGGGCCGCCAGATCGAAGAGCTTGGTCTCAAGGTCACGCTTTGTGAGGACGCGGCCTGCGGGTTGGCGCTTTTGGACCGGACAGTTGATGTTGTGTTGGTGGATCATATCATGGCCGATATGAACGGTATTCAATTTGCTGAAACCGCGCGTCAGGCCGGGCATAAAATGCCCATTTTTCTGCTGAGTTCAAATGTCGGTCATGCCCATGCCGATCCGGCAAAAGGCGCGGTCGATGCGATTGCGCAAAAGCCTTATCCGCGGCATGAAATCCTGCAACGCCTGGCCGCCTTTGAGGCCAAAGCGGCCGAGCCGGAGGAGGACGCGCTCCCCAATCTTGAGATGCCGACATTCTCACATCGCAGGGCAAATGCCAGCGCCCCGCCGACGGACGCGCCCGATGCTGTGATCGAACCCGTGGTCGAAACGGAAAGCCCCGCCGAGATCGAAGAACCCGCTGTCGACGCCCCGCGTCAGATGCGCATTCTGGCCGCAGAAGACAACAAGACCAACCAGCTTGTTCTGCGTAAAATGCTCAAGGATTTCGACATAGACCTGAAGTTTGCCAACGACGGCATCGAAGCGGTCGAAGCCTACGACAGCTTTGAACCCGATCTGATCTTCATGGATATTTCCATGCCGCGAATGGATGGCAAGGAGGCCACCCAGACGATCCGCAAAAAAGAGGAAACCTCAGGTCGGCATGTGCCCATCATCGCGCTCACCGCCCATGCCATGCAGGGCGACAACAAGGAAATCCTCGCCGTCGGGCTCGATCACTATATGTCAAAACCTGTCCGCAAGGCAGAAATGCACGCGCATATCCTGGATTACTGCCCCGAAGTGGCGCTAAACCCGCGCCCCGATGTTCCCGATCAGGAAGCCGGGTAGGGCCGCACAAAGACGGGGCGGTCCGGTTGTGACAGTGCCGCGTCATAGCGGTAACCGCCGGTGGTGAAACCCAGCACCTCTTCCGGGTCGTCAAGCCGCTGCTGAATCACAAAACGCGCCATAGACCCGCGTGCCTTCTTGGCAAAGAAACTGACAATTTTCGGCCCTTTGCCATCCTCCTTGTCTTCCATAAAGCTCGGCGTAATGACCCGCAGTTTCAGCGCCTTGGGCGCAACTGCGCCAAAATATTCCTGACTGGCACAATTGATCAGAACGTCCGACCCCAGTGCCTCGGCCTGCGCGTTGAGCGCTTTGGAAAGCCCGTCACGCCAATAGTCATAAAGGGAGTTGCCGCGCCGCGTCTTCAGACGGCTGCCCATTTCCAGACGGTAGGGCTGGATCGCATCCAATGGCCGCAACAGCCCGTAGAGCCCTGACAGAATGCGCAGGTGATCCTGCGCCCAGGCCATTTCATCCGCATCAAGGCTCTGCGCCTCCAATCCCTGATAGGTGTCACCTGCAAAAGCCAGCGCTGCGGGCCGCGTGATCTGGGGTGCCGGGTCATCGGCAAAGGCGGCGAACCGGTCGCGGTTCAACCGGGCCAGATCATCGGAGAGATCCATCAGCCCCTTGAGCTTGCCAAGCGTCAGGTTGCGCGCCGTTTTGACCAGCCGCCGGGCATCTTCGTGAAACGCGGGCTCTGTCATCGTGACATCCCGCTCTGCCCAATCCAGCCGTTTGGCCGGTGAAATCACCACCAACATATTGTCATCCCCATTCTCATTTGCGCGGAGGGCAACGCCCCCTTGCTGCGCGACTTAGCTCGCCTCCCGCAGGACGTCCAGAAAGGCCGGGCCAAATCTTTGCGCCCGACGATCCCCTAACAGCCGTTGAAGGGCGGTGGAATCCGCATCACGCAATTGTGCCACCTTCGCCAGCAGAGAAGCCGAGCAACTCAGCGGTTTGTCTGTCCCTTCCGCGCCACGCGACAGATCGGCCTGAACGGCCAGCAACTGGTCATAGATTGAGCCAGCCTCACGCCCCGCCAGCTTGCGCCGCGTGGGATGCATATGGGTCACCTCGCCGCTGATCACTTCCAGAAATGCAGCACCGTAGCGTTCCAGCTTCTTGGCCCCCACGCCGGAAACCTGTGCCATCGCGTCCAGCGACTGCGGCCTGGTTTGCGCCATTTCGATCAGGGTGCGGTCATTGAAAATCACATAGGCCGGTACCTTGGCGGCTTCGGCAAAAGCCCGGCGTTTGGCCTTCAGCGCGGACAGAAGCGGCGCGTCTTCGTCAGAAACCATCGCCTTGACTGCAGGCCTGCGGTTGGAGGCCGCCGCGCGGATGCTGTCGCGCCGCAGCATGATCTGGGCTTCATCCCGCAGGATCGGCAAGGCGGCGTCGGTCATTCGAAGTGCACCATGGCGATCCGGATCGGGCCGCACCAGATCATACCCCATCATCTGACGGAAAATCGCCTGCCACTGGCGACGGTCGTATTCAGTACCCACGCCGTAAGTGGGCAAAGACTGATGGCCGCGTTGCCGGATCTTGTCTGTCTCGTTACCGATCAGAATGTCGATCAGATGGCCTGCACCAAACCACTCATCCGTGCGCAAAATGGCCGACAGGGCCTTGCGCACCGCGGTGGTTCCGTCAAAAACCTCCGCTGGCTGATCGCAAAGATCGCAATGACCACAGGTCACATCCCCTTCGCCAAAATATTCCAGCAGGGTTTTGCGGCGGCATGTCAGCGCTTCAGCCAGGCCCAAAAGCGCGTTCAGACGCCCGTGATCCGCCGCACGTCTTTCCGGCGGGGCGAGGCCCTCGTCAATCTGGGCGCGGCGCAGCCGGATGTCTTCGGGACCAAAAAGCGTAAGGGTTTCGGCAGGTGCCCCATCCCGACCGGCGCGCCCGATCTCCTGATAATAGGCCTCGATGGATTTCGGCAGATCCGCATGGGCCACCCAGCGAATGTCCGGCTTGTCGATGCCCATGCCAAACGCCACGGTCGCCACCACGATCAACCCGTCCTCGCGCTGAAATCGGGTCTCGGCGATGCGGCGGTCGTCAGCCTCCATGCCCCCATGGTAATGCATCACCGCATGGCCTGCCTCGCGCAGCGCCCCGGCAAGGCTTTCGGTCTTGGCGCGCGTGCCGCAATAGACGATGCCGGATTGCCCCTTGCGGGCAGCGGCAAACCCCAGGATTTGACGGCGCGGCCCGTCCTTGGCGGCAAACCCCAGATGAATATTGGGCCGGTCGAACCCTTGCAGGAATTCCCGGGGGGCCTGCCCGTCAAACAGCTTTTCGACAATCTCCACCCGCGTTTCGCGATCCGCCGTTGCCGTGAACGCGGCCAGCGGCACGTTCAATGCCTGCCGCAAGGCCCCGATCCGCAGGTAATCGGGGCGAAAATCATGGCCCCACTGGCTGACGCAATGGGCTTCATCCACGGCGATCAGCGACACGCCCACACGTTGCAGCAACCCAATGGCCGACCCGGCCGCCAAACGCTCCGGGGCCATATAAAGCAGTTTCAGCCTGCCCACCTCCAGCGCCTCAAAGACCGCATCGGTTTCTTCCGGCGTGTTGCCGGAGGTCAGCGCCCCGGCACTGACACCGGCTTCCTGCAAGGCGCGCACCTGATCGCGCATCAGGGCAATCAGGGGGGATATGACAACCGTTACCCCCTCGCGCAGCAGCGCAGGCAGTTGAAAACAAAGAGATTTCCCGCCCCCCGTGGGCATGATCGCAAGGGTGTTTTCACCAGCGCTCACCGCCTCGACAATCTCCGCCTGACCGGGGCGAAAATCATCAAAACCAAACACATCCTGCAACAGAGTGGCAGCGCCTGTCATCGGAAACCCTTATTGAAATCTGCTCTTTTGCCGCAGACTCCCACACTAAGGATTCGTGAACAAGCCTTCAGGCCTCGCCCAGGCCCAAAAAATCACCGCTCAGGGCAATTTGGCTAGAGAAAGAGCGCGTAGTTGTTGACCAGAACGATCCGCAGCACCGCCACCCCGATCAGAACCGCCAGGGGGGCCAGATCAATCCCGCCCATCGGGGGCAGAATGCGACGCACCGGGCCATAAAGCGGCTCCAGAATGCGGTTCAGGCTATACCAGATCTGCGCCACCAGTTGTTGACGGGTGTTGAGCACCTGAAAATTGATCAGCCAGCTCATGATCACATGGGCGATGATGAAAAACCACACCACGTTCAGCAGCAGCATCAGGATTTGGAACAGCGATTGCATCGGCAGACCTCTTTTTCCGTGTCGATGCTCAATTAAGCAAGGCCGCTCCAATAAGCAAGGCCGGTGCTGCTGCATGGTTGATGGATCCCAAAGCTTCACTTGCCTCCTCCGCCCCGGACTGATCTAACTTTTTCAAAGCAGTGATACAGGCACATCCATGATCAGCCCGCGAAAACGCATCTGGGGGTGGTACTTTTTCGACTGGGCCAGCCAGCCCTATAATACCTTGTTGCTGACCTTCATCTTCGGGCCCTATTTCGCACAGACCGCGACCGCAGCCCTTGTCGCGGACGGTATGACAGCGGAGGCCGCCAAGGCGCAGGCACAGGCTTATTGGGGTTACGGGCTGACAGCGGCAGGCATTGCCATTGCGCTTCTGGCCCCGGTGCTAGGTGCGGTGGCCGACAGTTCCGGCAGACGTTTGCCATGGATCTGGCTTTTCTCAACGCTCTATGTGGTCGGCGCAGGCGGCTTGTGGTGGACGGCGCCTGCGGATTTCTCCGTGCTCCGGGCGCTTTTCTTATTCGGCCTGGGTCTCATCGGGATGGAATTTGCCACCATCTTCACCAATTCCTACCTGCCGGAACTGGACAGCAGCAAAGAGGAACGTGGCCGCATATCAGGCTCTGGCTGGGCCTTTGGCTATCTGGGCGGGGTGATCGCGCTGATCGTGATGATCGGGTTTTTTCAGGCAGGCGACAGCGGGCGCACCATGATCGGGCTGACACCGCTCTTCGGGCTCGACCCGGCAACAGGGGCCGATACGCGCATCGTGGGCCCGCTCACCGCGCTGTGGTTCGCCCTCTTCATGATCCCCTTCTTTCTCTACATCCGCGACAGACCCGGCCCGCAAAAAAGCCCCTACAGGCTCGGCAAGGGGATGCGCGATCTGCTGCAAACGCTCAAAGGGCTGCCGCAACACCCCTCGCTTCTGGCCTATCTCGGCTCGTCGATGTTCTACCGCGATGCGCTCAACGGGCTTTACACTTTCGGCGGCATTTATGCGCTGGGTGTGCTGAACTGGTCGATCATCGACATTGGCATTTTCGGGATCGTCGCGGCCATCAGTGGCGCGGTTTTTTGCTGGGTGGGGGGCCGTATCGACCGGCGCATCGGCCCTATGCCGGTGATCGTGACCTGTTGCATCCTCCTGATCCTGACTTCCGGGCTGATCATCTCGCTCACGCCCACCTCCGTGCTGGGCATCGGGCTGGCCGACGGCTCGCCCGTCCCGGACATCACCTTCTTTGTGGCGGGTGCTTTGATCGGGGCGGCAGGCGGCGTGCTACAGGCGTCATCGCGCAACATGCTCACCCATCAGGCCAATCCCGAACGCATGACCGAAGCTTTCGGGCTTTATGCGCTTTCCGGCAAGGCCACCTCCTTCATCGCACCGGCCCTCATCGCCCTGGCCAGCGATTTGAGCGGCAGTCAGCGGATGGGCATCACCCCCGTCGCAGGGCTGTTTATTCTGGGCCTCATCCTGTTAGCATGGGTCAAACCGAAAGGGGATTTTGTGACATGAAACTCCGCCAGTTAGCCACCGCCGTTGTTCTGGGTCTGGGTCTTGCTGCCTGTTCGGACGGCACGCCGCAGTCACAGCAGACGGCATCGGTGATCCTGCCGACCATTGGCACCTCCGGTCACACGAAAAGCAAGCAACCGGCGCGACAGCTTTTCGGAGCGGAAACCTCAGGCTCGCCCAGCGCCCCGGCCCCCTTCGGCAGTTACGCAAAAGGGTGTCTTGCAGGGTCAGAGCGGCTGGCGGAATCCGGGCCCACATGGCAGGCGATGCGGCTGTCGCGCAATCGCAACTGGGCACATCCGGAAACGGTTGATTTTGTCCGCAGGCTCAGCGCCAAAGCCGCCCGGCAACCGGGTTGGAACGGTCTCTACGTAGGGGATTTGAGCCAGCCGCGCGGGGGGCCGATGCTGACTGGGCACGCCAGTCACCAGATCGGTCTGGATGCGGATATCTGGCTGCGCCCGGCGGACAATCTGTCGCTTTCTGCCGCCCAACGCGAAAGCATTTCGTCCATCTCCATGCGGCGCAACAAGGGGGCCTTCGTGAATGAAAACTGGACGCCCGCGCATCATGAAATCCTCAAAGCTGCCGCTTCCGACCCACGTGTGGCGCGGATTTTCATCTTTCCCGGTGCCAAGGTGCAGATGTGCAACGACGCCAAGGGGGATCGCAGTTGGCTGCGCAAGATCAGGCCCTGGTACGGGCATCACTATCATTTCCACGTGCGGCTCTCTTGCCCGGCCGGCGCGAAAGGCTGCGTCAACCAAAACCCGCCCCCTGCGGGTGACGGCTGTGCCGATGCGCAGGCCTGGGTCAACAACATCCTGAACCCGCCACCACCCGATCCGAACGCACCGAAACCCAAACCCAAACGCGAAATCCTGCTGGCGGACCTGCCCCAACAATGCGCCGCAGTATTGCAGTAGCCGCAATCGGCCTTCTGGCCATCGCCCCGATCTTCGCATTCCACCCGCTGCCTCAGCCGCCAGATGTGGCACCCTCAGCCCAGCCCGCCCAACATCTTTCAACGCACAGGTGGCGTCATGATGCCCCGTGGTTCGGAGGATTTTCGGGCTTCGAGCTGGGCGCTAACGGCCGGGACTTCTTTGCTGTGACCGACAGAGGATTTCTCGCGCGGGGGACTCTCACCCGCAAAAACGATCAAATTACCGACGCCCAGGTTACTACCGCCAAGCCACTTGTCGATCGCTTTGGGGAAACGCGCGACGGACCCTACAACGACGCCGAAGGATTGGCGCTCGATCACAAAGGTAGGTTGTTCGTATCCTTTGAATTCGCGGATAGAATCCTGCGCTACAATACATGGGACAGCCCCGCGGAATGGCCCTCCTATACCCGTGCATGGCGGGCGTTGGGCAGCAACAAGGGGCTCGAACTCGTCGCCATTGACGCTCAGGGAACACTGTTCTCGATCCCCGAAGGTGTGGCGCGCGGTGCCCGCGAGGCCCTTGTCTACCGCCGCCACGAGAAAGGGCGCTGGTCTCAGGCGTTCACATTGCCGCTGGATGAGGGCTACCTGCCCGTTGGGGGCGATTTTGGGCCGGATGGGCAGTTTTATCTGCTGGAACGGTCCTTTGTCTGGTTCGGATTTCGCAGCCGCATCCGCCGCATGACCGTAACCGACGCGGGCTTTGAGAATATCGAGACGCTGCTGGAAACACCTCATCGGCATCACGGCAATCTCGAAGGGCTATCAGTTTGGCAGGATGATACAGGTCGGACGCGGCTGACCATGATATCGGACGACAATTTTCTGCCCATTCTGCACACCGATATCGTTGAGTACGTCCTCAAGGATTGACTTGCACAGGCCGGATTTTGGGCCTAAAGAGCGCCCGTCTGGCCTCGTCAGACCAAGTGCCGCACCCTTGCCAAAACGGATCATCTTATGACACGCGCTTACCTTCCCGGCATTCTTGCCATGGCTGCCATCGTGGTTGCCTCCAACATTCTTGTGCAGTTTCTCTTCGGCCAATGGCTGACCTGGGGGGCTTTCACCTATCCGCTGGCTTTTCTGGTTACGGATGTAATGAACCGTGTCTACGGCGCCTCCGCCGCGCGCCGCGTTGTCTTCGTGGGCTTTGTGGTGGGCATCATTTGTTCGCTTATCGGCACACAGATCATCGGCGAATTCGGCCCGCTTGTGACCCTGCGCATCGCGATAGGCTCTGGTCTGGCCTTCCTGACCGCGCAACTGATTGACGTATCGGTCTTTGCAGCCCTCCGGAGCGGCAAATGGTGGCGCGCGCCGCTGGCCTCGACGCTGATCGGCAGCACGCTGGACACCGCCCTTTTCTTCACCATCGCCTTTTCCGCGAGCCTCATGTGGATCGAGCCTGGCAATGACGTGTCCTGGGCCGGTGAGGTTCTGCCCCTCTTGGGTTTTGGCCCTGCCGCGCCCTTGTGGGTCTCGCTGGCTGTGGCCGACTGGATGGTCAAACTGTCGCTGGCGCTTCTGGCTCTCATCCCCTTCCGCGTGATTACAGCCCGGCTCACACCCGCGCATTGACCCCGCGTTAACGAAAAAAAGCTTGGTGATTTTCGAAACCTGTGCGACGATTCCTGCAACGTCAACAGATAGGTAAAGGAGGTGATCCAGTGTCAAGAAAGGTATTGGAGCGAGGTGTCGGAACAGCTTTGGAGGTCGCCTGCTGAGGCAGCCCTTGACGGGCAGAACTCCTGAGTGGATTTCGGTCTAACCGATCCCCCTCCTAAAACCATTCGATTGGGCCGCATGTCACCGTGCGGCCCTTTTTCGTAGTCAATTGGGAAAGACCATGCCGGAACTCACCAGCCTGATCCTCTATACATCAAAGATCGATGAAACTGTCGCGTTCTATAGCACCCATTTCGGTTATACGCGGCACGACACCGGCGGCGACCGCATCGTCGAATTGCGGCCTCCAGGCACCGGTACGCGGTTGCTCCTGCACAAAGCAGCGAAGGGTCAAAGGCAAGGTCAGGCCACGGTCAAACTGGTGTTCACCGTCGCAGATGTCGAAGCCTTTTGCGCGCAGAGCAAAGAGCGCGGCCTGGCATTCGGCCCCTTGCACAGCGGCGATGGCTATGTTTTTGCCAATGCAAAGGACCCATCAGGCAATTCCGTCAGTGTTTCGGGGCGCTTTTCAACGGAGTAGGATGGGCGCATGTTGCAGATCAACGATGATATCGCACTCCAGGACTGGGAACTGACCGAGAGCTTCATGCGTGCTTCCGGCCCCGGCGGTCAGAACGTGAACAAAGTGTCCTCAGCAGTGGAGTTGCGGTTCGAGGCTGCGCGTTCACCATCCCTGCCCGGGCCGGTGAAGACCCGGCTGAAACGTCTTGCCGGGCGCCGCTGGACCACCGATGGCGCGCTGGTTCTGCAATGTGATGAGACCCGAAGTCAGGCGCGCAACCGTGATATCGTGCGGACACGTCTGGCGGAACTGATCCGAAAGGCATTGGTTGCCCCCAAGCGACGGATCGCGACAAAGCCCACGTTAGGGTCGAAAAAGCGGCGTCTCAAAGCCAAGAAAGTGCGTGGAGAGGTCAAGGCAATGCGCGGGCGCGTGGACCCCGAAAGCTGAAGCCCGCGAGGCCGGTTTCCCCGAAAGGGCTGGTGAGTGCCGCGCTTTTGGCTAGGGTGCCGGTCATCAGAACCGAGGTTTCATGCTCCCCAACCGCACCACATTGGCCATCGTTTACTCTCTGGTTGCCCTGTTGCTGTTCGATCTGATGGGCTTGGTGATCAAGTATTTGTCTGCGGATTATTCAGCCGCCGAGCTGTCTGCCTATCGTAATTTCTGTGGTCTGATCCCGTCGGCGATTGTCCTTTGGTCGTCATCGGCCTGGCGTGCTGCGGGGCGGCGGATACGCGTGCGTCAATGGCCGCTTGCCATGGCGCGCGGTGTCATTCTGACCTTTGCGCAGTTCACCTTTTACATGTCGCTGGGGTTGCTCAGCTTTGCCACGGCCAGTTCGATCACCTATGCCAATGCCCTGTTCATGACGGCGCTTGCCGTGCCGCTTCTGGGCGAAAAGGTGGGCCTGTTGCGTTGGGGGGCGGTGCTCATCGGGTTTGCGGGCGTCATGCTGATCGTCAAACCCGGCAGCGATGCCTTTACACCGGCAGCGCTCTTGCCGCTGATCTCCGCCCTGCTTTACGCATTGGCCGGTGTCACGGCGCGGATGATGGATGACGATGTGCCCTCGGCGCTGATCAATCTCTACTCCACCGGCGTGGCGGCGATGGGCGCGTTGGCTCTGGTGTTTGTGACCGGCGGGTTCAGCCCGCTGGCACAGATCAGCGATATCGGATGGATCCTCGCAATGGGCGGATTTGGCGGCACGGCGGTGTTGTTTCTGGTGGTTTCCTACCGCATGACCGAACAAAGCAATCTGGCCCCGTTCAGCTATTTCGGCATCCCCATGGCCTTTGTTCTGGGCTGGATTTTCTTTGACGAAGCCCCCTGGGAAGAGCTCTTTCCCGGCGCCATTCTGGTGGCATTTGGCGGGTTGATGATTGTCTGGCGCGAGCGGCGTTTGCGGCACCGCAGCGCCTGATCCGGCCTTTGCGGGTCGCTGAAAACCACCTGATTTTCAGGCTGTACAAGAAATGTTTCTTTTATAAATCAGGTGATTGCGTATGTTTTCGAGGTACGCCCCTCAAAAATCATTCGACATGAGGTACGCCCCTCATTTAGCCTTCACCTGTCTGAAATCCGAATCGTTTCAACCGGTCGGAGGACACTTAGGGAGGAATCACATGACATATTCGAAACTGACAACGGTCAGCGCATTGAGCCTTGTCGCCGCGGGTTTTGGCGCCTCGGCGCAGGCGGATGATCTGACGCTCTGCTGGGCCGCATGGGACCCGGCGAACGCGCTGGTCGAGCTCAGCAAGGAATTTGAGGCCCAGTCCGGGCACACGATGAGCTTTGAATTTATTCCATGGCCGAATTTTGCGGACCGCATGCTCAACGAATTGAACTCCGGCGGCAAGCTTTGCGACGTGCTGATCGGCGACAGCCAGTGGATCGGTGGCGGGGCGGAGAACGGTCATTACGTCAAGCTCAACGATTTCTTCGACAGCGCGGGCATCTCCATGGATGATTTCGCTGATGCGACCGTCTACGCCTATTCGACCTGGCCCAAGGGGACGCCGAATTACTACGCGCTGCCCGCCATGGGGGACGCCAATGGCTGGTTCTATCGCAAGGACTGGTTTGGCCGCGACGACATCAAGGCCGCTTTCAAGGAAGCCACGGGCCGCGATCTGGCGGAACCCAAATCGCAAAAGGAACTGCTGGAAATCGCGCAGTTTTTCCAAGGCCGCGAGATTGACGGCCAGACCGTTTATGGCGCGGCCATCTTCACCGAACGTGGCTCCGAAGGCATCACCATGGGCGTCACCGGCGCGCTTTATCCCTGGGGTTTCAAATATGAAAACACGCCCGGTTCCTATGATATGGAAGGCGCCGTAAACTCACCAGAGGCCGTGGAAGCACTTGAATTCTATAAGGAATTCTATGAAACGGCGACGCCGCCGGGCTATACGAACTCCTACATGGGCGAATCGCTCGACGCGTTCAAATCCGGTCAGGTCGCCATGGCGATGAACTGGTTTGCCTTTTTCCCCGGTCTTTACGCGGACCCTGACACGGGCGGCGAAAAGATCGATTTCTTTGTGAACCCGCCGCAAAATCAGGAAGGCTCCACATTGGGCGGGCAGGGCATTTCCGTTGTGGCCTATTCCGACAAGCAGGATGCGGCGCTTGAGTACATCAAGTGGTTCGCGGACCCGGCTGTCCAGCAGAAATGGTGGGATCTGGGCGGCTATTCCGCGCATAAGGCCGTGCTGGAAAGCCCGGATTTTCCGGCGTCAGCACCCTTTGCCGGTGATTTCCTCGAAGCCATGGGGGCCGTGCAGGATTTCTGGCAGGAGCCAGCCTATGCGGAACTTCTGATCGCCATGCAGAAACGCATGCACGACTACATCGTGGCCGATCAGGGCACCGCCAAGGAGGCGCTGGACAAGCTGATCGAGGATTGGACCGAAGTCTTCGAGGACGAAGGCAAGCTCTGAACCCATCCGGCGAGGTGGCCTGAAGCCCACCTTACGGAAATCTCACACCGCAAGGCGTGCCTTCGGGCCGTCTTGCGTCAGGAAAGATGCGCCTGATGACCGAGACCCCTCTTTCCCGAGCCGCGCAGGCCACACCGCCCAGCGTTGCGCGCAAGATCCGCGGGCTGAGTGACCGCGCCATTGCCTGGATATTTGTCGGGCCGACGATCTTTTTGCTGTTGGCGATCAACATCTTTCCGCTGATCTGGACGATCAGGCTCAGCTTCACCGACTTCAAGGCCAACCGCGCCGGGCGCGAAATCAAGAACGTGGGCCTGCGCAATTACGAACGCATCCTGACGGACAGCGACATCTGGCTGAACATGCAGGCCACGGCGCATTTCCTCTTCTGGACGATCTTCTTTCAGGTGCTCATCGGCTTTACGCTGGCCTATCTGATCAACAAAAAATTCAGGGGCAATGACCTCTGGACCACCATCATCGTGCTGCCGATGATGCTGTCGCCTGCAGTAGTCGGCAACTTCTGGAAGTTTCTCTATCAACCGCAGATCGGGCTTTTCAACTACATCGTGGCCTTTTTCACCGGCAAGGATCCCTCCAGCTTTGAGATGCTGGGGTCGGTGGATCTGGCCCCCTGGTCCATTGTGATTGTGGATACCTGGATGTGGACGCCCTTTGTCATGCTCATTTGTCTCGCCGGGCTGCGAAGCATCCCCGACTATATCTATGAGGCTGCCGAGATCGACCGCGCCTCCAAGCTGCGGCAGTTCTTTACCATCACCATTCCCATGGTGTTGCCCTTTCTGATGCTGGCGGTGCTGTTCCGTGGCATCGAGAATTTCAAGATGTTCGATCTGGTGGTGCAACTGACCGGCGGCGGGCCGGGGTCGACGACGGAACTCACCTCGATCAACCTCAAACGCGAGGCTTTCGAGAAATGGCGCACGGGCTATGCCTCGGCCTATGCGATCATCCTCTTTGTGACGGTGTTCGGTCTGGCCAGCATCTATGTGAAAGCACTGAACAAGGTGAAGGAGCGGTGATGATGAACGACTGGCTTTGCACCGAAATCGCCTGCGCTGAGGGCAGCGCCCGAGCCTGGGGGGGCGTGAAGCGCCCTCCCAGGCTCGGGCGCTGCCCGGCGGTTCCCACCGGGCCGGTGCCTCGGAAACAGGGTGCCACCTCATGAGCAGCTTTTCCGTCACCGAACCCAGCCAGCGCAGCAAGTGGTTTGCCGGCACATTGGTCATCCTCTACGCGCTCATCACCATGGTGCCGCTGGCATGGATCATGCTCACCGGGTTCAAGACCCCGCCCGACAGCATTTCCTACCCGCCCAAGGTGTTCTTTGAACCCTCTCTCGAAGGCTACGTGAACCTCTTTACCACCCGCACGCGCATTGGGCAGGAAGCGCTCGACGCCCTGCCACCACCCGACACCTGGTACGAAGAGATCGTGCGCGAACGCGACATGGTCATCGCAGGCCCCTCGAAATTCGGCGAGCGGTTCCTCAATTCGGTGATCATCGGCTTTGGCTCCACCTTCCTCAGCATCGTGCTCGGTACCCTCGCGGCCTATGCCTTCTCTCGGTTCAAAATCCCGCTGGCCGACGACCTGCTGTTCTTCATCCTCAGCACAAGGATGATGCCCCCCATCGCTGTGGCCATCCCGATCTTTCTGATGTACCGGCAGTTGGGCCTCTCGGACACACATCTGGGCATGATCCTGCTCTATACGGCGGTCAATATTTCGCTGGCCGTCTGGCTGCTCAAAGGCTTCATCGACGAAATCCCCCGCGAGTATGAAGAGGCCGCGCTGATCGACGGCTACACAAGGTTTCAGGCCTTCTACAAGGTCGTGCTGCCCCAGGCCGCCACCGGCATCGCGTCGACCGCGATCTTCTGTCTGATCTTTGCCTGGAACGAATATGCCTTTGCGGTGCTGCTGACCTCCGGCACGGCCCAGACAGCGCCGCCATTCATCCCGACCATCATCGGCGTCGGCGGCCTCGACTGGCCCGCCGTCGCGGCAGGGGCCACGATCTTCCTGCTGCCGGTGATGATCTTCACCGTCGCCCTGCGCAAACACCTGTTGCGCGGCATTACCTTCGGAGCGGTGCGCAAATGATCCTGTCTCGCGATTTTCCCATATGCACCAAAGCGGTGCACAGACGGTGCACAGGTTGTGCACGCGGATCATACCGGCCTTTGGAGGGTCCGAGATGAGCAATTTCTTCTCCGGTCTGTTACGCCTCAGACGCGGCCCCTGGGAGATGGTCGCCACCATTCTCATCGCGCTTGGGGTCTTCATGCTGATGCAGCCTTTCGTGATGTGGGCCTTCACCTATTCCTTCATCACCACACTTGTCGGCACGGTGATGTTCATCATCGTCAGCCACTTTCCGGAGTAGCCCAGTGGCCCAGATCATCATCAAAAATCTGCGCAAGGAATTCGGCGATTTCACGGCTGTGAAGGAGTCGAGTTTCACCATCGAGGACGGCGAGTTCTTCATGCTGCTGGGTCCCTCCGGCTGCGGCAAGACCACCACCCTGCGGATGATCGCGGGGCTTGAGCTGCCCACCGCCGGAGAGATCTACCTCGATGGTGAAGAGATCAGCCAGCGCCCACCCAGCCAGCGCGACATCGCCTTCGTTTTTCAGATGTTCGCGCTCTACCCGCATATGAACGTGCGCAAGAACCTCAGCTATCCGCTGGTCTCTCAGGGCATGGCGCGCGCTGCCGTCAAGGCCAAGGTCGAGGAGGTCGCGGGCATCCTCGGGATCACCGATATTCTGAACAAACCCGTGGGCGGTCTGTCGGGGGGTGACCGTCAGCGGGTGGCTCTGGGCCGGGCCATCGTGCGCGACCCCAAGGCCTTCATGATGGACGAACCCTTAGGTGCGCTGGATGCAGAGTTCCGCGAGCACATGTCCGAAGAGCTGCGCGCCCTGCACGACCGCATGGGCGCCACCACCGTCTACGTGACCCACGACCAGTTGGAAGCCATGCAGATGGGCGACAAGATCGTGGTGATGAACAACGCCGTGGTCGAACAGTTCGGCACCCCGCAGGAGATCTATGACAAGCCCGCCACGATGTTTGTCGCCGACTTCATCGGCTCGCCGTCGATGAACTTTCTGCGCTTTGACGGCTCCGTTGCGAAAGGGGCGCAAACCGTTGATTTGAATGGCCAACCCATGACCGTGCCGCGCCAGATCGACGGGGCGTCCGGCAAGTTGGTTTTTGGCGTGCGGCCTGAACATGTGCGCCTGAACGATGCGGACGCATACCGGGGGGAAGTACTGGCCACCGAGTATCTGGGCACCACCCAGATCATCACGCTGGAGACGCCCGACGGCGACCTGAAGGCCCGCGTTCCTGCGGGGCAGGTGGCCACAGTGGGAGAGAAGATCGGTCTGGATTTCCGGCCCGACACCATCACGCTTTTTGACGAAACCTCCGGCCGCGCGTTGCGGTCCGAGTTGAATGAAGGGGTGCTCGCCCATGGCTGAAGTTGTCCTCAAGGATGTGTCCAAATCCTTCGGCAGCACGGTTGGTGTCGCAGGCATCGACATGACCATCCCGGATGGCGCATTTGTCGTGCTACTGGGGCCAACGGGTGCCGGAAAGACAACAACCCTGCGTCTGATTTCCGGGTTGGAAAAGCTCGACCGGGGGGAGGTTTTCATCGGCGGGCGCAGGGTCAATGAGGAAACCCCGGCGCAGCGTGACGTGGCCATGGTCTTCCAGCAATATTCGCTCTATCCGCATCTGTCAGTGCGCGAAAATCTGGCCTTTCCGCTGAAATCCCCAATCCTCAATACCACCGCCGAAGAGATCACCCACAAGGTGGCAGAGGTGGCGCGCGTGCTTCAGATCACCCATAAACTGGACAACAAGGCCACCGAATTATCGGGGGGCGAAATGCAGCGCGTCTCCATCGGGCGGGCCTTGGTGCGGGAACCGCAGGTCTATCTGATGGACGAACCGCTGAGTTCGCTCGACGCCAAGCTGCGCACCGATCTTCGGATCGAGCTGAAACGCATTCAGGCCAGCCTTGGCGCGACAATCCTCTATGTGACGCACGATCAGATCGAGGCGATGACCATGGCCACCCATGTGGGCGTGTTGGATCAGGGCAGGTTGGTGCAGTTCGGCACCCCGCGCGACATCTACGAGAACCCCAATTCCGTCTATGTCGCTTCGCGCCTTGGCCAGCCGCGCATCAACATCTTGCCGGGTGATCTCTTTGGCAAAGCCCCCAAAGGCGCGCATCAGATCGGGCTCAGACCGGAACATGTCACGCAAGGTGAAGGGCGTGCCGCGCAGGTGGGCCGCGTCGAACATCTGGGCGATCATACGCGACTGCACCTGCGTCTTGACGGGCACGAAATCATTACGCTGGCAGACCCGCACGCGGACTATCAGCCGGGACATGAGGTCGACATAACACCGCGCGATCCGCTGTGTTTTGACGCCTCCGGCGACAGAATTTACTGAAAAGGGGAGAGACATGGCGCAATTCATCAATGGCAAGGACACGCTGGTCACAGATGCAATCGACGGGCTGCTGGCCAGTTCCGGAGGCAGGCTCTACCGCCTTGATGGCTACCCCCATATCAAGGTCGTGTGCCGCAGCGATTGGGAAAAGTCACGTGTCGCACTGATCTCGGGCGGCGGGTCCGGCCATGAACCGGCACATGCGGGTTTCGTGGGCAAGGGCATGTTGACGGCAGCCGTCTGCGGGGAGGTCTTCGCCTCGCCGTCGGTGGACGCGGTGCTTGCAGGCATCCTTGCCGTCACCGGCGAAGCGGGCTGTTTGCTGATCGTGAAAAACTACACCGGCGACCGGCTGAATTTTGGTCTGGCTGCGGAACGCGCACGCGCCTTCGGGCTCAAGGTCGCCATGGTCGTGGTAGACGATGACATTGCCCTGCCCGATCTGCCGCAGGCGCGTGGTGTCGCAGGGACACTCTTCGTACACAAGATCGCAGGCGCGCTGGCCGAAGACGGGGCCGATCTGGAAACCGTTTCCGACGCCGCCGAAACCGCGGTGCGGGATATGGCTTCCATCGGGACGTCGCTGGACACCTGCACCGTTCCCGGCTCGACAAAAGAAGACCGGATCGCGGCTGGCATGGCGGAATTGGGGCTTGGGATTCACGGCGAAGCGGGCGTGCAACAAGTGGCTTTCGAAGGGGCGGTATCGGCCATGGACATGGTGCTCGACAAGTTGGTGCCTCATGTCGCGGGTCAGGACTGCGTTGCTCTGCTGAACAATCTCGGCTCCACGACGCCGCTGGAAATGGCGGTGCTGGCGCAGGCTCTGGCGTCTTCGGAAAAAGCCAAAGGGATCAAAGCGATCATCGGACCAGCGCCTCTCATGACGTCACTGGATATGCATGGGTTTTCGGTATCCCTGCTGCCTCTGACCGAGGACAGACAAGCCGCATTGGCGCGGGACATTCCCTTGCCGGACTGGCCGGGCCTGACGCTGTTGTCGCCGGTTTCGGTCAAGCCCTTGCCGGACGGGTTGAGCCCGATCAAGCCGATCCCGTCGGAAAACCCCAAAACCCGCGCGCTGATCGACACCTGTTGCGATCTGCTGATTGCGGCGGAAAGTGACCTCAATGTGTTGGATGCAAAATCCGGCGACGGTGACACGGGCAGCACACTGGCCACCGCTGCGCGTGCGTTGAAAGGGTCGATGGACCGTATGCCACTGGCTGATCTGACGCAGCTTTTCCGCGCGATCGGGAATGAGCTCAGTCAGACCATGGGCGGCTCGTCGGGCGTGATCCTTGCGATCTTTTTCAGCGCAACCGGCGATGCCTGCGCCAATGGAACGCCCACGCCAGAGGCCCTGCTGGCCGGGTTGCAGCGCATCAGCGAGGTGGGTGGCGCGCAACAGGGTGACCGCACAATGATCGATGCGTTGAAACCAGCTTTGGAAACCCTGCCCCAAGGCGTCGATGCCGCAGCATTGGCAGCCCGGCAGGGCGCTGACGGTACAGCGGCCATGGGCCGGGCTAAGGCCGGTCGGGCCTCCTATGTGCCGGAGGAAAATCTGATTGGTCACAATGATCCGGGAGCCGAAGCAGTGGCGCGGCTCTTTGAGGGGCTGGCCACCGCGTTGAAAGGATAACGGCCAGAGAAATGAAGGTCAGTCGCGACACCCCTTTGAACCCAACCGTAAACGACATTGCCCGTGTCGCGCAGGTCAGCCTTGCGACCGTGGACCGGGTTCTGAATGAACGTCCGGGTGTGCGCAAAGTGACCGTCGAAAAGGTGAACCGCGCCATCGCGCATCTGGGATATGTGCGCGACACCGCTGCCGCCAATCTTGCCCGTGGCCGCATCTACCGGTTCCTCTTTATTCTGCCCGCGACCAATAATGAATTTGTGGAATTGCTGCAGGAACAGATCGCCGACCTGTCGCAGGGCCTGAAGCGCGAGCGCACACGAATTTCGCATATCCGTGTGCCAGCGTTTGACCCGATGGCGCTGGCGGATGCCATTGACGCGATTGACCCCGGCGATGTTGATGGCGTTGCGATTTTTGGTCCGGAAACGCCGTCCGTGCGGGACAGCATATCGAAACTTCGCGGCCACGGGGTATCGGTTGTCTCGCTGGTGGCGGATATCCCAAGCTCTGAACGCAATACCTACGTGGGCATCGACAATATCGCCGCCGGGCGGACCGCCGCACAGCTGATGGGTCGTTTCCTGGGGCCGGTAACAGGTGAGGTCCTCGTGCTGACCGGCTCCATGCTCGCGCGGGATCACCTCGAACGCAGGCTGGGTTTTGATGAGGTCATGGCGCGCGATTTTCCCAATCTCAACATCATGGCATCGCTCGAAGGGCGCGACGATCCTGATCTGATCGAGCGCCTGTTGCCCCGCGCCTTTGATACCGACCGCAACATTCTGGGCATCTATTCGTCGGCCGCAGGCAATGCCGGTCTGGTGCGGCACCTGCAGAACCATCCACAGGCAAAGCCGCCCGTGATCATCGCCCATGAACTGACACCCCTGTCGCGCGCCGCGTTGAAAGACGAACGCTTTGACGCGGTGATCAGTCAGGATTCCGGTCATTTGATCCGCAGTGCTGTCCGCATCATGCGGGCGCATAGTGACAACGTGCCGATCAATCCAGCGCAGGAACGCATCCGGATCGACGTTTACCTCAAAGAAAATCTGCCGCCAGATCGCGGCGGCCAACAGGGAGATTAAGATGAAGACGATCAAAGGACCGGCGCTCTTTCTGGCGCAATTCGCAGGCGATGACGCGCCTTTCAATTCATGGGACGCGATTACGAAATGGGCCGCAGACTGCGGTTACAAAGGAGTTCAGGTGCCCAGTTGGGATGCGCGTCTTTTCGATCTGGAAAAGGCCGCCGGCTCTAAAACCTATTGCGACGAGTTCAAAGGGCATGCTGCGGCCAATGGCATTGAGGTCACGGAGCTTTCGACCCATTTGCAGGGCCAGCTCGTGGCCGTTCACCCCGCTTATGATGCCGGGTTTGACGGCTTTGCTGATCCGTCGGTGCATGGTGATCCGCAGGCGCGTCAGGCATGGGCCGTCGATCAGGTCATGAAGGCGATTTCCGCCTCTGCCAACATGGGGATCAAGAACCACGTGTCTTTCTCCGGCGCGCTCGCATGGCCCTATATCTACCCCTGGCCGCAACGCCCTGCGGGTCTGGTCGAGACCGCCTTTGACGAATTGGCGAAACGGTGGCGCCCGATCCTGGATCACGCAGACGCCAATGATGTGAACATCTGTTATGAAATCCACCCCGGCGAAGACCTGCACGACGGGGTCACTTTCGAGATGTTTCTTGAGCGTGTCGACAATCATGCGCGCTGCAACATGCTCTATGATCCGTCGCATTTCGTGCTGCAATGTCTCGATTACCTCGATCACATCGACATCTACGCCGAGCGGATCAAGATGTTTCATGTCAAGGATGCGGAGTTCAATCCAACGGGCCGACAGGGCGTTTATGGCGGCTATCAGTCCTGGGTTGACCGTGCCGGGCGCTTCCGCTCGTTGGGCGATGGACAGGTGGATTTCGCGGCGATCTTCTCCAAAATGGCGGCCAATGATTTTGACGGATGGGCCGTGGTCGAATGGGAATGCTGCCTGAAGCACCCCGAGGACGGCGCGCGCGAGGGTGCTGAGTTCGTTCGCGATCACATCATCCGAGTGACCGAACGCGCCTTTGACGACTTCGCAGATGGCGGCACGGATGAGGCCGCAAACCGCAAGATGCTGGGGATATAAATATGAGCAATCGCATTCGTTTGGGCATGGTTGGCGGCGGCAATGACGCCTTTATCGGGGCCGTACACCGCATCGCCGCGCGGCTCGATGACCGCTATGAGCTTGTGGCAGGGGCCTTGTCCTCGACCCCGGAAAAAGCCCGTGCATCGGGTGAAGCGCTCGGACTGCCCGAAGACCGCATCTATGATGATTTCAAACAAATGGCGATCCGCGAAGCCCGCCTGAAAAACGGCATTGAAGCGGTGGCGATCGTGACGCCGAACCATGTCCATTTTGCCGCGGCGCGCGAGTTTCTCAAACGCGGCATCCATGTGATCTGCGACAAGCCGCTCACGTCCTCAATGGCCGATGCGCGCAAGATGGTGAAAGCTGCCGAAGCTTCCGATGCGCTGTTTGTCCTGACCCATAACTACACCGGCTATCCGCTGGTCCGGCAGGCGCGCGAAATGGTGGCGCAGGGTGAACTTGGGGCCATCCGTGTGGTGCAGGTGGAGTATCCGCAGGACTGGCTAACCAAACATGAGGATTTCAAGCAGGCGGCCTGGCGAACCGACCCGGCACAGTCCGGCGCGGGCGGATCGACGGGTGATATCGGCACCCATGCCCATAATCTTGCCTGTTTTGTAACCGGTCTGACGGTCGAAAGCCTTGCTGCGGACTTGCAGGCATTTGTGTCGGGCCGTCAGTTGGATGACAATGCGCATGTCATGCTGCGGTTCAAGGGCGGCGCGCGCGGGATGTTATGGTCCAGTCAGGTCGCGCCCGGCAATGAAAATGCGCTGCGCCTACGCGTTTACGGCGAAAAAGGCGGGCTGGAATGGGCTCAGGAAAATCCCAACCAGTTATGGCATACGCCCTTTGGTGAGCCCAAACGTCTGATCACCCGGAACGGGGCTGGGGCCGGAGACGCCGCTGCACGCATGAGCCGCGTCCCGCCCGGCCATCCGGAAGGATACCTTGAAGGCTTCGCGAATATTTACAGCGAAGCGGCAGACGCCATCGTGGCGCACCGCTCAGGAACGACGCCAGCGTCCGAGGCGACATACCCAACTGTGCATGATGGGTTGCGCGGCATGCAATTTGTAGACGCCTGCGTGCGCTCGTCCGCGCGAAACGCGGCATGGGTGGTATTGCCGGAATAACACGCTGCCTTCATGCCAAGTCATGAACAAACTGTTTACAAATCGGAAAATGTTGCCCGTCATGGAAACGCCAAGGCCGGCAACCTTTTGAATATATTATGATAATCTTGAAGTCGACGACGTATTCACCTAACCGGCCAGGATGAACCTATAAAACTCTCTTAAAAACCCCATTTTTCCAGAAACCTCTTCGAAAGAGACATCAGGCATTTTCCTCTTTTAACTTTGGTGAGGTAAAATGTTTGATACTCATTCCGCAGATCAACTTGCGGCTCTTTTTGACCAGTTTTCTGTGCCGATGTTTGCGGCAGAGCGCAGCAGCGCCCAAGATGACTTTAAAATAATTTGTACCAACGAGGCGCATGCCAAGGCATCAGGGCTTTCCACTGCCAGCATGCGCGATATTGAAATTCGCGAACTCTTGCCACAATCCGAAGCGCAAAGCGTCATTGGAAAATACGCTCAATGCGCTGACATGCATCGTGACCTGCGCTATTTTGAAACCCTGACGATGCCAAAGGGTCTCCAGCATTGGGATACATCGCTGCAGCATGTTCCACTTGGCTCAGGCGGTGACCGGGTGATTGGCACCGCGTTCCAGATTACCAGCGACCGTTACGCCGAAGGCAACCGCATCACTTTCGACAATATCCGCTTCTTTTCATCGCTGGCGGACATGCAGTTGCAAAATCTGGTTTCCATGTTTGAAGCGGCGCGGGATCAGGGGTTGTTTACTGATGACAGCGCAGGTCGTGTCACGCGGCTCTGCGGTATCTGTCGCACCGTACAAAGATCGGTTGAAGATATCAAAGCAGCAGTGCGCAATGCAGACACCATTCGAATATCTGAAAATCAGAAGTCATTGCTGTCAGAAGCAAACACCGCAGATGACCTGATGCAGGAATTGGGCGGCAAAACGCTTCGCGCTCTGTTCGAAAGCGCCCGGGGAAAAACCTGAACCAGAAAGCGTTACGAAAATTTGACTGTGATCTATCAACGGTAACATTTCTGTTGAAACGAATCCCACCATGAAATAGTGTCCTCCAAACCCCGGAGGACACTCATATATGCAGGCTTTCATTTGCGATGCACAGCGGACACCTATTGGACGCTACGGTGGCAGTCTGTCTTCTGTGCGCGCCGATGACCTCGCGGCGATTCCAATAGCCGCTCTGATGTCACGCAACCGATCGGTCGATTGGGCCCGCGTCGATGACGTTATTCTGGGTTGTGCCAATCAAGCGGGCGAAGACAACCGGAACGTTGCGCGCATGGCCCCACTGCTGGCCGGACTACCCATCGAGGTGCCGGGATCAACCATCAACCGTCTCTGCGCCTCCGGGATGGATGCTGTGGGACAGGCAGCGCGTGCCATCCGGGCCGGTGACATGGACCTCGCAATCGCTGGCGGCGTCGAAAGCATGAGCCGCGCACCCTTTGTGATGCCGAAAGCCGACACCGCGTTTTCCCGCAGCACTGAAGTCTTTGACACGACCATCGGCTGGCGGTTTGTCAACCCGAAGATGAAAGCGGCCTATGGCATCGATTCCATGCCGCAGACAGCTGATAATGTGGCCGATGATCATCAGATCAGCCGGGCGGATCAGGACGCCTTTGCCGCGCGCAGTCAGGCGCGATGGGCGGCGGCGGATCAAGCGGGCGTTTTTGCCGAAGAGATCGCACCGGTCACCATCCCCCAACGCAAGGGGGATGCGATTGTCGTGGACCGCGACGAGCACCCGCGACCGGGCACCAACATTGAAAAGCTGGAAAAACTACGTGGCATAAACGGCCCCGATCATACAGTTACGGCGGGAAACGCCTCAGGCGTAAACGACGGGGCGGCCGCATTGTTGATCGCCTCTGAAGAGGCCGCGCAAGAACACGGGCTGACGCCGATGGCCCGCATTGTTGCGATGTCAGCAGCCGGTGTGGCCCCTCGGGTCATGGGTATCGGCCCGGTCCCCGCATGCCAAAAAGTGCTGTCTCGCGCCAATCTGAGCATTGATCAGATGGATGTGATAGAATTGAACGAGGCTTTCGCTTCGCAGGGCCTGGCAACCTTACGCGCGCTTGGTGTTCCTGACGACGCGGCCCATGTAAACGCCAACGGCGGTGCCATTGCGATCGGGCATCCCCTGGGCATGTCCGGCGCGCGATTGGTCATGACCGCCGCCTATCAGTTGAAACGCTCGGGTGGACGCTATGCGCTTTGCACCATGTGCGTCGGTGTCGGGCAAGGTGTCGCGCTCATCCTTGAAAGGGTTTGAACCATGTATGCACAGATGATCAAATCGACCGGAAAAGGCGTGAAATCGCTTGATGAAATGGACCCGGAAGAGCGCGCGTTTCAGGAGCGCATCAACGCAGGCGGCAAGATCGAGCCCAAGGATTGGATGCCCGAAGGCTACCGCAAAACACTGATCCGGCAGATCGGCCAACACGCGCATTCGGAAATCGTCGGGCAACTCCCGGAAGGCAACTGGATCACCCGTGCGCCGACTTTGGAACGTAAAGCAATTTTGCTGGCCAAGGTTCAGGATGAAGCGGGCCACGGTCTCTACCTTTACTGCGCCGCTGAAACGCTGGGCGTGAGCCGCGATCAACTGACGCGCGACCTGCTGACCGGCAAGATGAAATACTCTTCGATCTTCAACTATCCGACCCTGACATGGGCGGATATGGGCGCGGTTGGCTGGCTGGTCGACGGGGCCGCCATCATGAATCAGGTGCCCTTGCAGCGGACGTCCTATGGACCTTACGCCCGCGCCATGGTGCGCATTTGCAAAGAGGAATCGTTCCACCAGCGGCAGGGCTTCGACATCATGATGAAGATGGCAAATGGGACGCAAGCGCAGCGCGAGATGGCGCAGGATGCGCTCAATCGTTTCTGGTATCCGTCCTTGATGATGTTCGGCCCATCAGACGCGGAATCCGTTCATTCGGCCCAGTCGATGGCATGGAAGATCAAGATGAACACAAACGATGAGCTGCGCCAGAAATTTGTGGACCAGACCGTGCCGCAAGCGGAGTATCTGGGCCTGAAAATCCCCGACGAGCATCTGAAGTGGAACGAAGAACGCGGGTCTTATGACTTTTCGGAACCGGATTGGGATGAGTTTTTCGACGTGTTGCAAGGCAATGGTCCGTGTTCTCGCGACCGGATGGAGGCGCGCAACAAAGCCTGGGATGACGGGCGTTGGGTGCGGGAGGGTCTTCTGGCCCACGCGCAGAAAGAACGATCACGCAACATGGCAGCGGAGTAGGTGACATGAGCAGCCCGGAATCCGGATCATACGATGGCACCGAAGCCGCACCACATGGCAAACCACGGGCAACTGAATGGCCCCTGTGGGAGGTTTTCATTCGCGGCCAACATGGGTTAAGCCACCGACATGTGGGCTCGCTCCATGCGGCTGACGCGCAAAGTGCCATCAAAAACGCTCGGGACGTCTATACCCGGCGCAACGAAGGGGTCAGCATCTGGGTCGTTGAGGCCAGCGCAATCGCCGCTTCCAGCCCGGAGGAAAAAGGTCCGCTCTACGACCCCTCCAATGACAAAGTGTACCGCCATCCGACGTTCTTTGACATCCCCGATGACGTAGGTGCAATGTGAGCGATCCTCTGTTCGAATTCCTTTGCCGCATGGGCGACAACACGCTGGTGCTCGGGCACCGCGTGTCGGAATGGTGTGGGGTGGCGCCGGTGCTCGAAGAAGACATTGCCTTGGCCAACACGGCATTGGACCTGATCGGGCAAACGACACTGTGGCTGAACCTGGCCGGGGAGGTCGAAGGAAAAGGGCGCAACGCTGACGCCCTCGCCTTTCGGCGCGACATCTGGGATTTTCGGAACGTCCTGCTTGTCGAGCAGCCAAACGGTGATTTCGGTCAGACCATGATGCGCCAGTTCCTGTTTGATGCCTGGCACAAAGCCTACCTGACGGCTCTGCAATCGAGCAGCAATGCGCAAATCGCAGCGATCGCCGAGAAGTCACTCAAGGAAGTAACCTACCATCTGGAACGAACCACGGACACGGTGATTGGCCTCGGCGACGGGACCGATGAAAGCCATGAGCGCATGCAGAATGCCCTTGATAGGCTCTATCCTTACGTGGGTGAAATGTTCACATCCGATACTGTCGACGCAGCACTTTCGGCGGAAGGGATAGCACCCGACCCTGCGTCGCTCCGACCTCAATATGATACACTGTTGCGGGACGTTTTTTCGCAAGCAACGCTCACAATACCGGCAAGTGATTTTGCGCACAAAGGCGGAAAGTCCGGGCAGCGCCACTCCGAACACCTCGGCCATATGCTGGCGCAGATGCAATGGCTGCAACGTGCCTATCCGGATGCGATATGGTAATCGAAAAGCCCGCGTTAGAGACGATTTGGCAATGGCTGGATGGGATTCCTGATCCAGAAATCCCGGTCATCAGCCTGACGGACCTGGGGATCATTCGGGACGTGGAATGGCAAAACGACACGTTGGAAGTGACCGTCACCCCCACTTATTCCGGCTGCCCGGCCACAAGGATCATCAACCTGGATATCGAGACGGCATTGAGGGATCGCGGGATCAAAAATCTGACGCTCAAAACGCAATTGTCGCCTGCCTGGACAACCGATTGGCTATCGGACCGCGGCAGGCGACGTCTGGAGGAATATGGCATCGCCCCGCCGCAAGCTGCGGGCGGACCCTCTCATTGCCCCCACTGCAAATCCCAAAGTCTGGAACGGATCAGCCAATTCGGATCGACCCCGTGCAAGGCGCAATGGCGCTGCCAAGACTGTCTGGAACCTTTTGACTATTTTAAGTGCATCTGAAAAATATGGCCCAGTTTCATACCCTCACAGTCACCAATATTCATCACACGATCCGCGATGCAGTCGTCTTGACCCTGAAACCGGAAAACCCGGACGTTTTTGACTTCACTCAAGGCCAATATCTGACGTTTAAACAGGATTTCGACGGCATTGAGCTGCGGCGTAACTATTCGATTTGCGCGGGCCTTGACGATGGTGTGCTGCAAGTGGGGATCAAACGGGTTAACGGCGGTGCCTTTTCGACTTTCGCCAACACAGAAATCAAAATCGGTGATACGCTTCATGCCACACCGCCAAATGGCACATTCTTCGCCAAAATAGAGCCTAATGAAGCGAAAAACTACCTTGGCTTTGCGGGCGGGTCAGGCATCACGCCGGTGTTGTCTATCCTGAAAACCGTTCTGAGCCGCGAACCACTGTCATCTTTCACGCTGGTCTATGCCAACCGAGCGGTCAACACGATCATGTTCCGAGAAGAACTTGAAGGCCTTAAGAACCGCTTCATGGGCCGGTTGACCATCATTCACATTCTGGAATCCGGTCAAGATATGGAACTCTTCACCGGCCGGGTCGATCAAGCCAAATGTGAAAATCTGTTCAGGCATTGGGTGGATGTCAGGTCGATTGATGTTGCCTTCATCTGCGGGCCAGAACCAATGATGCTGGCCATTGCCGAAAGCCTGAAATCACATGGGTTAGAGCCGGATCAGATCAAGTTTGAACTCTTTACCGAAAGCCAGCAGGGACGGCTTGCGAAACAGGCCATTGCGGATCGGGCAAAGGATCAGACTGGCACCGAGGCCCATGTGACTGTCGAAGGGGTGACACGCAGCTTCACCATGCCCAAGGATCAATCGGTGCTGGAGGCCGCTTTGGACAACGCTCTGGACGCCCCATTTGCCTGTAAGGCGGGCGTGTGTTCGACCTGCAAAGCGCGCGTGCTGGAAGGCGAATACGAGATGCTGACCAACCATGCTCTGGAGGACTATGAGGTCGAACAGGGCATGGTTCTGACCTGCCAATGCTACCCGCTGAGTGACACGATCACCGTCGAATACGACACACATTAAGGACAGATCATGCCCAAGGACGCAGCCTTTCGCGACATCCATAGTTTTGCCGCCGGCCAATGGGTTGCGCCGGGTGCCGGTGCGCGTCAGATCACCAGCGCGATTGACGGTGAGGTTATTGCCTGCGCGGGGAATGACGCGCTCGATGTGCAAAGCATGTTGGCATATGCGCGCGAACGTGGTGGTCCCGCGCTGCGCAAGCTGACGTTTCACGACCGTGCGCGCATGCTCAAGGCGCTGGCCCTGCACCTCAAAGAACATCGGCAAGCGCTTTATGATCTCAGCTTTGACACCGGGGCCATACAATCCGATCACTTGATCGACGTTGATGGTGGCATTGGCACGATGCTGGTTATTGCCTCCAAGGGCCGTCGCGAGATGCCCGATGGACATGCCTATCTGGACGGCCCAGTCGAACAACTGGGTCGGCACGGGCACTTCATGGGACGCCACATTGCAACGCCGCTGCAGGGTGCTGCTGTTCACATTAATGCCTTCAATTTTCCGGTCTGGGGTATGTTGGAAAAACTGGCACCAACGCTGCTCGCGGGTGTACCGGCAATCGTGAAACCGGCCACGGCCACATGTTATGTGACCGAAGCCTGCGTGCGCATCATGCTGGGCAGCGGATTGCTTCCCGAAGGTGCGCTGCAGCTTGTCACTGGTGGTCTGGGCAACATGCTCGACCATCTGGACTGTCAGGATGTGGTCAGCTTCACAGGGTCGGCGGAAACCGCTCTGAAGCTGCGCGCAAACCCGCTTCTGCTGGAACGCTCAACGCGGTTCATGGCCGAACAGGACAGTCTGAATGCCTCGGTGCTCGGGCCTGATGCAGATCCGGGCACACCCGAATTCGACCTTTTCGTAAAGGAAGTGCACCGGGAAATGACCGTGAAAGCAGGACAGAAGTGCACGGCGATCCGACGGATCATGGTGCCTCAGGCGTCCGTGGATGCGGTCATCGCAGCTGTCAAAGAACGCCTCTCGAAAATCCAAATCGGCGATCCGAGGCGAGAGACTACGCAGATGGGTGCGCTTGTCTCCATTGGGCAGAAAAGAGACGTACTGGAAAAAGCCGCCTTGATCGAAACAGAGGCCGAAAGGGTCTTTGGCGATCCCGACGCGTTCGCGTTGGACGGCGCTGACACCACCAAGGGCGCATTCCTGCCGCCGATGCTGTTTCACTGTCCGGAACCGGATACAGCACTGCGCGTGCATGACACCGAGGCATTTGGACCCGTAGCGACCATCATGGGATATCGCGATCTCGATCATGCGATTGCACTATTGAACCGCGGGCAAGGATCGCTTGTTGCTTCGATCATAACCAATAGCGGCGACGTTACCCGCGAAGTGGCGATGGGCTCTGCCGCCTTCCACGGACGGCTCTATTTCAACAACCGCACGTCGATGAAAGAAGCAACGGGTCACGGCGCGCCGTTGCCGCATATGGTCCACGGCGGTCCCGGTCGCGCCGGTGGCGGCGAGGAACTCGGCGGTGTGCGCGGGGTTTTGCACTACATGCAACGCACTGCAATTCAGGGCAGCCCTGACATTCTGACCGCAATTTCCAACCACTGGGTTCCCGGCGCGCAAGAGAAATCCGACAAACCACATCCATTTGCGCGCAGCTTCGCGAAAATTGATATCGGAGACACGCTGCATGCGGGGCCCCGGACGATCACACTCGACGATATCGAAACCTTTGCGCATTTCACCGGAGATACATTCTACGCGCACATGGACGACAAGGCCGCGGCGGCCAACCCCTTCTTTCCCGGTCGGGTCGCCCATGGTTACCTGCTGTTGAGCTTTGCGGCTGGTCTGTTCGTGCAACCCGATCCGGGACCCGTTTTGGCCAACACAGGCCTTGATAACCTGCGTTTCATGGCACCGGTGCAACCTGGCGATGCCATTTCTGTCCGACTGACGGTCAAAGCCAAGACCCCGCGCAATGAGGAATATGGTGAAGTACGCTGGCATGTAACGCTCACCAATCAGGAGGGGGCGGCAGTTGCAGAATATGAATTGCTGACGATGAATGCCTTCTGAGGGCCTTCGCGATCTCACGGCCAAACTGACGGAACTGGGGGGGCAACGCGTCTGGTCGCTGCTGATCAGCGTGTTTGGCGATCTTGCGCAGGAAGAAGACGCCGGTATCAATGGCCCGGTCCTCTCAGAAATAATGGCGGCGATGAATGTGCGCCCCGAAGCAACGCGGGTGGCGTTGCACAGATTGCGCAATGACGGCTGGATCACGTCGCAAAAGTCGGGACGCACCAGCCAGCATAGCCTGACCGACCACGGACGTCGCGAATCCCTCACGGCCGCCAAACGTATCTACGCGCACCCTGATGACATGCCGACCGATTGGCAACTCGTGATCATGGATGGCACGGATACCGATCAGCGCGGTCAGATGATGGCCAAAGGCTATACACCGCTTTTGCCGCGCGTGATGATCGGCGCTGCAGCTCTTGCGGTGCCGGGCGATGCTCTTTGTCTGCGCGGAGAGACAATTCCAAAATGGCTGCGCGTCCAGCTCACGCCCGACGGGCTCTGGCAAGACTATCGAGACCTTTACAGAATCCTGACGGAAACCGATCAGCTATTGCCGGATGGCACCGTGCTTACGCCTTTGCAGGTGGCGGTTTTACGCTGCCTGATCGTCCACAATTGGCGGCGACTGGTGCTTAAACACCCCGACTTGCCGACAGCTCTTTACACTGACGACTGGCGCGAGAATGACTGCCGCAAACTAGTCGGCACGCTCTTGCACCGGTTCCCGCGTCCAAAATTGACGGAGCTTTCTAATTAACCCGTGCTTCCACAAGGCAAAAAGGCAGGATATAGGGAGCGCATGACTCACACCGTTTACAAAAATGACCTGCCTGATGGACTTGATCTTGGCCCCATAGTTGCGATCGACTGCGAAACCATGGGGCTTAACCCGCACCGTGACCGGCTGTGTGTGGTGCAGCTATCGGGCGGCGATGGCAAGGCCCATCTGGTGCAGGTGGCGCAGGGCCAGACCGAGGCGCCCAACCTCTGTGCGCTGCTGGAAGACCCGAATGTGTTGAAGCTCTTTCACTTCGGTCGGTTCGACATCGCGGCACTGCTGAATACGTTCGGCGCGACGACTTCGCCGGTCTACTGCACCAAGATAGCTAGCCGCCTTGTGCGCACGTTCACGGATCGTCACGGCTTGGCGAAGCTACTACAAGAAATGCTCGACATCGACATTTCCAAACAGCAGCAATCCAGCGACTGGGGTGCAGATACGCTGACCGACGCGCAGGTCGATTATGCCGCGTCCGATGTGCTCTATCTGCACCAACTGCGCGAAGCCCTGAACAAAATGCTCGCGCGTGAAAACCGGATGGAGATCGCTCAGTCCTGTTTTGACTTTCTGCCAATGCGCGCACGGCTTGACCTTGAGGGCTGGCCCGACACGGACATCTTTGCACATTCATGAGCACGCCCTTTATCGATACAGCCCGGCGTGTGATCCGCGCAGAAGCCGACGCGCTCAAGACGCTGGCAGACGGGCTGGATGGTCGGTTTAGAAAGGCAATTGACCTGTTGCTCAACAGTAAGGGTCGCGTGATCGTCACCGGTATCGGTAAATCCGGCCACATCGCCCGGAAAATCGCGGCGACGCTGGCCAGTACCGGCACCCCGGCCCAATTCGTACACCCCGCGGAGGCCAGTCACGGCGACCTGGGAATGATCACCAATGCGGATGTCGTTCTGGCAATCTCCAACTCCGGTGAAGCGCCCGAACTTGCCAACCTGATCGCTTACGCGCGGCGTTTTGATATTCCACTCTTGGGGATCACCAGCGTCGAAGGCTCCAGCCTCGGGCGCGAATGCGATGTCGTGCTGCTGCTGCCACGGTTGGGGGAGGCCTGCGGTACGGGCGTCGTGCCATCTTCGTCCACAACCATGACCCTGGCTTTGGGCGATGCATTGGCCATTGCACTGATGGAGCATCGTTCCTTCACGCCCGAGAACTTCCGTGATTTTCACCCGGGCGGAAAATTGGGCGCGCAACTCAGCCGCGTCTCTGACCTGATGCACAGCGGCGATCAACTGCCGCTGGTGTCGCCAACAACGCCGATGTCCGAAGCGCTGATCGAAATCAGTCAAAAGGGGTTCGGGGTGGTCGGTGTTACCGGCAATGACGGCATCCTTGCAGGCATCATCACCGATGGCGATTTGCGACGGCACATGGATGGTCTTTTGTCGCTCACGGCTCAAGACGTCATGACCGCATCACCGGTCACAATTGAACCTGGGGCACTTGCAGAAAAAGCCGTTGCGATGATGCAGGGGCGTCAGATCACAAGCCTGTTCGTTGTCGACAATGAAGGGCCGCCAGTTCCTCGTGGTCTGATCCGCATTCACGATTGCCTGCGGGTCGGGTTGGGCTGAAGCGCCATGCAGGGAGATCGCTATTCACGCATGGTGGCATGGCTTAAAGTGGCGCTGCCGCTTGCCGCACTTGGATTACTGTCCACCTTGTTCTTGCTGGCCCGCGTAGTCGATCCCGCCAATTCGATTCCTTTCGCAGACACCGAAGTCCAGGACCGCCTGCTGAACCAGAAAGTTTCCGGACCCTACTACTCCGGCACCACCTCAAATGGCGATCAGATAGCCTTTATCGCCGAGACGGTCACGTCTCCGAATGGGGTCACCGGTGCCACACAGGCGAATGACGTTTTTGTCAAATTCGACCTGGCAAATGGGACGCGGTTGACGGTCACCTCTCTGAAAGGCGCTGTTGATGTTGCCAATGATACTTCCAATCTGACCGGGAATGTCGTGATCACCACCTCGCAGGGATACAGAATCACGACAGAGGCTCTTGTTGCCCGGATATCCTCGCTCAACGTCGTATCCCCCGATACGGTTTTGGCCACGACGCCCGGGGGCGAGCTGATCGCTGGCAGTATGGAACTGAAATCGCCCAAAGCAGATGCCCCCGCCCAATTGATTTTCACAAATGGCGTGAAGCTGTTATATCAACCCAAACAGGTGAAAGACTGACGCGTGAATTTGTTAAAAATACTGACCCTCCCCCTGTTCATCTTGCTCGCTTCTCAGGCGCTCTGGGCGCAGGGGACGCAGGTCGCATTTGGTGCCTTGCAGCAAGATACGAGCCTCCCTGTGGAAGTGACTGCCGAAAATCTGTCCGTCGATCAGGCGACCGGAGAGGCCGTCTTTACGGGAAATGTGGTTGTTGGTCAGGGGGAGATGCGCCTTTCGGCGAAGCGGGTATTGGTTGTTTACCGCGAGGAGACCGATGGTATCGAACGTATGGAGGCCACAGGTGATGTACTATTGGTTTCCGGCCCGGATGCCGCCGAATCGGAAAAAGCCAACTACAATATTGATGATGGTACCATTGTGATGACGGGTAACGTGCTTTTGACCCAGGGACCATCTGCGATCACAGCCGACCGAATGACCGTGCAGCTCGATAGCGGTACGGCACAGATGTCGGGGTCAGTCAAAACCATCCTGCGGACGGGCGACAACTGATGGCGCGTCCTGTGCTTACGGTTTCAGAAGGGTCCGCAGGTCTCCACGTCGAACATCTGCGCAAATCCTATCGAAAAAAGACCGTCATCCGTGACTTTTCGATGTATTTGGAGCGTGGCGAAGTCGTTGCGCTTCTTGGTCCCAACGGATCAGGAAAAACCACGACATTCTATGCCGTTGCGGGATTGGTCACGCCTGAAGGTGGCGTGGTGCGCATTGATGGGCAAGAGGTGACACATTTGCCGATGTATCGTCGTGCCCGGCTCGGGATTGGCTATCTGCCGCAGGAAATGAGCATCTTCAGAGGGCTGTCGGTTCAGGATAACATCAGCGCAATTCTGGACATCAGCGAGGCAGACCGCCACAAGCGTCGTGAAAGGCTGGAGGAACTGCTCAGCGAGTTCTCCATTGAACATCTCCGCCGCGCGCCGGCTCTGGCCCTGTCTGGTGGTGAACGGCGTCGGGTCGAGATCGCCCGTTGCCTCGCTGCAAGCCCAAAATACCTGTTGTTGGATGAACCTTTTGCGGGCGTTGACCCCATCTCCGTCGGGGATATCAGACATCTGGTCGCCGATCTGAAAAAACGCGGCATTGGTGTTTTGATCACCGATCACAACGTCCGAGAAACACTCGAAATCGTTGATCGCGCTTATATTCTGCACGAAGGCCGTGTGCTGATGTCGGGCTCCCCTGACGAAGTCGTACAAAACGAAAACGTGCGCCGGGTCTACCTCGGTGACAACTTCAAAATCTCCTGATGGTTGTAAGCGAGCGTTAACCATTTTTCTGCTTAGAAAGCCCGCTTTCGTTTGACTCCGGTACGGTTTTTCGGGCTCAATGACAGCATGGCACTTACCAGTTCCTGTCTGACCGCGCATTGGCCTGCTTGCCAGGGCCCGAAGGACAACAATCCAAAGGAATGCCATTTTCCGTGGTTCTCTGGCCTGACATCTGGCGCTCTGGCGTCATCGAACGGGCTGTTGGATCGACCATAATTAGGAGAGACTATGCGGTATCAAATCAGCGGCAAACAGATCGACATCGGTGAAGCACTTCAAACCCACGTAAAGGAAGAACTGGGCGAAGCTGTAAAGAAATATGCCGAGCGTCCAACTGAAGCGGTTGTTGTGTTTTCCAAATCGGCCCACGAGTTCGTCTGCGAGGCGACTGTACATCTGTCTACCGGCCTGACCGCACAGGCAAAGGCACATCAGACCGAAATCTATGCGGCTTTTGATTCGTGCTGCGACAAGATGGAAAAGCAGCTCCGTCGATACAAGCGTAGGTTGAAAGATCATCACAAAGATCGAGCTGAGCCTGTTGAAATCTACGGCGCGTCCTCCTATATCCTCGCATCAGATGCCGACTCAGAGTCGCAGGAACCAGAGACGCTGCAACCGATCATCGTCGCCGAAATTGAAACAAAGATACCCTCTTTGTCCGTCGGTGAGGCTGTGATGCAAATGGAGCTTGCTGGTGCCCCGATTTTGGTCTTTAGAAACGAAGGCAAAGAGGGCTTGAACGTCGTATACCGTCGTGATGACGGAAACATTGGCTGGATAGACCCGCAATAGGATGTCCGAGAGGCAAAGCCGCCTCCAGAAAAGTGCGAGCAGTATGGATTTTGATAAACTCCTCAAGCCTGAGGCGGTGAAGGTTTCGACCGCCGCCTCAAGCAAGAAACGGTTGATGCATGATCTCAGCGATCTTGCGGAAGAGGCCTATGGGCTAAGTGCTGGTGCGGTTCTTGATGCGCTTTTGGAGCGTGAAGCGCTTGGTCCGACCGGCGTCGGGCATGGTGTCGCCCTACCGCATGCACGTCTTAGTGGTCTGGAAGATGTCGTTGGGGCCTTTGTGCTTTTGGAGAAACCCATCGATTTCAATGCAGTTGACCGTCAACCTGTGGATATCGCCTTTGCGCTGTTTGCGCCGGAAGACGCTGGCGTAGAACATCTCAAGGCGCTGGCGCTGGTTTCCCGGACGCTGCGGGACCAGAATATCTGCAGCAAGCTGAGAGCAAATCCAAATCCCGCTACCTTGCACACGATCCTGACATCGACGGAATCCGAGCAGGCGGCGTAGATCTTTACGCCCAGCGCTCAAATCCGAACATCATATAGTCGCGCTGATAGGCCTGTGACACGGCACGCTCGACCTCTTCGTCATAAACATCCGCAAGCCGGAATGGCGCCTCATGCTGACGCCGTTCAAATCTTGGCGCATTGGTGTGCCCAGCGCGCATGGCAATCGCATCAAGATCGTCTTCCATAGCGCCATCTTCGCGGATCAGAACATCCGGCAAGGCGAATTGAGCAAAGCCCTGAACCACCTCTGACTGCGAGCACCATGCGGCATCGACCCTGATCGCCGTCTGCCCTGCCAGGTTTTTTCTCAGAAATTCGACAAAGCCGAGAAATGCTGCCTTGTGACGCTCCAGATCATAACCTCCTTCGTCGGGGGTTGCAGGAATATCCAACCCATATCGTTTGATCAATGTCCGCCGAACGGCGTCAAAAACTGGCGCTCCGTAGCCCAGAATATGGTCACAGAAAACACCGTGCGCACGCGCCACGGGGTGTCGAAGCACCGAAAAGCTGCGGTGCCCCTGGTGCCGTCGCTTCCACTGCCGCAACTCTTTTTGTGACATCCCAGTTATCAGGTCTTCGGGACGAACATTGTCCAGGTTGGCCATCCAATTGGTCACATCCGCACGCGGCCCTCCTTTGATCGGAAGATACAAGAGAGCTGTTTCCGCACAGGCCACATAGGTCGGAACGGCTGCGAGGCGTCGTGGCTCAAAGTTTGGCGCATGTGCAAGATCAAAGCAGTCCAGCTTTGCCAACGCCGCTTCCATCTCTACGAAATTGCTTACCTTGCACGAAACCGGCGCGGGATTCTGCACCTTCAAACTGGTATCGAGCTTTTCCAGATGGCCGGACGCTCCAAGAAATTTGATCAGGCCATTCACGACATCGATCGATTGCAAATCCTCATAGGTCAGAAAAAATGCACTCTGTCCGCTCGTCTGCAGACGGCTTTGCAACATGTTCTGGAAGCGCTGCAAATCATTGCGATAAATCTCAAACTCGTCAGCATCGAACTTGGCTTTGGCGTCTTTGCGCCTTTTGACATCCGTCAATTTCCACTGTCCGGTTGCCTGCGCAATCTTCCAGCTTACATAGCTATCAACCGGATTTCGGGTCAGAATGATTTTTGCGCATTCCCGGTTTTCCAGAATTAAATCCAGCACGCGCGGGTCGTGATCGTGGAAGTACCTAAAACCTGACAAACCCGCGCTGCTTGTATTGATCTTGTTCAGAAGTTTTGTGGGATTACCTTCGCGTTCATCCATCGTGATGCCCAAGAGCTCTTCGCGGTTGGGGTAGCCGATGAAATGCGGGTTAAAAGCCTCGCCATGACACGCAATGCCCTCAACGGCATTCAGATTTGCCTCCAGAAGGTTCGATCCAGTACGCATCTCTGCAAAGATGACAAAAGACGCAAAGGGCGCAGCCATGACCTAACGCACCAGATAGGGTTTACTTGGCCTGTCCTGAGCGCCCGTCGTGCCCATGGTGTCAACGGGGAAATCGCCCATTAGGTAGGGGTGCATACCCTGGTTCTTCAGATTCTGAAGGAACTGACCAAAGCCTTTCAAATCCACCATACGCGGAACTTCCGACAATCGGCGCGGGGTCGTAGGGCCGATCTCGTCCAGTATTCCCTGCAAGGGCTCCATCGGTGCTTCGATGAATTCGGCCATTGTCCAAATTCGAACCCTTGCTTTCACCCAAGTTGAGCGAAGGACATCAAGATGTTCACTTTCGGTTTTTTGCAAATGAGCTGCCAACCTGCGCAAATCGACAAAATTCGCGTTTGTACGAAAGAGCGGCACCGCCCAGGCACCGCTGATGACCGAAATCTGGGCGTTCGGATCCTTTGCAACGCGCCAATTGATCGCCTGATTGTCACCGGGTCCGAACTGAAAGCACTGACGCTCCCCTCGGGTGTTCCATATCAGATTGGTCAGGAAGGCGTGAGGATTGTAGTCGCGCAAGGTCGCGCTGCTGCTGAGCGCACCATTCATGGCGGTATGGCCATCAGCGAAATGAGCGCCGTCAGGCGCAAAGAGATGGCCGTGCACCCGGGCACCCGTTGATTTGGCCAACCAAGGTTCAAAGTTCTCAAAGAGTTCAGCAAACCCCTGAAACATGGAATAAGGTGCTGCGGTCACACCGTTCTCCCAATCCTCACGCGGGTGCCGGCTCTGCATGTAAAGACCTGCACGACCACGCGTACGGCGTTCAACCGCCTTGGCGAAAATTCTGTCAATCTTGCCGGGGTTTGGCTCGGTCTTTTTCATTGCCCCTTCCGCATCGGTAAGGAACGCATCGTAAAGACGGTTGGCGTGGGGCCAGATTTTCCGAGCAACAAAGCAGTCGGAGCGCCGCAACAGCTGCAAGTGATCGTCGTAGAAGATGTGCGGCTTGCCCTGATAGTCGAATTTCGAAAGGGTCAGGGAACGGCTTTCAATGTTGATTGCATACTGCCGGGCCAAGGTTTGGAAATAACTTTCGTCCGGAATCCAGACCCGGCGAAAGTAGCGGTCATATTCATCTCGCGCGGGGTCTTGCAAAATGGCAGAAAGTGTCTGTCGGGTGAGGCACCACCATTGCGACCCCATATGAGGCACCAACCCGCCTGGTACTTTGCGTTTGACCCTCAGTGCGCGCTGCAGGGCCACATATCGATCGAACAGGTATCGCCGCCGCTTCCATGGGAAGGGGAAACGTAATGTGAACCGTTCCGCATCAAGGCCGCCCATGGTCCACGGCACGTCAGCAGTCGTGGCGCTTTCGATAAAATCAGTCTGCGGACGTTCCTCAAGATAGTCGATCAGCTCGTCCACGGGGCGCAGTGGCAAACAGGACCCCGAGGCCAGATAGACATGGCGCACATGAGGAAAATCGGACAACATCCGCTCTGATGCGGTTTGGGTTGCCGCCACAATGCCCCACGTCCCCCATTCGCATCGGTAGCGCGCCGTAAACGTGATGTCGGGCAAATCGGCAAGTTCTGCCACGAAGGCATCATAAGTCTTGCGCGGCACACTCTTGTCCACATGGATCGCAACGGGGCACCCCGCAGCCGACCAATGGCGCACCACCTGCCGGGCCCGGTCCAGCGCCGTATGCACCAGAATGACAATGCCAACGCTCATGCCCAATTTCCCTTGGACATCAAACCCAGTATTTCAAGCTGCCGCCAATTTATGTATTTTTCTGACCACTTGCACCAAAGCTGCGGATCTTCAGACAGATGATCCGCGTAGGCTCGATACTCGTAAGACTCCGCATAATGCTGCTGGCGTTTGATTTCCTCGGTAGCCTTATCGGCGAACGTATCAAGGAACTTGGCATGAAGAAGAACGCCAGAGGCCTTTTCGCCACCCCACTCGTCATAAACGAGGTTCAACCCGCGTGGCAGCAGCATGTGTGTCGAATTCACGTAAGTATACCGCTTGTCCCATTTGACCAACGGCACCTTGTTCAGTGCAGGTGCACGTTCGGGTTCTTCGGGAAAAAAGACACGGCTGCGCGGGCCCCCTTGTATCCACAGGTTGCCGTAGAGGTGATTGCGAGAGATCGTGTAGTTCCCGCTGTCGAACCAGCAGGCGATGTCGATCGGATTTTGCCCGGGCAGATAGGGTTGTTCTTCCAGACGCCCTTTGGGATACATATCCAGCAACATGGCCGAAAATGCCCGGATCGAGCAGCTGTCAAGCCAGTCTGTGAGAGCCCGCAAAGGGCGCGTATCGCAAAACGGGTAGAGCAGGAATTCATCAGGATCGACGACGACACACCAATGACCGTCAGCGTATTTGCCCTGCAAATAGTTCAGCCAGTCGACACCAAACCGTGCGCGCTTGTAACTGCCCCTGGTCTGCCACAAGGATACATCCGGCTGATCCACAAGATAGTCTGCCGTGCCGTCGGTGCTGTCATTGTCGACGATAAAGAAATGGGTCACACCCATTTCACGGTAGTACTCCAGAAAATAAGGCAGTCTTACCTTCTCGTTTCTCTGGGTTGAGAAAAGCAGGATGTCACCATCCCGGATTTGCGAGGTTCGATCCACAACACGACGTAATTCGAAGCTCTTTCGCTGGGCGCGCAAACGCAGCCGCTTTCGCGCCAAACGCATCCGGTAGGATCCCAGAACACTCAAACCTCAGCCCTTCTTCACCGCCTCTACCGTAGATTTCTGGGGAAACGTCCCGGTCTCGCCCACGGTCGATCTTGTATCGCTTATGTTAATTCGCGACTTATTGATATTTTATTGCTTAAAATGCGTTTTTTCGCAATGTTTTAAAGCGTTCTGGTCAATTCGAGCATTTGGGGCGGGATCACCACTGGCCTCTTGCCATCAAGCCGAGCTCGACAAGCTGCTCCCAACCGGAATAAGGCGTCGAATTCACGTCCCATAAATCAGGATTTTCGATCAGGGACTGATAATAGGCATCATAGAGCGTTGAGTTTGAAAAATGCTGCTTGCGGTTCTGCTCAGCGCGGGCGCGATCTGCGACGCCCGGCAGAAACTTAGTGTGCAGCAAGACACCTGTTACCTTCTCTTTCCCCGGCTCATCGTAGGTGCGGTTCAACTGCGGTGGCAGCGCGTTGTGAGTGGAATTGACAAAGGTGTAGCGACGGCTCCATTTCACCAGTGGAATCTTGTTGAGCGTCGGAGCCCGCCGGGGGTCTTTGGCAAAAAAGCACCGTGCGCGCGGCCCTCCCTGAAGCCACAGGTTCCCCATTCTGGACTGGCGCTGCGCCCAATATCCGTATGCGTCAAACCATTTCAGCACTTCGCAAGGATTTTGATTTCGCTTGTAAGACTGCTTATCGGTGGGCCCTTTTGCATAGAGGTCGAGCATCATCGCGCCCATCGCACGTTGGCCGCGTTGATCCAGCCAGGCGGTCAGTTCAGGCAGTTTTCGTGTTTCATGATCGGGATAAATCAGTAATTCGTCGGCATCGACAGTGATCGTCCAGTGCCCGTGCCCGTATCGGATCAGCAACCAGGTCAACCAATCCATGCCGAAGCGAGCATTCTTGTACCCCGCATTCGTATGCCAAAGCGATACGTCAGGAGCGGCCGCCAATAGCGCCGCCGTGTCATCCGTACTGTCGTTATCCACGATCAGGAAATGAGACACACCCAATTCTCTGTAGTGTTCCAAAAAATACGGCAACCGCATTGCTTCGTTCCGAACGGTTGCAAAAAGCAGGATTTGCGCCGGGTCAATCCGGGCGGTTTTGTCTGATGTCAATTTGAGAGCGTGGCGGCTGCGAAACCCGCGCCATAACAGGCGTTTACGTTTGAGTCTGAGTTTGTATCTGGTCCAGGGACCCGGGCCCGGCATCTAACGTCCTTTCTCCTCCTCGTTGGAAGAGTGAAGGTTGGAGATATCTTCTAACTGGCACATTGAGCGAGGTGATACCAGTATAGGTATCACGTACCCAAAAAAATGGACCGCACAAGGGCTAGCCCATGACGATCATCCATATCCCGACGGCACTGAAAGCGGGCTCACTCAGCCGCTTTTCCCATGTTTACAACATCATGCAGGTAGGCAGACAAGTCAGCTCGCAGTTCTTCGCGCTCAAGTCCGAAGGCCACGGTCGCTTGCAAAAACCCCGATTTCGACCCGCAGTCAAAACGCTGACCACGAAAACGGTAGCCGTAGACACCATTGCCGCTACCGATCTCTGCCGCAATCGCATCGGTCAGTTGAATTTCACCGCCTGCTCCCGATTTGATTTTGTTTAAATTCGTCAGAACCGATGGTGACAAGATATAGCGGCCAATCACGGCGAGATTGGAAGGTGCATCTTCCGCCTTTGGCTTCTCAACCATGCCCTTGACCCGAACCATTGAGCCCATGTCTTCGGATACAGCCAACATGCCGTAAGAAGACGCTTTCTCAGGCGCAACTTCCATCGCGGCAACCATATTGCCGCCTGTTTCCGAATAGGCTTCGACCATTTGTTGCAAACAAGGTTTATCCGCCGCGATCACATCGTCCGGCAGGATCACGGCAAAGGGTTCATCCGCGATGAGCCTGCGCGCGCACCAGACAGCGTGGCCAAGACCAAGTGCCTTGTGCTGGCGAATATAGGCGATTGCGCCGCTTTCCATATTCGTGCTGCACAGCGTTTCGAGAAGCTCGGTCTTGCCTTTCTTGCGCAATTCCTGCTCGAGCTGTGGCGCGTGATCAAAGTAGTCCTCAAGCGCGCCCTTGCCGCGCGAGGTCACAAAGATGAATTCCTTGATGCCAGCCGCCCGCGCTTCGTCGATCGCATATTGAATCAGCGGTCGGTCAACCAGCGTCATGATTTCTTTCGGGACGGATTTTGTTGCGGGCAAAAAACGCGTCCCCATTCCGGCGACAGGAAAAATCGCTTTTGTCACTTTACGTTTCATCAATGGCCCTCACACTTGATAATCGCACTCTACTAACCTGCAACTACGATCAAATTGCGTCAAAAACACGACTTCTGTTGCAATTAAAGCAGATGCCAAACACAAATCGAACCTTGCGAAGAAACATGGCGGGGTCCCGCCGATTATGCTCGTAGTTGAGGTCATTAACCCGATCTCTATGCAACTTTGTGGCACAATTTGCCAGCTTTTTCAGCACAACCACACCTGACACTTCCTGCCTATGGCAAGCCCATTTGCGCCATCATGCTTTCAATCTTGGGCACATCCTGCGGATTATTGAGCTCCCAGAACTGACGCCCCCTGGCATGCACTTCAACGCAAAGCACCGCGCGCCCGTTCTCCATGAAACGAAGCTGCTCAAGACCTTCAAGGCGTTCAAGCGGTCCGACGGGCCAGCTTGGGTAGGCGGCCAGTGCAAGCGGACGGTAAGCGTAGACGCCCACGTGATGAAAAACCGGCGTTTCTTCCTGATCGTCATATTCCCGTGTCGTGAAGGGGATCACTTCTTTTGAGAAGTACATCGCCTGATTGTTCGCGTCGAAGACGGCAGTGGTTCCTCCAACCCGCCCGGCCTTTCTATCGTTCAGAAACCCCGAAAGTGTCTCACCATCACACCGCAGCACAGGAGTGGCAATTTCGGCCTTTGGCGCCTTTTGCAATCCGGTGATCAAATCCTCAATGAACCAGTGTGGAGTCAACGGCGCGTCGCCTTGCAGGTTGACAACGATGTCGAAACCGCCACCCAAAATATCATGCGCCTCTGCACAGCGCTCTGTTCCATTGGCACAGTCAGAAGACGTCATGACGACCTCTGCACCGAATGCTTCACAGGCCGATCTGATCCGATCATCATCCGTCGCCACGATGACGCGGTCGACGCCATCCACTTCGCGAGCCGCACGCCAACTGCGTTCGATCAAACTGAGTGACTGGCCGGTCGCGCCTTTCAGTTCTGCCAAGGGTTTGCCGGGGTACCGGCTGGACGCATATCTTGCGGGAATGGCGATCAGAACTGACATCAAGTTGCTTTCAAAGTGACGGAAGGAGCATAGGCGATAAAGAACGGGTTGGCGTAGCCCTTCTTGCCATAGGCAAGCGGCTCGAGATCGTCAAATCGCACAACTGCGCCGCCAGCGCCTGACAGAACAGCATGTCCTGCTGCCGTATCCCATTCCATGGTGCGGCCAAGTCTGGGATAGAGGTCAGCCTCCCCGGTCGCTACCAGACAGAACTTCAACGACGATCCGGCACTCTTCATGTCAGCGACCGAATAGCTGGATATGTAATCATCGGTGGCCTGATCGCGGTGGGACTTTGAGGCCACAACCATCAGGGCCGAATTGTCCGCATCAGAGACTGATATCGGCATCAAGGACCCCATTGAATTCAAATCAAACGGGCCACTTTCTTCGAGTGATTGCCCGCTGGCATCGGTATAGAACATACGACCCTTTGCAGGCGCGTAGACAATACCCCGCGTCGGCACACCGTTCTCCACAAGAGCAATGTTCACGGTGAAATCACCTCTGCGGTGAATAAACTCTTTGGTGCCGTCCAATGGATCAACGATCAGGAAGGTATCTCCGGTCGTGTCATGCGTGGCTGATTGCTCTTCGGTGACCAGCATAACATCAGGAAAGGCATCTCGCAGACCCGCCGAAATCAGGACATCGGCAGCCTCATCCGCTGCGGTAACCGGGCTATTGTCTGATTTCAGGTTTACGTCGAAGTCGTCCGCCTCATAGATCTCCATGATTTTCGCGCCCGCTTGCAGCGAGAGTCTGCGCATGACGTTAACTAACTTCCCGTAATCCATACCAAAAATACCCCATTTCACGGTCATTGATGTTCGAAACGATGCCCCTTATGCTCCGGCTCTAACGGAACAGCAAGAATTCCATGCGACATTGTCGCTCACCAAAAGGCAAGAGAAGCATGTTTCAGGCTGTTGACCGAAATGAAAGCGGCTTAGGCTCCGCGCTGAGGCTGATGGAGCTGGTCTACCACTCCATCGTCCGATCTGTGCGCAAAACCCACAATAATGCTTTCTGGGCGATCGGGATCAACCTGTTGCAAATGGTCATCATGGTGCTGGCCTTCTATTTCATGTTCACCATTTTGGGTCTGCGAGGATCTGCCATTCGTGGCGACTTCCTGCTCTATATCATGTCAGGCATATTTCTGTTCATGACGCACACCAAATCAATGGGCGCGGTCGTCGCGTCAGAGGGCCCCGCCAGCCCAATGATGCAACACGCGCCGATGAACACCATTATCGCCATCGCATCTGCGGCACTCGGTGCGCTCTATATTCAGGTCCTGTCGCTGATGCTGATCCTGTTTTGTTACCATGTCGCCTTCACGCCATTGATTATTGACCAGCCTATCGCGGCGTTTGGAATGCTCTTGATTGCCTGGTTTACAGGCGTCGCCCTTGGCCTGGTCCTTCTGGCCTTGAAGCCATGGTTTCCTCAGGTGGTCTCTGTCTTCAGCACTGTCTATCAGCGGGCGAACATGATTGCCTCTGGCAAAATGTTTGTGGCCAACAGCCTGCCAAGTTTCATGCTGTCGCTCTTTGATTGGAACCCGCTTTTTCACGCAATTGATCAGGCGCGTGGATTTGCATTCATCAACTACAACCCGCGATACTCTGACTGGCACTATGCCATGTGGGTGGGTGTAGTGCTTGTCATGATCGGCCTCATGGGCGAATTCTACACCCGCCGCCACGCGTCTCTCAGTTGGAGCGCGCGTCGCTGAGCCCCCGCTGCCCGCAAAAGATACCGATCAAAACATCCCCCCAACCCGCGCTTGCAAAGTTGGAATAATCTCTTCGTCAAACCACGGGTTTTGTTTGAGCCATCTGTTGTTTCTGGGGCTCGGGTGGGGAAGAATGAGTTGGTTCGGCCATACGCCCTGCCAGTTTTGCACCGCCTTTGTGACGGTCTGCCCGCTATAGTCGGGCAGATGCCAGTCAATCGCATAGCGGCCAATGATGAGGGTCAGCTCAATAGATGAAAGCGTTTCGAGAATGCGGTTGCGCCAGGCAGGCGCGCATTCAGCCCGTGGCGGCAGATCACCCCCCTTGCCAGTCCCCGGAAAACAAAAACCCATCGGCACGATCGCGATCTTTTCCGCGTCGTAAAACACGTCACGGGTAACACCCAGCCACGCTCTGAGACGGTCGCCTGATGGATCATCAAAGGGAATGCCCTTGTGGTGGGTAATACGGCCCGGTGCCTGACCGACAATCAAAAGTTTCGAGGTATTGCTGAACTGGACAATCGGACGTGGACCCAACGGCAGGTCCTTGCAGCGAGAACACGCTCGAATTTCTGCCAGCAGATTGTCTTGGCTTTCAATCGGCATCTGAATCTCCTCACCCGAAAAGGGCTGCAACACGCGTCGCAACCCTTAGCTTTGTGTTCCCAAACACAGCGATTGTCAGGCCACCTGCACATCTTCTTCCGGTTTGTGCAGACTAACAACTGCCAGGACCGTCAGACCCAAACCCATATAGTACCAAAACTCGATACCGCTGAGGCCCAATGCAATTGGGGCTACGACGAAGACAAGTCCCACAGCGCCATCGACCGCAAGGTGCAGACCATAGGGCAAGACGCGGAATAGCCCCAGATGATGATCGGTCAAAACCGTGAGCACAAATGCGGCGATTCCCGTAACTACAGACAGCCAAAAGGCCAGTATATTGCCCTGCCCGAGGCCAAGCAGGAACGGCAGCGCCATCAGAGCGAACGCGACCGGGTAGTCAAGATAAGCGTGGATTGATTTTGTAATGAAGCGTGGAAGCATGATGATCTCTTTCCCTTTGAGTGATGCTCGGATTTGCATCGATGGAACAGAGATATGGGGATACACACGTACCTACCATGCCCGTACGTACAATATGATGTGCAGATCGTTCAAATCACCGAACGAATGAAGAGGTCGCTTGCCTTCGAAAGCTTGCTGGTGTCATTCCCGTTTCCTTCTTGAACACACGCGCAAATGCAGAATCGGAGGCATAACCTGCGTATTCCGCGGCATCGGTCAGCGTGTTTGATGGATCAACGAGATGTTTCTTGGCGATTTCGATACGCCAGCTTGTGACGTATTGCATCGGTGTCATATCCATTTTCTTCTGAAAAAGAACGGCAAAGCTCGTCCTCGACATACCCGCCGCATGCGCCAGATTCTCCACCGTCCAGACCTGATCCGGCGACTTATGGAACGCGTCAAGCGCACGCCGCAGATGCTTGTCCGAAAAACCACCAAGCCCCCATTCTGGCGCGTCTGCACTTTCTACAAAGCTGCGGATGGATTGGGCCAATATGGCCTCGGACATCTTGAGGGCGATCAAGTCGCTGCCCATGCGAAGCCCACCGGTTTCATCGCCGATCATCCTCAGGGTGGCTTCCATCCATTTCCCCGCAGTTTCACCATAGTTTCGCAAGTGAATGATAGGTGGCAACCGCTGCATCAATATGTGCTTTGCATCCTTTTCAAATGAAAAATGCCCACAGATAAGTTGAGTTTCGCTTTGGGTGTCATGGCCGCCGTAAACCAAAACACCCGACCCGTCGTATCCTGATTTCTCCAGCACCGTGTCCAACGGCAGGATCGTATTTTCGGGATCATGCCCGCAATACAGATCATGCGACGCGCCGTGTGGAATTATCACCAGATCCCCTTGTTCCAAGCAGACCGGGTCATCCACCCCGTCCACCGCAATCAGGCAACTGCCCCGGTTGACGAAATGGAATCGCGCCACGTTTTCGTAACTCGGAACAGCGACGCCCCAGGGTTTGGTGAATGACGTGCGAAAGTACAAAGTCCCGCGCATGGAGAGGTTGGTGAGAATATCACTGAGCAAATCAAGCATGCATCAGACATACACCTAAATCCTCGACTGTACAGCCGTTTGAACGATCTGCACAGAAATCCGGATGAGCGAGCATGTTTTGATCTGATCTCGGACGGTATCGTGACGCCACAAGATCTGAAAACGGAGAAACCAAATGAAAATTCTTATGTCTGGTATGGCGCTTGTCGCCGCCATGTTTGCGTCGCAGGCAGTTGCTGAAGACGTCGCTGATCTTAACGATCTGGAGTTTGCGCATATTGCTTATACGGCCGATAACATCGACATCCGCTACGCTCATCTTGCATTGGCGCTTTCGACGAATCCGGAAATCCATGCCTTTGCCAACACAATGATCAGTGATCATAACGCGGTGAACGCGGCGGCACTGGAATTGCTCGACAAGCTGGGTGCGACTGCGCAGGACAACTTCTTCAGCCAGGCGCTCAATGAGGGCGCGGAAAAAATCATTGATGATTTTTCCAAGCTGCGAGGCGCTGAGTTTGATGCGGCCTACGCGGCAAATGAGCTGGCCTACCATCAAACGGTCAACGATTTGGTGGAAAACACCATGATCCCCAATATTGAGAATGCAGAGGTCAAAGCGCTGTTTCAGCAGGGTCTCGACATTTTCAAGGTCCACGAGACGCATGCTGAAATGATGGTCAAGGGACTGAGCCATTGAGCATCCGCATTACACGACGCAGTGTCTTGGCAGGAGCGGTTGCATCAGCAGCCGTTCCGATCCGTGCATTGCGGGCCAATGCTGACACCGGCCCCAAAATCCACCACGTGAGGATCAAAAGTTTCAAATTTGAACCGGCGCATATCACGGTCAGCATTGGGGACACCATCCGGTGGACAAATGAAGATGTCGCACCTCATACAGCCACCGCGATCGAAGCTGGATGGGACACCAAACAGCTTCTGAAAGGGGAGAGTGCTGAGATCATTGTGACCGACGCGGTGGAAACCAGCTACTATTGCACCTTCCATCCGCACATGAAGGGGAGGTTTGAAATCGCCAGCTAGGGTGGCAGGGCCAGCGCCGGAAAGACACAAAGTTTCCTGCCCGCCGAAAACACGGCTCTGGCGACCTGCGCTCAGGTCACCACGCGTAACGTCAGATTGATGCGACCGCCTTTCGGCAGCAATGTGCTTGAACCAAACCGAATTCGGTCGACACCATGGTAAGCCATCCGAGCAGGCCCGCCCATCACAACGACATCACCGGATTGCAACCACGTCGACCGGGTCTTGCCACCGCGCGCCGCGTTCCCCATTCGAAACAATCCATCGTCACCCAGTGAAATCGAAACAACCGGCCAGTCAAAACTGTTTTCATCCTTGTCCTGATGCATCCCCATACGCGCACCTTCACCGTAATAGTTGATCAGGCAGCACTCCGGCGCGCGCGCCAGTCCGGTCAGGTCGCGCCAGATATCCAGCACAGCTTGCGGCATCGGTGGCCACGCCATGCCGTCCGGGTGTGTTTCAGAATACCGATAGCCACGTCTGTCGGTGATCCACCCGAACTTACCCGCCGCAGTCATCCGCACGGACATCGCTTTGCCGCTTGGCGTTACGGGGGAGAAAAAAGGCGCAGATCGGGCCACCTGGCGAAGCGTGCCCAACAGGTCGTTCTGCGCGTCAATGGGCAGGTAAGATTTATGAATGTCGAACCCCGCAACCGTCAAAATCGCCATCCATCCTCCGGGATCATCAGAAATGCATCGAAATTGTATCAAGAATCCACATACGCATGCGTCCTAAAGGTTGCAGCGCGCGAAGCCCCTCCTTATATACCCTCCGAACCGCGTGAGGCGACCCGCTTCATGTGAATTGAGATCGGGGCAGCGGCGCCATAACGGGCCAATCGCTCCGTGTCATCGCCTTGAGTAAATGAGGGATCTAAACATGGCCAAAGTCATTGGTATCGACCTGGGAACCACCAACAGCTGCATTTCCATCATGGACGGCAGCCAACCCCGTGTAATTGAGAATTCCGAAGGCGCGCGGACGACCCCGTCCATCGTCGCGTTCACAGATGATGAGCGCCTCGTGGGTCAGCCCGCGAAACGGCAAGCCGTCACCAACCCCGAAAACACCATCTTCGGCGTCAAACGCCTGATCGGTCGTCGGTATGACGATGCGGATCTCGCCAAGGACAAGAAGAACATGCCGTTCAACGTCATCGATGGCGGTAACGGCGACGCCTGGGTGGAAGCCAAAGGTGAGAAATACTCCCCGTCTCAAATCTCCGCTTTCATCCTCGGCAAGATGAAAGAGACCGCTGAGAGCTACCTCGGCGAGGACGTGACCCAGGCGGTCATCACTGTGCCGGCGTATTTCAACGACGCGCAACGTCAAGCAACCAAAGACGCCGGCAAGATCGCCGGTCTGGAAGTGCTGCGCATCATCAACGAGCCGACAGCTGCCGCACTGGCCTATGGTCTCGACAAGGAGAACACGCAGACCATCGCGGTCTATGACCTCGGCGGCGGTACTTTCGACGTGACCATCCTCGAAATCGATGACGGCCTGTTTGAGGTGAAATCCACCAACGGGGACACCTTCCTGGGTGGTGAAGACTTTGACATGCGCATCGTCAACTACCTCGCAGATGAGTTCAAAAAAGAGCATCAGGTTGACCTGACCAAAGACAAGATGGCCCTGCAGCGCCTGAAAGAGGCCGCAGAGAAAGCCAAGATCGAACTCTCGAGTTCCAGCCAGACCGAGATCAACCAGCCGTTCATTTCCATGGGCGCAAACGGCCAGCCGTTGCATATGGTCATGAAGCTGACCCGCTCCAAACTGGAAAGCCTCGTCAGCGACCTGATCAAGAACTCGATCAAACCCTGCCAGGCCGCTCTGAAAGATGCAGGTCTGTCGCCCTCCGACATCGACGAGGTCGTTCTGGTTGGTGGTATGACTCGCATGCCGAAAGTGGTCGAGGAAGTGACCAAATTCTTCGGCAAGGAGCCGCACAAGGGTGTGAACCCGGACGAGGTTGTCGCCATGGGTGCCGCAATTCAGGCCGGTGTTCTTCAGGGCGACGTCAAAGACGTGGTTCTGCTCGACGTGACACCGCTGAGCTTGGGCATTGAAACACTGGGTGGCGTTTTCACCCGCCTCATCGACCGCAACACAACGATCCCAACGAAGAAATCGCAAATCTTCTCCACGGCCGAAGATAACCAGAACGCTGTGACCATCCGGGTTTTCCAAGGTGAGCGCGAGATGGCTTCCGACAACAAGATCCTCGGAGCCTTCAACCTCGAAAACATCCCGCCCGCCCCACGCGGCATGCCGCAGATCGAAGTGACATTCGACATTGATGCCAACGGCATCGTGTCAGTGGGCGCGATGGACAAAGGCACTGGCAAAGAGCAAAAGATCACGATCCAGGCCTCGGGCGGACTGTCGGATGAAGACATCGAGAAAATGGTGAAGGACGCCGAAGAGAACGCGGAGGCCGACAAAGAGCGCCGCGAACTCATCGAAGCGAAGAACCAGGCGGAAAGCCTTATCCACTCGACCGAGAAGTCGATGGAAGAGCATGCCGATAAGGTTGATCCGACCACCATTGAAGCCATCGAGCTCGCGATTGCCGCGCTCAAGGACGAGCTGGAAACTGAGAATGCTGACAAGATTAAGTCTGGTATTCAGAACGTCACCGAAGCTGCGATGAAACTTGGCGAGGCCATCTATAAAGCCGCTCAGGAAGACGATGAGGATGTCGCGGCCGCGGCTGACGAAGCGCCCGGCGACGACGACATCGTTGACGCCGAGTTCGAAGACCTCGACGACGACAAGCGCGCGTGAGCCGCGCGTAACCCGGAACCACTGCATAGGCCGACCTCCGGGTCGGCCTCTCACGTTCCAGCAAGGGGACCTAGTTGATGGCAAAACGTGATTATTATGAGGTGCTTGGCGTTGCCAAAGGTGCCTCGGCGGACGAGATAAAAAAGGGCTATCGCAGCAAGGCGAAAGAGCTTCACCCCGATCGCAACAAAGACAATCCGCAAGCTGAATCTCAGTTCAAAGAGGCCAACGAGGCCTATGAAGTCCTCAAGGATGCCGACAAAAAGGCCGCCTACGACCGCTATGGTCATGCAGCATTTGAAGGCGGCATGGGCGGCGGCGGGCGTCCCGGTGGCGGATTTGGTGGTGGTCAAGGCGACTTCTCATCGGCATTTTCGGACGTCTTTGACGATCTTTTCGGCGACTTCATGGGCGGGCAGCAACGCGGCGGCGGGCGCCGCGCAGCGCGTGGCTCGGACCTGCGCTACAATCTGAGCGTCACGCTGGAAGATGCCTTCTCCGGCCTGCAAAAAACGATCAACGTCCCCACGTCGGTGAGCTGTGACAGTTGCAGTGGTACGGGAGCCGAAGGCGGATCAGAACCGACAACCTGCCCAACCTGTTCCGGTATGGGTAAGGTGCGCGCGCAACAGGGTTTCTTCACCGTTGAACGTACCTGCCCGACCTGTTCCGGCCTGGGACAGCACATCAAGAACCCCTGTAAATCCTGCCAGGGCGCTGGTCGACAGGAAAAGGATCGTGCCCTCTCCGTCAACATCCCTGCGGGCGTCGAAACGGGAACGCGGATCAGGCTCGCTGGCGAAGGCGAAGCCGGCATGCGGGGCGGTCCCTCCGGAGACCTCTACATCTTCATCGAAGTTGCAGAGCACGAATTGTTCCAGCGAGATGGCGGCAATCTATTCTGCCGCGTACCGGTTTCAATGGCCAAGGCCGCCCTTGGCGGATCGATCGAAGTTCCAACCATCGATGGCGGTCGCGGTCGCGTTCAAATTCCTGCGGGCAGCCAGTCCGGCCGCCAAATGCGGTTGCGGAACAAAGGCATGCCAGCGCTCAGAGGTGCCGGATCGGGTGACATGTTCATCGAGCTGGCTGTCGAAACGCCTGTCAATCTTACTGCGCGGCAAAAGGAACTGTTGGCAGAATTTGAGGATCTCTCGGAGAATAACAATCCGGAATCGTCGAGCTTCTTCTCCAGCGTGAAGAGTTTCTGGGATTCGATGAAGGGATGATGCGGCAATAGCCATCCTCTTGGGCGCTTTCCCGAGCATTAGTCCCTGAGATAGAGCGTGTTGACATAGCACCAAAGCGAAATAGCCGGGCCAAAGGTCTGGCTATTCTTCTTTATCAACCTCAAGTTCGAATTGACATCCAACCCAGTGCAGTCTCACTCCCGATCTGCTGTTTGGCGATGACGTATCGCCACTCCGACGCTATCGCGACCGACCAGCCATCAGCAGAATCTGATTTTCTAGTTTCGAAATTACCCGCCAAAACCTGCAAATCCTCGATCTTGCCAAGGCCCGAAAATCTGACAGGATGAGTTTCCAATGCGCGGTATCCTCCTTGTGGATCAACGCACCCAGACTTCGACGCGGCGATTTGCCTGACGTCCCCAGGCGCTGTTGTCACAGGCCATGGGCATCGCTTCTCCGAACGCATCGACCTGCAATTCGACACGGTCGAGGTCTGCCGTTTCCGCCACTGCGATCACAGCCTGCCGCACCGCTTCAGCCCGTCGCAGAGCGATCCCTTTGTTGGTGGTTGCCGGACCGTCACCGTCACTGAAACCGACGAACAGGAGCTTTCGCGCGTCGTAGCGCCCTTGTTCCAGGGCACGACCCAACTGTTGGATATTGGAACGAGATTGCGCATCGAGGCGAACCGATCCCGCCTCGAACCTGAAGGAGGTCGTAAGCCGCTTCATCGGTGACAGGGTGGACGTCATACGTTGCAATTCAGACAGTTCGATCTCCACGCCAGCCGCTGCGATGGCGTTGGCAAAGCGGTCCCCCTGTTCATCAACTGGGACTTCTTCGGCTGCCTGATCGACAAACCCGGCCCGGCGTATCACGATCTGCGCAGCGGGACCTCTGGTGAATGCCAGAAATTCGCGCGCAACCTTGGGTAACCGCCGTGCCGGGTGGTAAAGGAACATTGGCGCGGTCAATGGGTAATCTTCTGTCTTTATTGAGCGGCGCGTGGCTCTCAGCATCCGGCCACAGTCTCCGGTCAATGTAAGCGGTTGCGCATTCCCCACTTCTGCAAAACTGGCAACGCCCAATGCAAATGGGTCGGACGCGACCGCTTGGGCAAGTTCAATCCCACGATCATGACGAACAACGTTTGGCGACATCTGCAACCCCACAGGTGCGATGATTTCATCCTCGATGGCCTGTCCGAGACCGGTTTTGGCGTCGGGCGCATGTAAGGTGATCGGTGCATCCGGCCCCCCAAGAGCGGACCAGTTGGTGATCTGACCGACATAGGCGCGGGCCAAATTCAAAGGGGCTATGTCTTTGAGCGGGTTGTTCGGTGCGACGATCGGCACAACGGCATCCAAAGCCAGAACGAGGCTGCGATTGTCATCGGTCATATCCCCCATCCCAGAATCGCGCGCACGCTGCTGCTCGTCAGGACGGATTTCGCGCAAAGCCATGACCAGATCAGCTTCATTGGCGAGCAGGTCAGCAAACCCCTCGTCGGTATTGGTAACCCGAAAGAAAAATTCCGCCACGCGTTTTTGGGTATCTGAATCTGTCAGGCTGTAGGTAAAATGCGTTTTGTCCTCGGTTTTGCGTTCGGCCTCATACCCATTGCGCAGCGCAAATCCTTCCACTAGTGCCGGCATCAACACAGCCCCCATGGTTGCTGATCCCGACAGGTAAAGCTCCGCAACAAAATCCTGCAGATTTGGACAGCCCGGGCCATCACATGAGACGCCCGACCCATCAACCGTCAATTCACCGTAGAGTGTTTCGAGACGATAGAACTCACCATCAAACCCCAACAACGTGCCGGACAATTCCACGCGCCCGTCCCGGGACGTCAGTGTCACATCCTGGGCAACAGGGGCGGTCCCCAATAGGCAAAGTGCGGCGAAAACCGCCACACGTTTCCATGTCATGTGAATGTGCCTCGTCGCAAACCTACTTTGAAGCGACTGTCAGGTCTTCGAGCGGATTATTCAACACCAGAAAGTTGCCAACCGCGTCGCAGCCGGGAACCGCGAGCGACAATGCCTTTATCGGCAGTATCGCGCCCGCGACCAGTTTCAGCGCCTTTGCTTCGACTTCTCGTCCGCAATTCCGGTCGGTCACCTCGGTTTCCACACTCAATTGCAGGGCGGCTTTGTCGTAGGAAGGGTCCGCTGGATAGGTATAGACCTCAGCCATCAGGCCATCCTCGGCTGAGCTATCGCCATGACGGGTCAGAAAGCCCCCCCGGCCATCCGCAACAGCGGTCACGTCTCGTGCAGCACCTGCCCACACATGGCCAGCGTCCCCATAGGAAGCGCCCAGTTCCCGAGCATGGATTTGCACGGTATCTTCGCCCTGCCATTGCAGCACAACACGTTCGTATTGGGAAACGGTTTGTACGCTAGCGGTCGTGGCAACACGGTGGCCGTTGGCAAAGGTTACCGAAAATTCAGCCTGTTCAGACATTGCGGGGACAGCGACGTCAAGGCCCCCGGTATCAGATGTCGTTTCGGTGAATTTCAGACCCTCATGGCTGACGGTGACGCGTTCATTCTGCAGGCAGGGCGCTGTCAGGCTGAGTTTGACCATTGCGGCCGCATAAGGCTCAGCAGACAGTTTGACGGGGCAGGTAAGTTGCGGGCCCAATTCAGGTGCCGCGGGTTCTTCCAAGCTGCTTTTCAGGACCGTGGATATCTGTACGGGCGTTTCGCGGCTGGGTAATGTTTCGGGTGTGGCAACTTCAGCAGAAGTCAAAATAATTTCGCTGATATCCAGAGATGGCTCAGCCTTGGCAAGATCAAGGTCAGGTGGCGAAAGCTGGTCAAACGACAAGGTTCCCTGAATTTTCAAGTCGTCCGCTGGTATATTCGAAGAACCGTATCGCAACTCGGCCACTTCGCCACTTTGCATGACGAAACCGATGCCGACAGCGCAGGCAAGGGTCCCTGCTGCAGTCATTATTTCTGTCTTATGCGACATTACTTTGATCCCTCTCCACCAGTTGGAACAAAGTCTTAATGAAAGGTAAACACGGCTGAGTTATGACGGTGGAAGGGTGTCATTTTGGCAAGAAGATGGCGACTGCCTCAGGTAAAGCGTCCGTGACAGTGTTTGAATTTCTTGCCGGATCCGCAGGGGCAGGCCTCGTTTCGACCCGGATTTCCCCAAGTGGACGGATCATCTTCGACAAACCCGTCCATCGCTTCGCCCGCGGATTCTGCGGCAGCACTGCCTCCGACAGCAGCCGCCGCCGCACCTTGGGCCGCAGCTTGCTGCGCCCTGATCTGCTCCAGCATCTCGCGTTGCTCATCCTCCGACAGCGGACGGATTTGCGACAGCTTCTGGGTGACGTCTTCACGCAGACTGTCCAGCATTCCTTCGAAAAGCTGGAAGGATTCATTTTTGTATTCGTTCAGAGGGTCGCGTTGCGCATAACCGCGAAAACCCACAACAGACCGCAAGTGTTCGAGGGTCAAAAGATGTTCGCGCCATTTGCCGTCAATTGATTGCAACAACAGCTGCTTTTCGATGTTCCGCATGTTTTCGGAGCCGAACTGTTCCGCCTTCTCAGACATGAGCTTGTCAGCAGCCTCAACCAGACGGTCCCGAATGGCCTCGTCGTCAACGCCCTCTTCCTCGACCCATTCGCCAACCGGAACATCAAGGCTCAGTTTTTCCTGTACAGCCGTGTGGAGGCCTTCTGAATCCCACTGATCCGCGTAGGTATTCGGTGGCAAGTATTGATCGATCAGATCATCAATAACCTGGTGACGCATGTCGGTTGTGATTTCACTAAGGTCCGCCGCTTCCATAATGTCGCGACGCTGAGTAAAGACAACTTTCCGCTGCTCGTTCATCACGTCATCAAACTTCAGAAGCTGCTTGCGGATGTCGAAGTTGCGTCCTTCGACCTTGGCCTGCGCCCGTTCCAGCGATTTATTAACCCAAGGGTGCACAATCGCTTCGCCTTCCTTGAGACCAAGCGTGGTCAGCACTTTTTCCAGCCGCTCCGACCCGAAAATCCGCATCAGGTCATCTTCCAGGCTGAGATAGAACGATGATCGTCCCGGATCCCCCTGACGGCCTGAACGTCCCCGAAGCTGGTTGTCGATGCGGCGACTTTCATGGCGCTCGGACGCCAGAACATAAAGGCCGCCTGCCTCCAGCACTTTGGATTTTTCATCAGCATGTTCGGCTTCGACCTTGGCGCGAATGGCCTCCGGGTCTGCTTCGGGGTCTGCCGCGATGGCATCCAGAACCTGCATGTCCACATTACCGCCAAGCTGAATATCGGTACCGCGGCCCGCCATGTTCGTCGCAATGGTCACGGCGCCGTATTTGCCGGCATCCGCAACGATCTGAGCTTCCTGTTCGTGCTGTCGTGCGTTCAGCACATTGTGCTTGATGCCCGCCTCCGTCAGCAGATTGCTGAGAATCTCTGATTTCTCGATGGAGGTCGTACCCACCAGCGCTGGCTGCCCTTTGGCGTTGCTTTCCTTGATCTGCTCCAGCATCGCGGCGTATTTTTCGCGCACAGTGCGGTAGACCTGATCGTCTTCGTCAACCCGCGCAATGGGCTTATTGGTCGGGATTTCTACGACCCCAAGGCCGTAGATTTCCTGAAATTCGTCCGCCTCGGTAAGCGCCGTGCCCGTCATCCCGGCCAGTTTGTTATAAAGACGGAAATAGTTCTGGAATGTTACGGACGCCAGCGTCACGTTCTCGGGCTTGATGGCGACGTTCTCCTTGGCCTCAATGGCCTGATGCAGCCCATCGGAAAGCCGTCGCCCGGCCATCATGCGACCGGTGAATTCGTCGATGAGCACAACGTCATCGTCCCGCACAATGTAGTCCTTGTCTCTCTGGAACAGCTTGTGCGCCCGCAAACCCTGGTTCACATGGTGCACGATTGTGGTGCTTTCGGGATCATAAAGAGTCTGGCCTTCTTCCAGAAGCTCCTTTGACCGCAACAAATCCTCAAGAAACTCGTTACCCTCATCTGTGAAAGTCACATTGCGGGTCTTTTCGTCGAGCTCATAATGGGTGTCATCAAGCTCCGGGATTACGGCGTCGATGACCTTATACATCTCCGAGCGATCTTGTGACGGGCCGGAAATGATCAGTGGCGTTCGGGCTTCATCGATCAGAATCGAGTCCACCTCGTCCACGATCGCGAAATTGTGTTGCTTCTGGAAAATCTGGCTGAGCTCGGACTTCATGTTGTCGCGAAGGTAATCAAAGCCAAGCTCGTTGTTGGTCGCGTAGGTAATATCGCTGTCGTAGGCGGCACGCTTATCCTCTTCGGTCATTTCCGAATGCGCGACACCGGTGGTCAGACCCAAAGCGCCAAAGACCTGACCCATCCATCCGGCATCCCGTTTGGCCAGGTATTCGTTGACCGTGACGATATGTACACCTTTGCCGGTCAGCGCATTCAGATAGGCGGCAAATGTCGCTGTCAGCGTTTTGCCCTCACCCGTTTTCTGCTCCGCAATATTGCCTTGGTGCAGGAATACAGCACCAATCAACTGCGTGTCGAAGGCCCGCAAGCCCAGCGCGCGGCGCGCGGCTTCTCGACAATTGGCAAAGGCTTCGGGTAGCAGATCATCCAGGTTTTCGCCGTCCAGAGCCCGCTGCCGCAGCGCTTCGGTTTTCTCCTTGATGCCATCATCTGTCAGCTTTTCGAACTCGGGCTCAAGGGCGTTGATCTTTTCGATCAGCGGGCGGGTCGCTTTGACCTTGCGGTCGTTTGGCGTTCCAAAGACCTTTTTTGCGATTGTTCCGATGCCCAGCATGCGTTCTCCAGCCGAAGTTTAGGTAATGGCGCCGATCTGCTTGCTCGTCTGCGATACAGCCCATAGATAGGTATTGAACGCAGCGCTCTTGCCATGTCCATAGGGCGATGTAAGGGTCACGCCAAACCGTGTCAATGTCGCGCCCTGCCGCGACGCATCCATAGGACCGATCCATGCAAAAACATCTCAATTTTCTGGCCAGCGCGGCCCTAGTGATAGGCATCGCTGCACCGGTCTGGGCGCAAGATGACGTCCCAACGGCTGACACGGTTATCGCCACGGTCAACGGTGTTGAGATCAAACTCGGCCATATGATTGCGGCACGCGCATCATTGCCTCAGCAGTACCAGGAACTGGACGACAAGGTCCTTTACGACGGGATCCTCGAGCAACTTGTGCAGCAAAGTGCGCTCGCCCAGAATTTCGAGGGTGATCTACCAGCGCGTGTCACCATGTCGCTCGACAATGAAAGGCGTTCTCTGACAGCGGCGGAAGTGGTTGAAGAAGTGCTTGCCGATGCCGTGACCGATGACGCGCTTCAGGCTCTTTATGACCGGCAATACGGAGATATCGACCCGGAAGAAGAATATAATGCATCGCATATTCTCGTCGAAACCGAGGAAGAAGCCATAGCGGTCAAAGAAACCATCGATGGCGGTGCCGACTTTGCTGCCACTGCGCGTGAAAAATCCACCGGCCCGTCCGGCCCGGGCGGAGGTGAACTGGGTTGGTTCGGCCCCGGCATGATGGTGCCAACCTTCGAGGCGGCAACCATCGCGCTTGGCATTGGCGAAGTTTCAGTTCCGGTTCAGACGCAATTTGGTTGGCACATCATTAAGCTGAATGACACGCGCAAAGCCGCCATTCCCACGCTGGATGACGTGCGCGGCGATCTTTCCAATGAAATACGGCAACAGGTAGCGCAAGAGGCGATTACAAGCGCGGCCTCAAACGCAGATGTAAAAGTTTTTGCGGATCAGGTCATTGATCCGGCAATTCTGAAACAGACTGACCTGCTGGAATAACGTCGGAATGGCCAAAATCTCTTCTGTATCTCCCCTGGCACCAAAGGCGTTCCCGGAGCTGCCGGTAATCGATGGAGTGACTTTTTCAACCATTGCGGCGGGTGTGAAGTATCAAGGGCGCACAGATGTGATGTTGGCAAAACTTGCGCCGGGAACGGCGGTGGCTGGCGTTTTCACCACCTCTGCAACACGGTCGGCGCCGGTGCTGGATTGTCAGGCAAAATTGGGCGGTCATACGGAGGACGGTGCCGCCATCCTCGTTAATTCCGGCAACTCCAATGCCTTTACGGGTCGCGGTGGCGTTTCTGCGGTTGAGGCGATTACTAAGGCAGTTTCAGACGCCTGCGCCGTGCCACAATCGCGCGTTTTCACGGCCTCTACCGGCGTCATTGGTGAGCCTCTGCCATTTGAAAAGATCACCACACATCTGACTACTCTGGCAGATCAGTTAAACCCAAGTGCGATTGCGGACGCCGCCAAAGCAATCATGACCACTGACACTTTTCCAAAGGGGGCAGGAAAAGAAGTCGAGATCGCCGGGCAGACGGTGAAGATTGCGGGCATCGCAAAAGGCTCCGGGATGATCGCACCCGATATGGCAACGATGCTGGTCTACATTTTCACGGATGCGAAAATTCCGCAGGCCGAACTGCAAGCCATGCTGTCAGGTCACAACGCGCAAACCTTTAACTGCATCACCGTGGACAGCGATACCTCAACCTCGGATACGCTGCTGCTTGCAGCCACGGGTGCATCCGGCGTAGACGTCAGCGGTGATCTGGCGTTTTCGGACGCTCTGCACGATGTGATGCTGGATTTGGCCCATCAGGTTGTGCGGGATGGTGAAGGCGCCACCAAATTCGTCGAAATTGAAGTGACGGGCGCGAAAAGCGATACGGATGCCAAAACCCATGCGATGTCGATCGCGAATTCACCTCTGGTCAAGACGGCCATTGCTGGCGAAGACCCCAACTGGGGGCGTGTGGTCATGGCCGTCGGTAAATCGGGGGCTGCCGCAGATCGTGATAAACTCTCCATCCGGTTTGGCGACGTGACTGTTGCTGAAAATGGCTGGGTCAGCGAAGGCTATGATGAAGCAAAAGCTGCCGCACATATGAAAGGCGACGCGCTCGTCATTGGCGTGGATATCGGGATCGGTACGGGGCGTTCCACCGTATGGACCTGTGATCTGACCCACGGCTATATAGAAATCAACGCCGACTACCGCTCATGAGCCAGCAAAAGATTGTTCTGGTATCAGCGGTTGCGCTGATCGACGTCGATGGCCGGATATTGCTGGCACAACGCCCAGCCGGGAAATCAATGGCCGGCTTGTGGGAATTTCCCGGCGGCAAGGTGGAAATAGGCGAAACGCCCGAATCCGCACTGATACGGGAATTGCACGAGGAACTTGGCATAAAGACCTGGGATTCGTGCCTTGCGCCGTTAACTTTTGCCAGTCACAGCTACGAAGACTTCCATTTGTTAATGCCGCTCTTTGCTTGCCGAAAATGGGAAGGCACACCTCAATCTCGTGAAGGGCAGTCGTTAAAGTGGGTTCGTTCTCAGTCACTTAGGGATTACCCGATGCCTGCGGCCGACATTCCGTTGATACCGATTCTACGGGATTGGTTGTAAACAGATTCCTTAATACGTGAATCCATTCGCAAGTTTTCGCCTATTACGGGCAATTAACTATATTTTTATTACAATCACTCAGACTTCATTGCACCATCACATTGTCATATTCCTGGGGAGGAAATGGGCATGTTACGGACGATCACACTGGGAAGTGCAATATCAATTCAAGGAATCTACGTTCGCGCGTTACCTGACGGGCGTATTGTGGTGAGAGTTGATGACACAAGCTATACAGGCGTGCCGGTCACCAAAGCGGCCTGACAGCATTTCCAGTCGGAGAAAAGGGACAGCGATTTGCTGTCCCTTTTTCGATTCTTGAGCTTGCTTTGGCGTTAGCTGAGGGTTCGCGTGATTTCTTCGCGCTCAAAAATCTCGATGACATCATCGGCGCGGATATCATCGTAATTTTCAAATGCCATGCCGCATTCCTGACCTGACTGAACTTCAGCCACTTCGTCCTTAAACCGCTTCAGGGTTTTCAGCGTTCCTTCATGGATCACCACGTTGTCACGCAGCAACCGAACACCTGCGGAACGGCGCGCCACCCCTTCGGTCACCAGGCAACCTGCGACTTTACCGACGCCCGTCACCTTGAAGACTTCCTTGATGGTCGCGTACCCAATGAAATTCTCGCGAATCTCTGCGCTCAACAGGCCGGAAGCGGCGGCTTTCACATCATCCACGAGATCATAGATCACGGAATAATAGCGGATTTCGACACTTTTTTGGTTGGCCGTATTGCGCGCCGATGCATTGGCACGCACGTTAAATCCCATGATCGGTGCCTGGCTCGCTTCGGCCAGCCCCACATCGGTTTCAGTGATTGCGCCCACACCCGAATGCAATACGCGAACGCGTACCTCATCGTTGCCGATTTTCTCCATCGCCTGAACGATGGCCTCCGCTGAGCCCTGTACATCCGCTTTTACCAGAATTGGCAGTTCGCTGACGTTTTCGTCCGCCTTGGCGTTCGCCATGAGCTGCTCAAGGGTTGTCGCCGCACCCGCTGCTGCGCGCTTGTCTTTTGCGGCATTCTCACGGTAGGCCGCGATTTCACGCGCCTGTGCCTCAGTGGAGGTCACATTCAAGACGTCACCCGCCTCTGGCGTTCCGTTAAGGCCCAAAACCTCAACCGGCACGGACGGCCCTGCTTCTTTGACGCGGTTGCCCTGATCGTCAATGAGCGCACGAACCTTACCGTATTGCTCACCCACAACGAAGATATCACCCTGACGCAACGTGCCGTTCTGAACCAGCACTGTCGCGACCGGACCACGCCCTACATCAAGCTGCGCCTCAATAACCGCACCTTGGGCCGCACGATCCGGATTGGCTTTCAATTCCAGGATTTCGGCTTGAAGGGCGATGGCTTCCAGCAATTCATCAAGACCCTGACCAGTAATGGCCGAAACCTCGACGTCTTGGACGTCACCGGACATCTGCTCCACAATCACTTCATGTTGCAGCAGGTCGGTGCGGACTTTCGTAGGGTCAGCCGCCGGACGGTCGATCTTGTTGATCGCCACAATCATCGGCACCTGCGCCGCCTTGGCATGGTTGATCGCTTCAACCGTCTGCGGCATCACCGCGTCATCCGCAGCAACCACCAGAACCACGATATCCGTCACCTGCGCGCCGCGCGACCGCATGGACGTAAACGCAGCGTGGCCGGGCGTATCGAGGAAACTCAGAACCTGACCACTCTCGGTTTTCACCTGATAGGCGCCGATGTGCTGAGTGATGCCACCCGCTTCGCCAGCGACAACTTTCGCATTCCGAATCGCGTCCAGCAATGACGTCTTGCCGTGATCGACGTGACCCATGATGGTAATCACGGGGGGGCGTGGTTTGAGATCCTTGTCGTCGTCTTCAACCTCTTTGATCACGTCTTCGACATCAGCATCAGACACCCGCACCACCTTGTGGCCGAATTCTTCGATGATCAGCTCGGCGGTGTCGGCATCAATTGTCTGGTTTTGCGTCACCATCATGCCGTTATTCATCAACGCCTTGACGACCTCACCCACACGTTCGGCCATGCGATTCGCCAGCTCAGAAACAACAATTGCTTCCGGCAATTGCACATCCCGCACGACCTTCTCGCGCTCAACCGTGCCACCCATCGCTTTCTGGCGGGCACGCTCCTGCTTGCGCTTCATCGCGGCCATCGACCGCTGACGACCGCCTTCACCACCAGAAAGCGCTTGGTTCAATGTCAGCTTGCCGGAGCGGCGGTTGTCTTCGCCACCCTTGCCGCCACGCTTGTTGTTATCGCGATCTCGATCCTGCTGCTTACGCGGCGCGGCGTCCGGTGCCTTGGTGTTGGTCGGACGTGCGACAACAGGCTCTTCGACCGGTGCTGCTGCGGCCTTTGCAGCGGCTTCGGCTTCCTGTTTGCGGCGTGCATCTTCCTCGGCCTTCGCTTTGAGGCTCTCTTCACGCTCACGTTCCGCGCGCTCTTTCTCTTCCTGCTCCGCCCGACGACGCTCGCGCTCTTCGGCGCGGGCCTTCTCTTCAGCCTGACGCGTCGCAGCCTCTTCCACTTCGCGCGCTTTTGCAGCCTGAACGGCTTTCAACCGGCGCTCCATCTCCGCATCGGAAATGCCCGCGGGCCGCCTGGACGGATCGCCCGTCGCAGCACCACCACCGGTACTTGTCTTGCCAGCACCAGGTTTTGGCACCACAACGCGCTTGCGTTTGGTCTCCACCACGACGTTCTTGGTCCGTCCGTGGCTAAAGCTCTGCTTTACGTTGCCCGGACGCGCAGCACCGCCGCGCAGACCCAATGTTTTTTTGCCGTCAGTATCGCTCATGAAGCTCGTCTATCCTTTCGGGTGGCCCTTGCCACCCTCGTTTTTGCGCACGCCTTTAAGTCGGTTGGCTTCCTCTACAACACGTTGAGTGAGTCCACCAGAGGCGAGCGCCCCATGTATCACAGTTTGACGTCCGAATGCCAAACCCAATTCGTCTGCCGTCAGCCAGCCGATGTAATGACCGTAATGCGGCGTGCTCAGTTTCGATTTCCCACGTCCCGATCCATCGACTGCCTGAATCAAGACTTCGGCTTCCTCCATCTGAAGCCAGCTCTTTACTTTCTCGTATCCTGCGACGGCTTTGCCTGCCTTGCGTTGCAGGGATATCAACTCGACAACACGTCTCACCAATTGCCGTTCAATCTCGGCCAACAGATCATCCGGCACCTTGACCGGTTTTTTCGCCCCACGCGCAAACAGGCCTTTTTTGACAGCCTTCTCGATCGCGTCACGCTCAGCAGCAACATAGATACCGCGACCGGGTAACTTCCCCAGAATGTCCGGGAAAATCTTACCGTCCGGACCGGCAACAAATCGGATCAGCCCGAATTTTGGCTGCACGTCGCCCGTGGCAATGCACTTGCGTTCCGGACCGTCATTGCGATCTTTGGGAGCACCACCGCGACCCATCTTGAGACCCCGAGGTCTGAGATCAGACCTCGGCTTCCTCCGTCTCGGTGTCTTCCAACTCTTCTTCGGCGTCAGCTTCCAGATCTGCCGGATCGACCCAGCCCAACATGACCCTCGCGGTCATGATCAGTTGTTGCGCCTCTTCCAGTGAAACATCAAAAGGTTCCAGAACACCGTCGTCCTTGACCCGCTCCCCATCCACAGTGGTCCAGCCACCGGCGAGTTCCCAATCAGCGCAGGTCGCAAAATCCTCAAGCGTCTTTACGTCGTCTTTCGCAAGCGCTTCGATCATCTGGGGCGTCAGGCCTTCGAATTCAACCAGGCTGTCTTCGACACCCATGCTACGGGCGTTCTCCAACGCCGCCTTGTTCTGCGCTTCAAGCACATCGCGGGCCCGGGCCTGCAGTTCGTTGGCGGTATCTTCGTCCACACCGTCGATGACCAGTAGTTCGTCAAGCTCAACATAGGCGACCTCTTCGAGGTTGGAGAAACCTTCCGAGACCAGCAGCTGCGCAAAGAACTCGTCGAGATCGAGGTTGTCGACGAAGAGTTTGGTGCGCAGTTCAAACTCGGCCTGACGGCGTGCACTTTCCTGCTCTTCGGTCATAATGTCGATGTCGAGACCAGTCAGTTGCGACGCCAGGCGCACGTTCTGACCACGACGGCCAATGGCGAGGCTCAACTGCTCTTCCGGCACCACAACTTCGATTTTCCCGGCTTCTTCGTCCAGAACCACCTTGCTGACTTCCGCCGGTTGCAATGCATTCACAAGGAAGGTCGGCTGATCTTCGTTCCACGGGATAATATCGATCTTCTCGCCCTGCAGTTCGTTCACAACCGCCTGCACACGGGAACCACGCATACCGACGCAAGCGCCTACCGGATCAATCGAGTTGTCATAAGAAATCACGGCAATCTTGGCACGGCTTCCGGGATCACGGGCCACGGCCTTGATCTCGATGATACCGTCATAAATCTCCGGCACTTCCATCTTGAAAAGCTCCGCCATGAATTCAGGTGCCGTGCGGCTCAGGAAAATCTGCGGGCCACGCTGCTCGCGACGCACATCCTTGATGTAAACGCGGATGCGGTCGTTTGGGCGGTAGCTCTCGCGGCCGATTTTTTCATTGCGCCGCAGGATCGCCTCACCGGCACCCACATCCACGATGACGTTGCCGTATTCCTCACGCTTGACCAGACCATTGATGATCGTGCCGGCGCGGTCCTTGAATTCCTCGAACTGGCGGTCGCGTTCGGCTTCACGCACCTTTTGCAGGATGACCTGCTTGGCAGATTGCGCGGCAATCCGGCCCATTTCTACCGGCGGGACTTCCTCGACAAAAGTGTCCCCGATCTTGGGGTCATCCAGATATTGTTTGGCCTGCTCGACAGTGAACTCTGCTTGGTAGTTCTCCAGCTCTTCTTCTTCGACCACGGTGCGGACACGGGTAAAGGTCGCGCGCCCGGTTTTACGGTCGATGGAAACGCGAATGTCCATCTCCGCGCCGTAGCGCGACTTCGCCGCGCGGGCGAGTGATTCTTCCATCGCTTCAACCACCAGTCCGGGGTCGATCATCTTTTCGCGCGCCACAGCCTCGGCGGTTTGCAACAGCTCAAGCTGGTTTGCAGATGTAATTGCCATTTATTGGTCTCCCTCAGCGGAATCTTCCGACACAATCTCGTCAGAAATTTCGTCAAACTTGGTCTCGTCTATCGCGCCTGTCGCCTTACGCTGGCGCAACATTTCCTTGATCAGATCGTCCGTCAAAACGAGCTTGGCGTCACTCAACCAATCGAATTTCAACCCGATCGTACCCTCGGTCACATTGATCAGAACTTCATCGCCCTCAACGCCTGCCAGCTCCCCCTTGAAACGGCGGCGGCCCTCGATCATTTCGCCGGTTTCAATCTTGGCTTCATAGCCTTCGAACATCGCGAAATCTTTCAGCCGGGTCAGCGGGCGGTCAATTCCGGGGCTCGATACTTCAAGCGTGTATTCGTCCAGAATCGGGTCTTCGACATCCAGAATGGCGCTCACAGCCTGACTGATCTCGGCACAATCATCGACCTCAATGCCGCCGTCGGGCTTGTCGGCCATGATTTGCAGCGTCGTCGTCTTGCCAGACATCAACCGTACGCGCACAAGCTCAAACCCCATATCCTCGATCACCGGAGTGATGATCTCGGCCATGCGGCGATCAATGGCAGCTTTCGCAATCAGATCGTTGGTCATATGTCTTTCAGGCACAAAAAAACGGGCGCGCGGCCCGTATCGTGTTTCGGTGGAGCGTTTGGTGTGGACCCGAACGCGCCGCTATTATCGAAGGATATAGGCGGGCGCGTGCGGAACTGCAACCCCTGATCGCGTCAGGCCATCCACCACCGCTGTGCTGCGCGAAAATCATCCATAGGCCAACGCGACCCGATCTGTCCGGGAAGCGCCAGACAGTCGCTGACCGCCGCCGTCATAAAATTCTCCTCGGGCAGCAGTGTCATCTCACTAAGATCGCCCAGATCAGCAGTATGCGTCAGATCGACGGCATCGACATAGTGATCCCGCAACGCTTCGGCGCGGATGGAATCGGCAGGCAGAGATACGAGCTCTACGCTGTCAAACCAACCCGCGTGACCGTTCTTGTAATGCTCCGCCACCCGAAACCCGATAAATTGCCGTCCGGGCAGGAATTTGTGAACTTTGTAGAGGCCGGTACCAATGCCCGCCTGCATCGCACCCACCAAATTCCCCGAAGGATAAATCACCAGTTCTGGCGAAGACAGGCGATATGGAAAATCGGCATCTGGGTGAGACAACACAATCCTGATCTGATGATCTCCGATCATCTCCAGCCGCTCGATATCGGCTAATGCCAGTTCTTTGTGCAGTTCAAATGATGCCGCCACATCACGTGCCGAAAATGCGGTGCCATCGTGAAAATGCACGTCTTTGCGTAAATCAATCAACCAGTTACGCGCGTCAGCACTCCCCTGCCAGCTGGTCGCGAGCTCCCCCCTCAAGGTGCCGTCTGAAGCGACTTCGGTGAGGGTTTCAAAAACCCCGCCGACCATTGCAACCTGCATGAAAAGCCCTTGCTGCGCGCGCGCATCAAACCCGTCTGAACGCAAAGCGCCCGACAACGCCATACGCAGGCGTCCGCCGGATTTCGGTGCTGTCTGTGCAGAAAGGCCTGTGGCCGCCAACAGTGCTGCCGCCGCACCGGAGGCGAAGAGCGCGCGCCGATCCATATGGGACAGTCGGCTCATTGGCCCGCGATCCTGTCCATTGTGCGCACCAGTTCCGCACTAATGCCGGGTTCGGATAACGCATGACCGGCATTCCGCACCATTTTCAGATCACAGTTGCCCCACGCCTTGGATAAAGCAAATGCGCTATCCGGCGGGCAGATCATATCGTAGCGCCCCTGTACGATCACACCCGGAATATGCGCGATACGTCCGACATGGGCGAGAATCTGGCCATCAAACTCAAGAAACCCTGCATTGGAAAAATAGTGATTCTCCAACCTCGCAAAGGCGCGCGCATAGTCGCCGGGGCTTTCACCCGTTGTCCCGGAAGAATGAATGGAGGCTAGAGCATTTTCCCAAGAAGACCAGGCCTTGGCGTAGCGGGTTTCAATGGTCATATCACCACAGAACAGACGCCGCCGGTAAGCTTCGATCAAATCAGCTTGCTCGTCTGCGGGAACCAGCGAGGTGAAGCGCTCCCAGACCTCTGGCCAGAATTTGCCCGCACCCCCACCGTAAAACCAGTCCAATTCCCGTTTGGTCATCAGGAACACGCCACGCAAAACTATATGGCGCACGTGATCGGGATGAGCCTGCGCATAGATCAGCGCCAGTGTCGCGCCCCAGCTGCCACCGAAAACAATCCAGTGCTCGATATCCAATTCGCGGCGAATCAGTTCGATGTCATCAACCAGGTGCCATGTGGTGTTGTGGGTAACACTGGCGTGCGGGCGTGATCTGCCGCAACCGCGCTGATCAAAGAGAATCACCCGGTAGATTTCCGGATCGAAATATCGGCGCATGGCGGGGCTGCATCCACCGCCCGGCCCACCGTGCAACACCACGACCGGGATGCCTTGCGGGTTCCCACATTGCTCCACATAGACCTTATGTCCCTGGCCCACGTCGAGCATCCGCTGATCGAAAGGGTCGATCGGCGGGTACAGATATTGCACTGCGCGCTTTTGGTCCGAGAATTTGTCCATTACAGGCCTATATAATACGAAAACGCTTTTGAGCACATGGAGAAGAGAATGCAAGCGCCTCAAACCACTGTTGACCCCTCGGAAATCGCTAAATTTGAAGCGATGGCGGCGGAGTGGTGGGACGAGAATGGCAAATTCAAGCCCTTGCATATGCTCAACCCATGCCGTCTGGACTATATTACAAGCCAGATTGCCGCCGAATTTGACCGCGATCTGAAAGACACCGGCCCGTTCAAAGGGCTGCGCATTCTCGATATCGGCTGCGGGGGTGGGCTACTGGCAGAGCCCATGGCACGCCTCGGTGCGGATGTGGTTGGGGCAGATGCCGCCGAACGAAATATTCCGGTTGCGAAAATTCATGCCGAACAATCCGGGTTGGAAATCGACTACCGCCACACCACAGCCGAAGATCTGGCGGAGGCAGGCGAACAATTTGACGCCGTGCTGAATATGGAAGTTGTCGAACACGTGGCATCGCCCATCGACTATCTGGTCGCCTGCCGCAAATTGCTAAAACCCGGCGGATTACACATCTGCTCAACACTCAATCGAAATCCGAAATCCTATATGATGGCGATTATCGGAGCGGAACATGTCATGCGATGGCTGCCGAAGGGCACCCACGAATGGTCGAAATTTATCACACCAGACGAACTTTATGATCTGATACAGGACGCCGGTCTGAACCCTGTGGACCGTAAGGGATTCGTCTTCAACCCAGTCACATGGTCATGGCGCCTGTCCGACCGGGACCTAAGCGTCAACTATGTCACCGCCAGCGTAAAACCCGCCTAAGCCCGGTCGCCCAACTGGCTGCGGAGTTCCCGCAGGATGGGCAGGGCCTCGCGCACTTTCTCGTCACCCAGTTTCTCAACCACCTGATTGATCAGCGGAGTGATCGACCCGACGGCCTGATCCCGTGCCTGACGGCCTGCGGGGCTGATCGCAACCATTTTGCGGCGTGCGTCATCCCAGTCCGGCCGGATATGCACATATCCCGCCCATTCCAGTTTGCTGAGCGTATTGGTCATGGCACCACGCGTGACGTGGAAAGTTTCAGCCAGTTGCGCGGGTGTGCGTTCCACCATGTTGCGCGCCAAATGGTTCAAAACCGAAAAATGCGAGATTTCCATGCCCTTGGGCAGCACACGGCTCAGCCTTGCGCGCACCATCTGGTCCGCCGCAAGCACTTCGCTAAAGAGAGCAATTGCCAGAGCATTTCTGTCGTCGTTCATCAGGGTCCATCAAATGGTCGCGCGTTTTCAAGACTGGGGACGCGGCCCCGGGCCTTGGACACTTCTCCCATATCGAGGTCTGTCATGTAAACGCCCGGTGCCTCACCTGCGTCCATTTGGACCTCTCCCCAAGGGGTAACAACCAGCGAATGGCCATAGGTTTGGCGCGTTTTATGATCGGTACTGGCATGCACGCCCGTTTGAGCTGGCGCTAAAACATAGCATCCGGTCTCAATGGCACGCGCTTTGAGAAGTGTATGCCAATGTGCAGCACCGGTGACCGGAGAAAAAGCGGCAGGCACAGTCAGAATGCGGGCACCGGCATTCGCAAGTGCTGCATGAAGCTTTGGAAAGCGGACGTCATAGCAGATCGTCAGACCAATGGGCGCAAAGGGCGTCTGCGCCACAACCGCTTTGGTGCCCGGGCGATATCCTTCAGATTCGCGCCAGGTTTCTTCGGGGGTCACATCCACATCAAACATATGGATTTTGTCATATTTCGCGACGATTTCCCCGTCCGGATTTATGACAAATGAGCGGTTGGCAAATCGCTGGTCCACATCATTGGTTTTCAACCCCAACGAGCCGATCAACATCCAGATCCCTAGGGCCTGCGCTTCTTTGCGCAAGGCGGCCAAGGTGATGTCGTGCTCTTCATGCTGCAACACCATTTGTTGATGTTTGCGGCTGGTGGAGACACAATTCGTCACCTCCGGCGTCAGAACAAACCGGGCACCTGCTGCAGCGGCTTCCCGAACGAATTTCAGGGTCACCTCCAGATTGGCAACCGGATCATCCGTTACATTGAGCTGCAGCAGGGCAATTTTCATCAGGCGGCCAGCAAAGCGTCCAGTTTTCCGGAACGTTCAAGCGCATATAGATCGTCGCATCCACCCACATGAGTTTCACCGACAAAAATCTGCGGCACGGTTCGCCCGCCGTTAGCGCGCTGAATCATTTCAGGTTTGCGATTGGGGTTCGCCAGAACATCCACCTCAGAAAAGTCGACACCTTTCTGATTGAGCAGTCTTTTCGCAGCATGGCAAAAGCCACAAAGTGGAGAGGTGTAGATTTCGACGGTCTTCATATCAGTGGTCCTTTTAGCGTCGTGCTTTGGACCGGGATTTAGGCATCCTTGACGACCCGCGCTAGGGTCACAACGTATACCGGCCCTGATCCTGCTGCAATGCAGGCATCTGCCGCCGAAGACAGTGTCGCGCCAGAGGTCAAAACGTCATCGACCAGCAACACGGGTCGCCCAACGAGACGATGCTTGCGGCGCGGGTGCGCCGAGATGGCCCCCTTGACCGAAGAGAACCTGACCTCTTTTGTCATACCCTCCATGGGCAGGGTTCGTTTCTGACGTTGCAGCAGGTCCGGGCAAACCGGCAAACCTGTATGTTTTGCAAGGGCTTGCGCAAGAAGCGCGGATTGGTTGTAGCGCCGTTTGACCATGCGCATCCAATGCAGGGGCACCGGTGCGATGATCATGTTTTCCTTGGGCAGATCCGCGATTGCCTGCGCCATCCAACGGGCCGCAGGCGTCGCAATTTCCTGCCGGTCCCCATGTTTGAGCGCGAGCACGAGCCGTTTTCCATTGTCTTTGTAGATCAGTGCAGATCGCCCCTGCGCCCAAGGGCGCGGCGTTATCATGCAGTCATCACATTTTAGTGTATCAGACAGATCGTCCCCCGGCAGCGGCGTGCCGCAGGTGTCACAGATGGAGCCGCCAATAAACAAAGTGTCCCGCCAGCAGGTGCCACAGAGACCAAAATCGCTCATCACTTTGCCGCCGCACCCCAAACAGCGCGGAGGATAGACCATCGAAACAGCCGTTTGAAAACTCACCTCTGCCACGTTATGTCACCTCCATGAATGCACCGAATGCTCTGACTGATATTGTCGCGCTGCAACGGCAGCGCGTGCGCGCGACGACTCATTTCTTGCAAGAGATCGCGGCAGACGAAGTGCAGGATCGCCTGTCCATGGTTAACAGGTCGTTTACGGCGCCTGCCATTGTGACGCCTTTTTCGCAGGTCTGGAAAAACCACCTGCCCGAGGCCATTATTTTCCCAGATCAAGAGGTGCTGGAGCTTGCCGCCGACGAACATGATCTTGTCATCCATTCATTAGGGCTGCATTGGGCGAATGACCCTGTGGGGCAACTGATCCAGTGCCGACGCGCTCTCAAACCAGATGGCTTGCTGATTGCGGCAAGTCTGGGTGGCCAGACACTTACCGAACTGCGCAGTTGTCTCGGGCAGGCCGAAGTCTCTGTCACTGGCGGGCTCTCACCACGCATCGCGCCGATGGCAGAAATCCGGGATCTGGGAGCCTTGTTGCAGCGCGCGGGTTTTGCATTGCCGGTCGCCGATAGCGTCAAACTGAACGTGGAATATCGCGATGTCTGGCACCTCATGCGCGATCTGAAAGCGATGGGTGAGGGCAACGCCCTGGCTGCACGAAACCGAACGCCTCTGAAACGGCAGATAGTTGACGTGGCATCGCGGCTTTATACCGATCAATACACCACCTCCAACGGCCGGATTTCAGCAACATTCGAAATGGTGTTTCTGACGGGTTGGGCACCTGATGAAAGCCAACCGAAACCGCTGCGTCCCGGCTCCGCACAGCAGCGGCTGGCAGATGCGCTCGCCGCCACAGAAACCCCTTTGCCTGATTGACCCTCGCTGAAAACCGTCTATCTCAGGCGGGTAGCCGCACGACAAGGACCATTGAACATGCTGGACAGCAGCGCCTCCGCGCCCGTTACCGTTCGCCCGGAACACGCCAAGGATGACCACCCGGCTATAATCGAACCCAAAGTAGGCATCCTTCTGGCCAATCTCGGGACGCCCGACAACTATGATTTTTGGTCGATGCGCCGCTATCTGAACGAGTTTTTGTCCGACCGCCGTGTCATCGACTATAGCCCGTGGATCTGGCAGCCATTGTTGCAGCTCATCATCCTCAGCAAACGCCCATTTTCCAGCGGCGCGGCCTATAAATCCATCTGGAATGAAGACGCAGGCGAAAGCCCTTTGATGACCATCACCAAAGCACAGTCGCACAAGATCAATGCCGAGATGCGCAAGCGGCACGGCAAGAACGTTATGGTCGATTTCTGCATGCGTTATGGCAATCCGTCAACGCGGTCAAAGGTGGCGGAGATGACAGCGGCAGGATGCCGTAAGATATTGTTTTTCCCCCTCTATCCGCATTATGCGGGCGCAACTTCAGCGACTGCAAACGACGAGTTTTTCCGAGCACTCACGTATGAGAAATGGCAGCCTGTGACCCGAACGGTCGAACCCTATTTCGATCGCGCGGATTACATTGATGCGCTGGCTCAGTCGATAGAGCGCGCCTATGCAGGCCTACAGAAGAAGCCCGATATTCTGGTCTGTTCCTACCACGGGGTCCCTATCAGATACTTGATGGAGGGAGATCCCTATCATTGCCAATGTCAGAAGACGACGCGGCTGTTAAAGGAGCGTTTGGGGTGGGAAGATACCGAAATCACCACGACGTTCCAATCCAGGTTTGGGCCCGAGGAATGGCTGCAACCCTACACCGTCGAAGAAGTTGCGCGATTGGCTGAGGCCGGCAAGAAGAACATTGCTGTCTGTGCGCCCGCCTTTTCCGCTGACTGCATCGAGACGCTGGAAGAGATCAATGAAGAGATCAAGGAAAGCTTTGAAGAGGCGGGCGGTGAAATCTTCACCTACATTCCATGCCTGAACGACGATGACGCGCATGTTGAAGCTCTGTCAAATGTCATTGATGACAACCTGCGCGGATGGTTGGGCTAGGTATCAAAGTTCAATAGTTTCAAATGTAAAAAGGCGGCGCAATGCGCCGCCTTTTTGTATTTAGCTCTGCGGATGCTATTAGGAAATAGCTGCAGCAGCGATAATCAACAGAATGATTGGCAACAGAACGCCAGTGGACGAGCTTTCTGTTTCTTCAACAATAACAGGTGCTTCAACGACGGGCTCAGCAAGCGAACCTGCGTATGCTGTCGATGCGGCGGCTGTCAGTGCAGCGGCGAGAACGAGTTTTTTCATATCATAACCTCCAGAAATGGCGCACCACGCATTGTAGCGGTACGCACCCAAGACTTTCCTCGTAGTTGTTTGTAAAGCACCATAGATCAGCCTTTGCAAACTGGATTCCCGGATCGTTTCGCAAATCAAAGTTAATGTCGTCAAATAAGCAACACTTGTGTGCCAACTTTCGCCAATGCGAAGAGTTCTGCGATATGCTCGTTGTAAAGCCCGATGCAGCCATTCGAGGATTGACGCCCGATTTTACGCGTATCGTGGGTGCCGTGAATCCGGTAGTAAGTCCAGCTCAGATAAAGAGCGTGCGTTCCCAATGGATTGTCCGGACCGGGGCCGATGTACTCCGGCCATTCCGGATTCCGTTTCAGCATGGAAGGCGTCGGGCGCCAACTCGGCCCTTCAACTTTACGGGTCACCGACGTTCGGCCGCGTCGTGTCAACTCTTCGGTCAAGGGGACGCTCGAAGGATAGAGTTTGTAGAAGCTTTCGTCTTCCGCCCAATAGTGCAGCGCGCGGCTGTCAATATCGACCAGGATCGCTCCTTTTCGCAAGTTGGAGAAGTATGGCTGCCAATCCAATGTCCGGAAGCTGGAGATGTTGCGACGCACCACTTCGGTCAGATCGCGCTCACCTTGTGTCGTCGCGGCCGAATTCACAGATGATGCGTCCTGTGCGATCGCCGGCGTCGCCAACATTGCCGCACTACCAGCCAGAAAGGCTCGACGACTCGGGACTTGAAAACGTTTGTCAGACACTGGATGCCTCCATAAACACATTTTATCACGTTAAAGCACATTTTATTGCGCGAATGCCGCAGTCGCAAATCAAACACTTGTCATCTGGCGGCCTCGCGCCGATGCGCGTTTGAAATACGTCGCATTGCAATATATGCGATGTAGCAACGTTTAAGGAGGACAAAATGGTCCGGCTGTTTTCGATTTTGGTTGTTTTGAGCTTAACACTGGCTGCTTGCGGCCCTGGGCCTGCAATCAATGACGGCTCAGGTGCGCCAAATCTCTATCGGATCAAGAAATCTGATACGGGTAAAATCCAGTTCCGCATGCTTGATTCGATTAATGCGCTGCGCAGCGCATCCGGGCAGCCGCCTCTTGAGCTGGATGCGACTCTCAATGCTGCAGCGGCCACACACTCCCGCGATATGTCGATTCAGAACCGCCCCTGGCATTTTGGATCCGATGGTTCGTCCCCAATCGACAGGATCAGGCGAGTGGGCTACTCTGGCGCGCTGGTCGGGGAAAACATATCAGAGACATATGAAACCGAATTGGAGACGCTTGGCGCCTGGATGGAGCAGCCTGACACCCGCCGCGTGATTCTCTCGCCGGATGCAACCCAGATGGGGTTTGCCTGGCATCAGGAGAACAACGGGAAAATCTGGTGGACATTAGTTACCGGTAGCAATCGCCTCGCGACAGGGCCGGTCTGACACTCACGCGCTCAAAGAGATCAGTGTTCCGTCGCGCACCATGGCATAGATGTCTTCCATCTCATCATTGGTGACCGAGATACATCCCCAGGTCCAATCCTTGTCATCTTTGCGGAACGGGTTTTTCTGACCGTGGATAAAGATATCGCCACCAGCGCTTTTGCCCATAGCCTTGGCCAGCGCAACATCATTCACGTTGGGATAAGAAATGCCCAGAGAAAGATGGTAGTTCGAGTTCGGATTGCGTCGGTCAATGCGGTAAACACCTTCTGGCGTGCGCCCATCTCCTTCGAACTGCTTATGTCCGACGGGCGCAAACCCGAGATTGATGTCATAGCTCTTTAGCAAGGTATCGTGATGCAGCAAATGCATCCGACGAGCGCCCTTGTTCACAACAACAAAAGTCACTTCCGGCCCATCGTAACGACGAAACTTTGAGCTGCCTGCACAGCCCCCCAACGCAACGACGGCTGCGGTGCTTATTATCAAATCTCTGCGACGCATTTTCTGCTGTCCTGTTTGTCTTTGCGACATTCTGCTCTTTTGACACGATTATCATGGTTATTTGGTTAAACAACCTCACAAATTTGTCAGGGCCGTGATTTTTCATCCAGCCTTTTTTCGATCGCGATCAGTCTTTGCAGAACTTCATCCCGGTAAGCGTCGGTCACGGCACCCGCTTCTTCCTGATGCGCATCCTGCATCGAGTTGACGATCAAACCGACAAGAAGGTTCACCACGGCAAAGGTCGTGATCATAATGAAAGGCACGAAAAACGCCCAGGCGTAGGGATATATTTCCATCACCGGGCGCACGATTCCCATCGACCAGCTTTCCAGCGTCATGATCTGAAAGAGCGTATATCCGCTTTGCGGCAATGATCCGAACCATTGCGGAAAACTCGCCGCAAAGAGCTTGGTCGATATCACGGCACCGATGTAGAAAATAATCGCCATCAAAAGGAATACGCTGGCCATGCCCGGCAGTGCCGTGATGAAGCCCTCAACCACGCGGCGCAACCGGGGTGCGACAGAAATGACCCGCAAGACCCGCAGGATTCGCAAGGCGCGCAGCACCGACATGGTTTGCGACCCCGGTACCAGGGCAGCGCCGACAATCACCACATCAAAAAGGTTCCAGCCATTTCGGAAAAACCGGCCTCCGCGCGCGAAGATTTTCAAAAGGATTTCGATGATGAAGAAGACAAGACAGGCTGTGTCCAGTGCCGTGATCAGCGATCCAACCCGAGACATGATTTCCGGAGAGGTTTCCATGCCAAGCAGGATGGCATTCAACACGATGATGGTCATCACGAGGTTGATCACCCAGGGTTGATCCAACCAGATATCCAGTCTTTGCCTCAATGTCATGCGCCTCTCCTCAAAGATTTCAGCGGATATGGGACGCCGTGAAGCTGGCGGCAAGCTCTACATGAGCAGACCAGCGAAATTGATCGACAACCTGAATCCAATCGAGATGATACCCGGATTTGACCAACGCCTGCGCATCCCGCGCGAAGGTAACCGGATTGCAAGAGACATAGGCAAGGCGCGGTGGCGGCACTTTGGCCAGCTCTGCAACCTGCGCGTCTGCACCCGCACGCGGCGGGTCCAGAATGACGGCCTGGGCCTTTTGCAACTCATCGGGCATCAATGGACGGCGGAACAGATCGCGCACTTCGGATGTGACGGGTTTCAGACCGTCGGCATTGCGCCACCCGTGATCCAGCGCGGCGATCATCTGCGCTGATCCTTCCACCGCGTGCACTTCTGCTTGGCGGGCTAGCGGCAGTGAAAACGTGCCACAACCGGCAAAGAGATCAACAACCCGCCTGGCCCCTTCGGTGATTTCCAGAACACTTCTGGTCAAAACGGCCTCACCATGCGCTGTCGCTTGTAAAAAAGCGCCGGGTGGTGGCGAGATGTCGATGCCATCGAACCTGTGCACAGGTGGCGCGCGCATCGCGACAACCTCCTCTTCCCATGAAAGCCTCGCCAGACCAAGCTGATCGCACACCATCGCCAACTGTTGCCGCAACGGACCGTCCAAGGGTTTACCGCCCGTTACGGACACATCCAGACCCGCCTGCGTCGCCGTGACCAGCACCGACAGGCTGGCCTTGCGGCTGGCCCCGACAAGCGCAAGCTGTTCCGCAATACTGATGCCTTTCATCACTTCCGGATCAAGAAGCTGACAGTCGGGAATGGCGACGATTGTATCCGATGCGCGCCCATGGAACCCGACCATCGCACCTTTTTTCGTGCGGCGGGCGGCGAAACCAGCGCGCCTGCGTGAATTTGACGGAGATGTCTCGACAGCGCGAAAAACAGTCTCTAATCCATATGTTTCGAGCGCGCGGCGTACCACGCCCACTTTCCAGTCGGCGACAAAATCATCATCAGCGTGTTGCAGCTGACACCCACCACAGGATTTGAAATGGCGGCAAGGTGGTGCGATGCGACGCGACGACGGTTGCAGAATTTTGACATCGGTAAGCTGCGCGCCATCCAACGTACCTTCAACTCGCTCGCCGGGCAGCGTCAGCGGCACGTAAATCGGCCCGTCCGCGACACCGTCACCCTGCAATCCAAGTCGCTTGATCAATACTTCTGTCATGGGATTTGCCATAGGGCAGGATGCATCCGCACAAAAGCCCCTATTCCGCGGCTTGGGTTCGGATGAAACCACCAGACTGACGCTGCCAATACTGCGCGTAGAGGCCGTTTTGTGCCAACAGCGTCTCGTGGCTGCCGTTTTCAACGATCTGCCCGTCGTCCATGACAATGATCCGGTCCATTTCCGTCAGTGTCGACAAACGGTGCGCGATGGCCAGAACGGTTTTACCCTGCATGACCCGTTCCAGCGCCGACTGAATTGCCGCCTCGACTTCGCTGTCGAGCGCGCTGGTCGCCTCGTCCAGTACCAAAATGGGTGCATCTTTGAGAATGGCGCGCGCCAGAGCAATACGTTGGCGCTGCCCGCCGGAAAGCTTAACCCCACGTTCGCCCAAATGCGCATCATACCCGGTGCGACCCTTGTGATCGACAAGTTCCAGAATGAAATCATGGGCTTCAGCTTTTTGTGCGGCAGCAATGACATCCTCTTCGGTGGCATCGGGACGCCCGTAAAGGATATTGTCACGGGCAGAGCGGTTGAACATCGCGGTTTCCTGAGTGACCATGCCGATATTGCTGCGCAAACTTTCCTGGGTGACGCGCGTGATGTTCTGACCGTCGATTTCGATCTCACCTTCTTCGGAATCGTAAAGCCTCAGCAAAAGTGCCACGAGGGTCGATTTCCCGACGCCGGACGCCCCGACAATCCCGAGTTTTTCACCGGGCGCGATGGTCAGGTTGATACCGCGCACGCCACCCTTGTCGCGCCCGTAGGCAAACCCGAGATTGCGCAACACAATCTGCCCGTCTGGCACTTTGAGGTCCGTTGCATGGGGGTCGTTTTCAACACGGTTGCGCGGCGTGAGGGTCCGGATGCCGTCCTCGATCTCGCCAATATTGGAATAGATCGCCATCAGGGTAAAACTGACCCAGCCTGTCATCTGCGCGATGCGAATGGCCACGGCACCAGCGGCCACGATGTCGCCCTGACTGGCCTGCCCGGATTGCCACAGCAGGATCGTGCCGCCCAGCAAAAGCACCGGCAGGCTCCCCGCAAGCGTCATCAGGGCAAAGCGGAAACCAGCGGCAAGATATCCGAACGCCAAGGCCTTTTCGCGAAAGCTCTGCATCGCACCAAGGGCCGCGCGGTCCTCATGATCGGCATGGGCAAAAAGCTTGACCGTCTTAATGTTGGTGATCGTGTCCACGACCTGACCGGACACCATCGCCCGCGCCCCCGCACGCCCGGCGGAACGCATGCGAATCCGCGGCAGGAACCAGTTGATCATTGCGAAGTAGACAATGAGCCAGACCGCAAACCCCAGCGCCACGCGCCAGTCAATGGCCAGAAGAAGCAGAACCGAACCCGCCAGAGACGCCAGCGCAAAGGCGACCACATTGATGACCTCGACCACCACATCCGTGACAGCCCGCGCCGCCTGCATCTGCTTTTGCGCGATCCGACCGGCGAAATCGTCATCAAAAAACCCCACCGTCTGACCCAATGTCCACCGGTGCAGGCGCGACAGAACCAGCGGGTTCACATTGGGGCCGACGATGATCGCATTGGCCGAAGCAGAGAGGCCAAAAAGTAACGGACGCGCCAGGAGGAAAAAGGCAATTGCGCCCATTAGAACCGCGACATTGCCGCCCTGAAAAAACTGCTCTGGTCCATGATTGGCGGTCGCATCAATGACAAGCCCGAGGATAAGGGCGGTGCCCGCCTCCAACGCACCCGCTGATGCCGACAAAAACGCCGCCAGACACAATGCCGGCCACGACCCGCTGAGGCACCACCGCATGAACGCACCCAGCGTTTCAGGCGGTGGCCCTTCGGCCGGGCGGAAGGCGTCGATCCAATCTGAAATTTTCACGCTGCCCCCTCTATGGCCAGAAATCCGCCCGACTGCCGGGCCCAGAATTCTGCATATAGCCCGCCCTGCGCCAAAAGCGCGTCATGGCTGCCGTCTTCGACAATTCGCCCCTGATCGAGCACCAGAATCCGGTCCATCTGCGCGATGGTTGACAGACGGTGGGCGATAGCGATCACGGTCTTGCCTTCCATCATGCCGTAAAGCGTGTCCTGAATGGCTGCCTCCACCTCACTGTCGAGCGCACTGGTCGCCTCGTCGAGCAGCAGGATCGGCGCATCCTTCAGGATCACCCGCGCCAGGGTCACCCGCTGACGTTGCCCGCCGGACAGCTTGACACCGCGTTCACCCACCTGAGCGTCATACCCCCTGCGCCCTTCCGGGTCTTCCAGATCGAGGATAAACTCATGCGCCTGCGCCTGTCTGGCAGCCGCAATCATTTCATCCTCGCTGGCATCGACACGCCCGTAAAGGATGTTGTCGCGCACAGACCTGTGCAGCAGGGAACTGTCCTGCTGAACCATGCCGATGGACAGGCGCAAGCTGTCCTGTGTCACCTGCGTGATATCCTGACCGTCGATCAGGATCTGACCACTTTCGGGATCGTAAAACCGCAGCAAAAGCTTGACCAGTGTCGATTTTCCGGCACCAGAGCGGCCCACAAGACCAATCTTTTCGCCCCGCCGGATGGTCAGATCAATGCCGTCCAGCCCGCCGGACTCGCGCCCATAGTGATGCGACAAGCGGCTGATCTCAATCGTTCCATCAGACAATTGCAAGGGCTTGGCCGTTTTGGAATCCGCCAAAGCGATGGGTTGCGCGATGGTCTCCATCCCTTCGGCAACAACGCCCAACTCGCGGAAAAAAGTGGTCAGCGCCCACATGATCCAGCCCGTCATCGCATTCAGACGCAAGGTCAGCGCTGTCGCCGCCGCGACCACACCAACACTCGCCGCCCCCTGCGACCATAAAAGCACTGCCCAGCCGACAACACCGATGATCAGAAGACCGTTCAATGTGACCAACGTGACGTCCATCACGGTGAAAATCCGCATCTCTTTCTGGAAGGTCGCGCGGGTTTCCTCGATTGCTTCTCTGGCATATTCCAGCTCTTGTTCGTGATGCGCAAACATCTTGACAGAATGGATATTGGTGTAGGCATCCACGACACGGCCCGTCACCAAAGAACGCGCATTCGATGCTGCCTGAGACGCGGGCCCGACACGTTTCACCGTCCATTTCAGAAGCAGACCATAAAGCATGAACCAAACGACAAGCGGGATCAGCAAACGCGGATCGGAGCTCGACAACAAGATCGCAGCGCCGATCAGATAGGCCAGCGAGAAGGAGATCGCGTCGAAAACCTGGAAAACCACTTCACCGGCAGCCGGTGGTGTCTGCATGATCCGGTTCGCAACCCGACCGGCGAAATCATTCTCAAACCACCCGACTGACTGGCGCAAAACCTGGCGGTGCGCCCGCCACCGGATCAACGTGCCAAAATTGGGCAAGATCGCGTTGTTCAGCAAAGCCACGTCAACGGCCTGAAGCAGTGGACGTATGAGCAGGATGAACAGCGCCGCAAGGGTCAGCTCCATGCCGTATGCATCCCAAAAAGCCGCTGGATCGCCTTTCAGCAAATCTACGACGCGGCCCATGTAGAAGATCAGCGCAACCTCAATCGCGGCAACGAGAACCGACATGATGCCAGCCCACAAGAAAACCTTCTTGAAAGGCTGTGAGTACTCCCACAGGAACGGCCACAACCTTTGCGGCGGATGATCGGTATCGACATAGGGGGTATAGGGGTCAACAAGACGTTCAAAGAAGCGGAACATGACAGGAGGGCCTTAAGAGAAAAAATACAAAATGATCAGGCGCTGCAGTGCAGAGCCTTTCAGAGCGTGGTGGTTACGTCAGCTTCAGCTGAACCAGATCCCACGAAACATTTTGCAATCCTCCGACTTCATGAGGAAGGTCTTACAAAAGAACCGGTGATTTGTCGACCGGTTCATTTCAATGTCATCAACTCTTCACGTGTCAGTCGGAACTCAGCAGCAATCCAGCGCTGTTCGAGGTACTTTAATCGGTCACCCAGCGCCTTACCTGAAAGCCCAGGCATCAAGTCCTTAGCCTTGACCGGGAACAATGCGTTTGATGCAACCTCTATTGGGTTTAGCGCTGCCTTATCAACCGGTTGGTTGGCCATGGCAGAACGCAGCAGCATTGCACCCACCGCCACATCATAGCCATTGCGGTAGGCAATCTCATGGATCGGCATCATATTGCCGGACACGGCTCGCAATTCGCTCAGAAACTTTGCATGTCCTCGACTGAGCCGAAGGCGGTCTGCTGCATCCAGACCCCCAAGCGCCACCAGACGGATCCGCCAGTCCGACGGTAAATCCAGTGCCTGTTGATTGTGCACAACCGGCCCCAGAAACGTGATGTCGCTTCCCGGAAGAACACGCTGCGAAACACCGGTCTGTTGCATGGCCGCAACCGCCGCAACAGGATCGGGAGCCCCCAGAAGCTTGCACACTTCGGCCCCGATCCGTTCAGCAGAGAGGCCCTCTACCCCGGCGGCATTTCTTGCGATGGCATCCAGCGCCTCAGCCTCAAATCCGCCATTCGGATCGGCATACCACGCATGAAATCTGAAAAACCGTAATGCGCGCAGATAGTCTTCGCGAATGCGCGCGTTTGCGTCTTCGATGAACCTGATCCGGCGCGCCAGACAATCGGACAGCCCGCCCAGCGGATCGACGATGCCCCCGCCTGGTGTGGCGTAAAGCGCGTTCAGGGTAAAGTCCCGCCGTCTTGCGTCTTCTGAAATGTCGCTGGAAAACGAGATCACAGCGTGGCGGCCATCGGTTTCCACGTCACGCCGGAAGGTCGTTACCTCATAGCCCATTCCGTCTGAGACAACCGTTATGGTGCCATGATCGATCCCGGTTGGCACCGCTTTCAGACCCGCCGCCTGTGCCAGTTTCATGACATCTTGCGGCGTTGCATCGGTCGCCATGTCGACGTCCGCACCCGGCACGCCCAAAATCGCGTCTCGGACACATCCACCGACGAAATAGACCTGCGCACCCTGTGCGGAAATGGCCCGGCACACATCCTGTGTCGCGGCGGCGTTCAACCACCCGGTTTCAGGTGGGATTACCGTGATATCTGGTCGGTCCATGCCCGCAACATACGCGCAGTTGCGCCCCAGATGTAATAGGGGCCATAGGGCACCACAAAATAGGACCGCATCTGCCCCCGCCAGCGCCGCGACTGGATCAGATAGTTGTCCGCGTTCAGCACATGCGCCAGTGGTACCGCAAAAACCTCATCGACCTCCCCGGGCTCAGGGCTAATCTCAAAATCGCCTTTGACCAATCCAATCACCGGCGTCACCATAAATCCGGTGACGGTTTCATGGGCGGGCAAGGTGCCCAGCACATCCACCTGTTCAGTGGGCAAGCCAATCTCTTCGCGCGCCTCGCGCAGGGCTGCCGCTGTGACGTTCACATCTCCCGCGTCCTGCTTGCCCCCCGGGAACGCGATCTGACCCGGGTGGTGTTTCAGGGCGGAGGACCGTTTAGTCAGAAGAAGATGCAAGCCGCCGTTTTGCTGTGTGATGGGTGCAAGAACGCCAGCCGGACGCAGCTTGCGACCAGCGGGCAGAACAGTTTCCGGGTTCAGATCGAAATCAGAAGACGGACGGCCCGATCGTGCCAGAGCCGCCCCTATCTGTGCCAGATCAAGCGTCATCGCCGCCCGTCTCAGCCTCAAATCCAACAGTTATCGGATCAAGGTCATAATGCGCGCCACAGAACTGACAATCTGCGGTGACACGACCTGCGTCTGTGGTCATTTTCTCGATATCCTTGGCAGAATAAATCGAGAGGCTTTGGCGCACCCGGTCTTCGGAACACGTGCAGCCAAACCGGACGGTCTGCGCATCGAACACACGTGGCTGTTCTTCGTGGAACAGACGCAGCAACAGATCGTTTGGCGCCAATGTCGGACCAATCAGTTCAATCTCGTCCACCGTATCCAGCAGGATGTTCGCGCGGCTCCAGTTCTCTGCTTCGTCATCCTGAACCAAATCAGACGCCGAGAGCGTTTCGCCTTTGCCGTCGCCATCAGCCACAAAGGGCGATGCCTTGGGCATATGTTGCAACATCACACCTCCGGCACGCCAATGCTCGGCAACGCCCGGTTCTGTAGATTGTCCAAAGCTCAGGGAAAACCGGGTCGGGAGCTGCTCAGATTGGGCAAAATAGGTTTCTGCACAGGCGGCCAGCGATTTACCGTCAAGTGGCGTAATACCCTGATATGGGGTCATGCCTTTACCCTGATCGATCATGATGGCGAAATACCCCTCACCCACCTGATCAAAGGGGGCTGCATCGGTCAGCCGATCCGCATCATAACTTGCATAGGCTCTGATTCGCGCAGCACCACCTTGCTTTTCAGGGCCGTAGTAATCGGTGGCAATCATCCGGACCGCCCCTTTGGACTGGACCTGCAGCTGCAATTTCCAACGCAGCTTGATTGTCTGCCCGATCAATGCGGTCAGCAAAGCCATCTCCGCAACCAGTGCTTCGACTTGCGGCGGATAATCATGCTGTTTCAAGATGCCATTCAGCGCTCCGTCGAGCCGCGCGACACGGCCGCGGATATTGCTGGCATCAAGTTGAAATGGCAGGACCGTATCGTCCCACGCGATCTGGTGTCCAAGTGTCATTGGGGTTTCCTTATCGCCAATCGGTTGGCATACCGGCCCCATATAAACGTCTTGCGTACGATGAAAAGAGGGCAAGCCAGAATGATGATACGTGTCGGCCATGCGCCACGCGCAGATCGACGCTATGTAACGCGCCCAGGAGCCTATGCGGTTTTGCCGTTGAACGGTGGCGTCCTTCTGACAGTTCAACTGGGCGAACGGGCGGACATACAGTTGCCGGGCGGCGGCATCGACAAGGGTGAAAGTTCCATTCGTGCCTTGCACCGGGAGGTGATGGAGGAGACCGGTTGGCGCATTGCGAAACCTCGAAAGCTCGGGGTCTTCAAGCGGTTTGTGTTCATGCCTGAATACGACATCTGGGCGGAAAAGATCTGTCATGTCTTTGTGGCAAGACCGATTTATCAGGTGGCACCCCCAATCGAAGCTGACCATCAGTCTCTTTGGATGACGCCTGACAGGGCGGCTGAATCACTGGGCAATGACGGTGACCGGTTGTTTCTGTCGCGTTACTTTTTCTGAGCGCCGCCACGATATTCGAACAGCAGGCCCGACACATCATCCGGAAATTCCGACGCCCCCGCGAATTCACTTAGCGACCAGATGAGCGACTCGAAAAACGCCAGGCCACTAGCGTCGTGCAGATTTCGCAACATAGTCTCCAGTCCCTCCTCCTCCAGCATCTCGGTATCTGCACCGGGGCATTCCGTGACGCCATCGGACAGGATGATCAACCGATCACCTGCGTTCAAGTGCATCTCGAATTGGCTAAATGTGACCCCGGACATCAAACCAACCGGAAAACCGCCCGTCCCTTCCTGCACAAGCGTGCCACACTTTCGCTGAATGACAGGGTGCGGATGGCCGGCCTGTCCAATCACCACTTTGCCGGTTTCCATGTCGATGTCAGCCAGCATCAGGGTGAAATAATGCTCTGTCTCCATTTCTTCGAGCACCATCTCGTTCAGCGTTTCAATGGCTTCTGCTGGCGGCCGGGACTGATAGGTGCCGTCTGGCAGTTTTTCCAACGCGACATTCTGGTCCAGCGCGCTGGCTGACAAATATCCCGCCAATCTTGCCGTCATCAGAGCGGAACTGATGCCATGACCGGACACGTCGATTGCAAATAGTCCCAAATGCCCGGCGGCGGCGGGATAAAACCCAACCAAATCACCGCCAACATGGCCGCTTGAGCGCAAAAGAAGCGAAAGATCGCCTCCTTCAAAATGCTTGTGCCGCTCTCGCACTAGCGATTGCTGCAGTTGCTTGGCCTCCACGAGATCATTGTCGAGGGAATCGTACACGCGTTGCAGCTCGGCAAGTGTATCGGTAATCACTCGGTTTTGCAGCGTAAGTTCGCGCTGCATTTCTAGAATGCGCTCGCCCGCCATCATCCTCGCGCGCAATTCATTGCCATCCACCGGCTTGGTCAGGAAGTCATCAGCACCAGCGTCCAGCCCTTCAGCGACATCGTTCTTTTCGCTCTTTGAGGTGAGCAGGATGAAATAGCTGTAATCCTCTCCGGAAAGTTCGCGAAAAGCCTTGCAAAACTCGATCCCGGACATGCCAGGCATCATCCAGTCGCTCAGGACCAATTCGGGCCGACGCACAGCACATGCCGCCATCGCGGCCTCGCCGCTGTCTGCCTCCATGACCTCGTAGCCCCAGCGAGACAGGGTGCTGGTCAGGATTTTCCGTTGCAATCGGCTGTCGTCTACGACCAGCACGAGCTTGGGCGCAGCCAGTTCTTCGGGCAACACTTCCGTGTCCGCTATTGCCAATTGCTTAGACATAAAATGCTCAATTCATTCCTCTCTCCGCTCTACCCTCAGAATGCTTAAGAGCAGGTGAAAATTCGAATGCGTTCAACAAATCTGCCCGCGACAAACGATCCGTTAGGATTCTGGGCCCATAATGCCCTTCAAATTGGTGGAGTTTGCCATGATCGATTGGGAAAGAGTAACCACACTTCGGGAAGAGGTGGGCGCAGAAGACTTCGACGAAGTTGTCGAGCTGTTTTTGGAAGAAGTAGATGCGGCGATTGCTGAGTTAAAAGCTCAAGAAACACATAACGACCTCGAAGAACGCTTGCACTTTTTGAAAGGTAGCGCGCTCAGCTTGGGATTCCGTCAGTTCTCCGGTCTTTGCCAAAACGGCGAAAGCGCCGTTGCAAACGACCCGGGCGCTGTTGTGGACATTCCAGAAATCCTGGCCAGCTACGAAAATTCGCGTGTGATCTTTCTGAGCGAGATGAGCACCAAGCTCGCAGGTTAGAGCAGCTTGTAGAAATCCCTTATGTCAGATGTGCCCATTTCGCCCTCCATTCTGGACCTCAGCCGCACCATCCCCTTGATCCACTGCTCGTGATTCCTTGCTCGTGATCGTGCGTATTCGGCGACCTGTGGATGCGGCAGAATGAGGAACCTACCATCTGCAACGCCATCAAGAATATCGCCAGCAACCTGTTCCGCGGTAAGAAGGCTTTCATGATTGACGGCATCTGAAGCGTTCAAACCAATGAGCGGGGTCGCAACATATTGCGGGCAGACGACGGAAACCCCAATCCCATCTGACCGATGGGTAATTGCGAGAGATTCGGCAAAGCTGACGGCAGCATGTTTTGTCGCTGAGTAAGCGGCATCACCGATTTGATTGAGCAACCCTGCCGCGGAAGTGATGTTTACAAAGTGCCCAGATCGCCGCGCGATCATTTCCGGCAGCAGAGCCCGCGCCGCATAGACATGGGCCATCACATGCAAAGACCAATTTTGTGCCCAAACCTCATTTGTCGCCGACGCAGCATGATCTGGTTGTGACGCAAAACTCCCTGCGTTAGAGACGAAAATGTCAATACTCCCAAGATTTCTCGATATCTCACGGATCGTTTCGGTGAGTTGCGGCTCCCGCGTGACATCACAACAATATCCCGCGCATCGAAGGTGATTTGCGGTTTCTTCAACCCGCTCTGGACCTAGATCGAGAACCGCAACTTTGGCACCCTTACCCAGAAAACCTGCCGCCAGCGCTGCTCCGATGCCACTTGCGCCTCCGGTGATGGCAACCACCTTTCCAGAGAAATCCATACCTCTACCTCAGATGACAAATTGCGCCAAAGTCTCGTCGTTGGTGATGTCGGTATAGGTGAAACCGGCCTTATCGAGCTCACCAAGGAACCGTTGAAAATTCTCCGGGCGGGTCGTTTCGATACCAATCAACACGGAACCAAAATTGCGGGCGGATTTCTTCAGATATTCGAACCGGGCAATGTCATCATCAGGGCCAAGGATGTTGAGGAACTCCTTGAGCGCACCAGGTCGTTGCGGCATACGCAGGATGAAGTACTTCTTCACGCCCGAATACCGTTGCGCGCGCTCTTTGACCTCGGGCAAACGTTCAAAGTCGAAGTTTCCGCCAGAGGCGACACAAACCACAGTTTTCCCTTTGATTTGATCGGCCAGATCAGAAAGCGCTTCAATTGCCATGGCACCTGCGGGCTCCAGAACGATACCCTCGACGTTCAACATCTCAACGATGGTCGTACAAATGCGATCCTCCGACAGATGCAGCACGCTATCTGTAGCAACGGTCTTTAACCGCGCAAAAGTCCGTTCGCCAATTTTCGCAACCGCTGCACCATCGACAAAACTATTGATCGGCGAGACATCTACCGGCGCGCCGTCTTCAAGCGCCTTGCCCAGGCTTTGTGCGCCGGTGGGTTCCACAAATGTATAACGGCAGTTTTCGCCAAAAAAACTGCGCACACCTGACGACAGGCCGCCGCCGCCAACTGGTAAAACGATGTGATCCGGGGTGCGGCGCAGTTGCGCTTCAATTTCAACAGCGACAGAGGCCTGCCCCTCGATCACGTCTTCATCATCAAAGGGCGACAGAAAATGACCGCCCGCTTCCTCACAAAACGCCTGCGCGGCAGAGAGCGTCTTGTCAAAATAGTCTCCAACAAGGCGTATTTCGACCTGCTCACCGCCAAACATCTTTGTTTTCAGAATTTTCTGCTGTGGCGTCGTAACAGGCATAAAAACAACACCATGCACACCGAAATGCCGACACATGAAAGCAACGCCCTGAGCATGATTACCGGCACTTGCACATACAAAGAGATCCTGCCCGGGAATTTGCTTGCGCATGGCGTTGAATGCGCCACGTAATTTGTAGGACCGCACGGGGCTTAGGTCTTCGCGTTTCAGCCAGACCTCGGCACCAAAGCGCTCGGACAAATGATCGTTCCGCATCAAGGGCGTTGCAGGAAAAACGGCGCGCATTTCCTGCTCGGCGGCCCGTGCTGCCTCGGCAAAGGCGGTGGATGTCATGTGCCCGCTCCTTGGGGGTTTTGTAAGATTGATCAGTAGGCCCGCCGGGCGTGTGGGTCAACGCGGTTCAACCTTGCTGCGCTCAGCAAAACCCGTTATCGGCTGCGGGCAAAGTGACGAAGGAAAATTCAATGTCTGCGCCCAAAAAAGTTGTGCTCGCCTATTCCGGCGGTCTCGATACATCGATCATCCTGAAATGGCTGCAAACCGAATATGGCTGTGAAGTGGTGACCTTCACAGCGGATTTGGGCCAGGGCGAAGAACTGGAGCCTGCGCGCAAAAAAGCCGAGCAAATGGGTGCCAAGCAGATTTATGTTGAAGATGTGCGCGAAGAATTCGTGCGTGACTTCGTGTTCCCAATGTTTCGTGCCAACGCGGTCTACGAGGGCCTATATCTGTTGGGAACATCCATTGCACGACCACTGATTTCCAAACGTCTGGTCGAGATTGCCGAGGAAACAGGCGCGGACGCGGTAGCGCATGGCGCGACCGGCAAGGGCAACGATCAGGTCCGTTTCGAATTGGCCGCCTATGCCTTGAACCCTGATATCAAGGTGATCGCGCCCTGGCGGGAATGGGATCTCAGTAGCCGGACCAAACTGCTGGATTTTGCCGAAAAGAACCAGATTCCTATTGCCAAGGACAAACGCGGCGAAGCGCCCTTCAGCGTCGACGCCAACCTGTTGCACACCTCCTCCGAGGGTAAAGTGCTGGAAGACCCGGCCGTGGATGCACCCGACTATGTCTATCAACGCACGGTAAACCCAGAAGACGCGCCGGAGACGCCTGAATACATCGAGGTCGGATTCGAAAAAGGCGATGCGGTCAGCATCGATGGCGTTGCCATGTCCCCCGCCACGATCCTGACCAGATTGAATGAGTTGGGTGGCAAGCACGGCTGCGGCCGTCTCGATCTGGTTGAGGGCCGTTTTGTTGGGATGAAATCACGCGGCATCTACGAGACGCCGGGCGGGACGCTGTTGCTGGAAGCGCATCGTGCCATCGAATCCATCACGCTCGACCGCGGGGCCATGCACCTCAAGGATGAGCTGATGCCACGTTATGCGGAACTCATCTACAACGGGTTTTGGTTCTCGCCCGAACGCACGATGTTGCAAGCTGCCATTGATGCCTCACAAACCCATGTCACCGGCACCGTGCGCCTGAAACTTTACAAAGGTCACGTGCGCACGGTGGGACGCTGGTCAGACCACAGTCTCTACTCTGAGGCACATGTGACATTTGAAGACGACGCCGGCGCCTACGACCAGAAAGACGCCGCCGGGTTCATCCAATTGAATGCGCTGCGCCTGAAACTGCTGGCCGCGCGAGATCGTCGGTTGAAATAGTAGGGTAGATAAAATACCAACCCTACTTTTTCTCAAGCAGCCTCTCGCTCATACACAGGCGCATTGTATGCGCCCTTTGTCAGATTAATGCCATGCTGTGCATCAGTTTTCCGCACATAACTTTCGGAAGAAACTGCAATTGGCTCATGGTTTGAGGCTTTGAGCGTCCAGCGCCAATATCCGGCGCTATCCTTGTAAAGAATGAAGTACATCAGAATTTCCTTCTAGATAGATTTGCTCGACGCGAACCAGCGCTTTCGCGCAAGTTCGCTTTTCAGGCCGCATTTTTCTTGACGAGAGCAAAGCTTTCTAGGAGAATCCTAGTGTGTATAAAGCACTGCGCCCTAAGCGGCGTTGGGCGTCGGCAGCTCCAACTGCTGACGCCCTTTATGATTCCAGCGAATCGGATAGAAGTCGAGTCTTTTTGACGACATTTTGTTACTTCGGTGTCATACTCCGCTACATAAAGTGTCTTAGTACAAGGACTGTTTGGGTCAAATCGCTTCGGAGAGAAGGCTCTTGTAGATCGGCAGAGCCATCTCAAGTAAGGGATTTTGACAACTTGTCAGCACCGGTGTTTCACCCTCCGCGCCCGCGAATCCGGTACTCTGATGCACGGCGCCGTACCAATGCGCAGCCCAGATACCATCCTCAGCACGCGGCCCGGCGGGCCAGCTGAGCATCGCGGGATCAAAGGGGAGATCAATCGCGTCACACAAAGCCCGCAGCATATGTTCGGGGCGCGCACGGATATCCGTGCTGTCGATCACGATACCGCCCAGTTTCTCATAGAGTGCATGTTGCTGGACAAAGCCGATGTCCTCCAGCGTCGGCGCTTCGCGTTTCGCCGCATAGCTGGCGATGACCCGGGCCGGATGGCGGATCAAATGCACATTCACGCAGTCTTGCGCCCACTCCAGCGGAAAGCCTTCCAACATATGATGAGGCATATGTTTCATATAGAGATGGGGCGTGGCGACCCGTGCAGCACATTGCGCGGCGACGTCGGTCGGGTCGGTAGGCTGACTATTCAGAACATCGTCGCGCATTGGATGGTCAGCGCCTGATTTCGCAAGATATGCCGCGTAGAATGGCTCATCCATGACCGAAAAATCTTTGCGCGCGCCGAAACTATACATCATCGCCGTCGATAGGTTGCGCGGGCCAGACCACATCGCAATCCGCATCAATATTGCCCTCGGCGGCAGGTCTTTGTTTCAACATTCATCGCGCGCGCCCCTTGATGTTTCAATTCACGTTAAAAACGGTCATCGGAAATGCCAAGCCGTAAACTAACTTCACCAGCACGTGAGATCGCAGGCTCGTGAATTGTTCTAGCCGCGCGGCCCGGACAGACTGCGCTGAAAGGAGATGCGGTATGTTTAACCTCAATACGTTGAAATCAGTGGCTCTGGTCGGGATGATCGCCTTCGGTTTTATGGCTCAGGCGCGCACGGCGCAGGCGGCCGAACTTGAAACACTGACCGTTGCAGGTGGCTGTTTCTGGTGTGTCGAGGCGGATTTCGAGAAGGTCAAGGGCGTCAAAGAGGCTGTATCGGGTTTCGCGGGTGGATCGGTGAAGAACCCAACCTACAAGCAAGTCACAGCGGGCGGCACGGGTCACTACGAGGTGGTGCAAATTACATTTGATCCGTCGATTGTGGATCGTCGCACGTTGCTTGATCTGTTTTTCCGTTCCGTTGACCCGACAGATGCGGGTGGCCAGTTCTGCGACCGGGGAGACAGCTACAGAACGGCGATTTTTGCGGAAACACCCCGACAACAGAAGATCGCCAAAGCCGCCAAAGCCAAAGCCGCCGCAGATCTTGGTCAGCCCATTGTGACCCCGGTTCTGGGCGCATCGGAATTCTATCCGGCGGACGCTTACCACCAGGATTACTACAAAGGAAATTCCTTAGTGCTCACACGATTTGGTCCGAAACGGCAGGCATCTGCCTATAAAGCCTACCGAAAAGCCTGCGGCAGAGACGCGCGTGTCAAAGAGCTTTGGGGCAGTGCAGCACCTTTTGCCGGAAGCTGAACTACCCGACCTTGCAAGCGGCCAGAACAGCCATGTTCAGAATATCGTTCGCCGTCGAGACGGTCGAACACATCTGAATGGATCCGTTAACGCCCGCGAGAATAGGACCAATCACTGTCGCCCCCGCCATTTCCTGCATCAGTTTCACAGAAATACTTGCAGAATGGCGGGCCGGCACAACAAGGATATTCGCTGGCCCGGTCAGGCGCGAGAACGGATAGGCAGCCTGTGCCCTGGCGTTTAGGGCCACATCCACGGTCATCTCGCCCTCGTATTCAAAGCTGACACCGCGCGCATCCAGAACCTGCGGCGCGAGGTACATTTTTTCCGCGCGTTCCGAAACGGGATACCCGAAGGTCGAAAAACTGACAAAAGCCACACGGGGTTCAAGCCCCATGTTCTGCGCTACAGTCGCAGCCCGCTCGGCAATATTGGCAAGGTCTTCTTCATCCGGCCATTCGTGCACAAGCGTATCGGCAATGAATATGATCCGGCCTTTGTGCAAAAGTGCGGTGATCCCCGCCGCTCCACTCGCCTTATCCGCGTCGAACACGTGATTGATGCGGTCCAGTACATGCGCTGATTTCCGTGTCGCGCCCGTGACCAGACCATCGCCATGCCCATGCTGCAACATCAGGGCGGAGAATACATGCCGGTCGCGCGCGGCCAGTCGGTGAATGTCTTGCGCATCAAATCCGCGACGATGCAAACGCTCATAAAGGAACGTCTTATACGTCTCTAAATGGAGCGTATTGGCCGCATTCACGATCTCAATTTCGCGATCTGCATCTGCCAAACCCGCCGCATTAAGTTTGGATTTCACATCCTCCGGACGACCAACAACCAGGGCTTTGCCAAGACCGGCGCGCTGATACATCACAGCCGCACGCAAGACCCTCGGGTCGTCACCTTCGGCAAAAATCATACGCGCCTGATTGGCACGCGCACGCGCGTTGATGCCCCGTAGAATGCTTGCGGTCGGGTCCATGCGCGATTTCAGGGATAGCTCATAGGCTTCCATGTCAATGATCGGACGGCGGGCAGCGCCGGTGTTCATGCCCGCCAAGGCCACCGCTGGCGGAATACGGTGAATCAGCCTTGGATCAAATGGCGTGGGAATGATGTAATCCCGCCCGAACGTCAGGTTTTTGCCGTAAGCCAAGGCCACTTCATCCGGCACATCCTCACGCGCGAGATTGGCAAGGGCATGCGCGCAGGCAATTTTCATTTCATCGTTGATCGCACGTGCATTGATGTCCAAAGCACCGCGGAACAGATATGGAAAACCAAGCACATTGTTGACCTGATTTGGATAGTCGCTTCGACCTGTGGCAACGATCGCATCGGCGCGCACTTCATGCGCGTCCTCCGGCGTGATTTCCGGGTCCGGGTTCGCCATGGCGAAAATCACCGGGTTTTCTGCCATGCTTGTCACCATATCCTGCGTGACGGCACCTTTGACCGACACACCCAGAAAAACGTCAGCCCCTTTCATTGCCTCATCCAGCGTGCGCAACTCCGTGGCGACCGCATGCGCTGATTTCCACTGGTTCATGCCTTCTGTACGGCCTTGATAAATCACACCTTTCGTGTCGCACATGATGCAGTTTTGATGCCGCGCACCCATCGCCTTGAGTAGTTCCAGACAGGCGATACCAGCAGCACCTGCCCCATTCAGAACAATGCGCACATCTTCAATTTTCTTGCCGGAGATATAGAGCGCGTTCAGCAACCCCGCAGCACAAATCACCGCCGTACCGTGCTGATCATCATGGAAAACCGGGATATCCATCTCTTCCTTGAGACGCTGCTCAATGATGAAACATTCCGGCGCCTTGATGTCCTCGAGATTGATACCCCCAAACGTCGGCCCCATCAGTTTGACCGCATTGATGAAGGCGTCCGTGTCTTCGGTATCAAGCTCTACGTCGATGCTGTTCACATCGGCAAAACGCTTGAACAGCACCGCCTTGCCTTCCATCACAGGTTTGGAGGCCAGCGCACCCAGATTGCCCAACCCAAGAACCGCCGTACCGTTGGAGATGACAGCCACCAGATTGCCCTTGTTGGTATAATCATAGGCCGTTTCCGGGTTCGCCGAAATTGCTTCACAAGGCACTGCCACACCGGGCGAATAGGCCAGGCTCAGATCCCGCTGTGTCGTCATCGGTACTGTTGCCGTGATCTCGAATTTTCCGGGCGTCGGTTCGAGGTGGAAGGCCAGGGCCTCTTCGGGTGTCACGCGGGTTTTTGACATGGAAATGGGCCTTTGTTGATGATCCGGGCGCACAACCTCTAGCCCAGCACGCGCGTCGCCTCAAGCAGACAGCATTTGAGGCTTTTACCTCCCGCGCGCCGTTTGTAAGGTCAGCGCAAACCGCCGGGGGGCACCACATGACCGTCACGCCAATGATGGCGCAATATCTCGAATTGAAAGCCGACTATTCGGACGCTTTGCTGTTTTACCGCATGGGCGATTTCTACGAGATGTTCTTTGATGATGCGGTCGCTGCGGCGCAGGCGCTCGACATCGCTCTAACCAAACGCGGCAAACATGACGGTGCCGATATTCCCATGTGCGGCGTTCCGGTGCATGCCGCCGAAGGCTATCTGTTGACGCTGATCCGCAAAGGTTTCCGTGTCGCGGTTTGCGAGCAGATGGAAAGTCCCGCTGAGGCGAAAAAGCGCGGATCCAAATCCGTTGTGAAACGCGATGTCGTGCGCCTGGTGACACCGGGCACACTGACCGAAGAAGCCCTTTTGGAAGCGCGCAGGCACAATTATCTCACGGCATTTGCGGAAGTGCGCGATGCGCAGGCCCTGGCATGGGTCGATATCTCCACTGGTGCTTTCCATGTGATGCCCTTGACGGCTGTGCGTTTGGGTCCAGAGCTCGCCCGCCTGGCACCATCGGAACTCATTGTTTCTGAAAGCAAAGAAGCTGAATTGCGTGACGTTGTCGAAGACTTTGGCATCGCACTGACCGGAATTGCACGATCGGCGTTTGACAGCACCGGTGGCGAAAAGCGCCTTTGCGATCTTTTTGAGGTCGAAACGCTGGAAGCCTATGGCGCGTTTTCACGTGCCGAAATTGCCGCCATGGGTGCCATCATCCAATATCTGGAGATAACTCAGAAAGGCAAATTGCCGCTTTTGCGCCAACCGCAGAAAGAGGCGGAAAACCGAACCGTTCAAATAGACGCCGCCACCCGGCGCAACCTTGAACTGACGCAAGCGCTTTCAGGTGGTCGGGCAGGATCGCTTCTCGCCGTTATTGACAAGACCGTGACCGCAGGGGGTGCCAGACTGCTGGAACGTCGCCTGTCCAGCCCGTCGCGGATGTTGTCCGTCGTGCACGCAAGACTGAAAGCAGTGGGTTTCGCAGCGCATGAAATGGAATTGCGGCAAAAACTGCGTGAGCATCTGCGCAAGGTCCCGGATCTTGATCGTGCGTTATCGCGGTTGTCACTTGATCGGGGGGGGCCACGCGATCTTGCAGCACTTCGAAACGGTCTTTCTGAAGCTGAATCCATAAGTGAGGCGCTGGCGGGCAGCGATTTGCCATCGCTCCTGGGTGACGCTCGACAACGTATGCTAGGCAATCGCGCTTTGATCGACCTTCTGGATGCAGCCTTAGTCGCTGAACCACCGCTGCTGACGCGCGACGGCGGCTTCATCGCCCCCGGTCACGATGTGGACTTGGACGAAGCTCGTAAACTGCGTGACGAAGGCCGTGGCGTGATCGCTCAGATGCAGGCAGATTTCGTCTCTAATACGGGGATTTCGTCCCTGAAGATCAAGCACAACAATGTTTTGGGATATTTCATCGAAACACCTGCGACGCACGCGGATAAGATGCTGTCGCCGCCCCTTTCGGAGACCTTCATCCACCGTCAGACAACAGCCAATCAAGTGCGCTTCACCACGGTAGAACTTTCAGAAATGGAAACCAAAATCCTCAACGCCGGTGCGCGCGCGCTGGAAATTGAAAAACGTCACTTCGAAGAGCTCCGCACATCCGTCTTGGACAGGGCTGCGGATATCAATGAGGCCGCGAGCGGGCTTGCAGAAATAGACCTGAGCACCGCTCTGGCAGAGCTTGCAGTATTGGAAAACTGGAGCGCTCCAAAAGTCGATGAAAGCCGCGCCTTCGACATCACCAAAGGGCGCCATCCGGTCGTTGAAAACGCACTCAAATCCGGAACAAATGAGCCCTTTATCGCAAACGACTGCGATCTGAGCGCCAATGGCAAAGCCGCCAAGGTCTGGCTTCTGACCGGTCCCAACATGGCCGGGAAGTCCACGTTTCTGCGTCAGAATGCGATTATCGCGATACTGGCGCAAATGGGCAGTTTTGTGCCCGCCGAGACCGCCCATATCGGGTTGGTCAGTCAGGTTTTCAGCCGCGTTGGTGCGTCAGATGATCTGGCACGGGGACGATCCACTTTCATGGTTGAAATGGTCGAAACAGCAGCAATCCTCAATCAGGCCGATGAACGGGCTTTGGTCATTCTGGACGAAATCGGCCGCGGCACGGCCACTTATGATGGGTTGTCCATTGCCTGGGCCACGTTGGAACACCTGCATGATGCCAACCGTAGCCGTGCCCTGTTTGCCACGCATTATCATGAGATGACCGCACTGGCCGGTAAATTGGATGGGGTCGAAAACGCAACGGTCGCGGTGAAGGAGTGGGAGGGCGAGGTCATCTTCCTGCATGAAGTGCACAAAGGGGCGGCGGATCGGTCTTACGGTGTTCAGGTGGCGCAGCTGGCCGGTTTGCCGTCAGCCGTGATCGCACGTGCCCGCGTGGTTCTCGACGCCCTGGAAAAAGGGGAACGCGAAGGCGGCGCAACCCAGAAAACGCTGATTGACGATTTGCCGTTGTTTTCCGCAGTCGCCACGTCACCACCCCCCAAATCAAAATCCTCAGCCGTCGAGGACGCGCTGACTGATATCCACCCAGACGAGCTCACGCCGCGAGAAGCGCTGGAGATGCTCTATAAATTGAAAGAGGCCGCCAAATCCTGACGGCCTTCCTTTGGTTTCAGTGCTGATGAAACCCTCAGCCAACAGGCGTTGAAGATACGCCAACTTGTGCCGGACGCAGCAAACGATCGTGCAGCATGAAGCCTTCGGCTGCGACCTGAATGATATCGCCCGCTTTCGTGCCCGGAACGGGTGCTTCGAACATCGCCTGATGGTGCTGCGGGTCGAACCGGTCACCCACCTCAGGCGCAATGATCTCAATCCCATGCTTCTTGAAAACGCTCAGAAGCTCGCGCATCGTCAGCTGAATGCCTTCGATCAACGCGCTGTTGGTCTCCTTCTGTTCATCCGTGATGGTTTCCAACGCGCGTTTCATGTTGTCATAAACCGGCAACATGTCCCGCGACAGTTTGGAGCCGCCATAGTTTTCGGCCTCACGGCGGTCACGGTCAGACCGTTTGCGCGCGTTTTCCGCATCTGCCAATGCACGCATGAAGCGATCACGCAACTCATCACGTTCAGCGCGCAACTGGTCCAGCTCCAGCGCTTCGTCGTCAATTTCTTCCATCGCTTCCGCAAAAGCTTCGGCTTCCGCATCTTCGATATCGTCCAGAAACTCTTCGTTCTTGGGCTCTGCCATAGTTCACCTCTAGCTCCGGTCCGAAATCAGCTTTCCGACCAGCTGTGCCGTGTAATTCACAATCGGCACAATGCGTCCATAATTCAGTCTCGTCGGACCAATGACACCAACCGCGCCAATGATCTTTCGATCAGCGTTCATATATGGGGAAACCACCAGAGAGGAACCCGAAAGTGAAAAAAGTTTGTTCTCAGAACCAATAAAAATGCGCACACCGTCGCCTTCTTCAGCAAGTTCGAGGAATTCTGCGATATCACGTTTGCGTTCAAGGTCATCAAACAGGCGTCTGATGCGCTCCAAATCTTCGGTCTCGCCATCTTCGCTCAGGAGATTCGACCGCCCCCTGACAATCAACCGTTCGATCTGATCGCCCTCACCTTCCCAAACAGCAAGCCCGCTTTCGACCAGATCCTGCGCCAGCGAATCAATTTCCTGACGGCGGTTCCGAATCTCGATTTGAACCGTGTTTTGAACTTCGCCGAGCGTCTTACCTTCGATCAGCGCGTTGAGGAAATTGGCCGCCTCGCGCATCGAGCTCGGTGTCTGTCCGGCGGGTGGTGTGAAAAGCCGGTTTTCCACGTGGCCATCGGCAAAGACCAGAACGACAAGCGCACGGTCATGAGACAGAGAGACGAACTCAATGTGCTTGATGGGCGCTTCGCGCTTCGGCGTCAGAACAAGGGATGCGCCATGCGTCACGCCCGACAACGCGGATCCGACACGATCCAGCAGGCCACTGACATCCTGCTCGTTCGAGCCGAGCGTCGCGTCGATTTTCTCGCGGTCTGTTTCATCCGGGTTGCCAATTTCCAGCAAGCCGTCAACGAACATGCGCAACCCCAGTTGCGTGGGTATCCGTCCGGCACTGACATGGGGGCTGTCGAGCAGACCAAGGTATTCAAGATCCTGCATTACATTGCGGATCGTCGCGGCGCTCACCTTCTCACTGAAATCCCGCGTCAGCGTACGCGATCCAACAGGCGTGCCGTCCTCAAGATACCCCTCCACCACGCGGCGGAAGACTTCGCGCGAACGCTCATTCATCTCCCCAAGAATTTTCGGCACATCATTCATATCGGTATCCTACCTGCCTGCGCATAAAAGCATAAGGGGGCGAGAATTCAATCGGGGTTGCATCCCTTGGGCTCAGAGCGGTATCGGGGGGTATCAAGCAAAGGATATGTCATGCGCCCTTCAGGTCGAGCTTTAGATGAAATGCGTTCTGTGGTGATTGAGACAGGTTTCACCAAACACGCCGAAGGGTCCGCCCTGATCAAGATGGGTGATACCCATGTGTTGTGCACAGCCACAATCGAGGACCGCGTGCCGCCTTTCATCAAAGGATCGGGTCTTGGCTGGGTCACAGCCGAATACGGCATGCTGCCACGTGCCACCAACACGCGCATGCGCCGCGAAGCGGCCGCTGGCAAGCAAGGTGGAAGAACCGTTGAAATTCAAAGACTTATTGGTCGCGCCCTGCGCGCGGGCGTTGATCGGGTGGCCTTGGGCGAGCGCCAGATCACTGTAGACTGTGATGTCTTGCAGGCGGACGGCGGCACACGCTGCGCCTCGATCACAGGCGGTTGGGTTGCGCTGCGACTTGCTGTTAACAAGCTGATGAAAGCGGGCGATGTGATAAGCGACCCCATGGTTGATCCCGTTGCCGCCATCAGTTGTGGCATCTATGCTGGTCAACCCGTGCTGGATCTTGATTATCCCGAAGACTCAGAAGCCGGTGTTGACGGGAATTTTATCATGACCGGCTCACATAAGCTGATCGAAGTCCAGATGAGCGCCGAAGGTTCGGTATTCTCCCGGACTCAAATGGACGCCTTGGTGGACCTCGCCGAAAAAGGCGTCTCGGAATTGGCCGAAGCCCAAAAAGCTGCCGCTGCATGACACGCAAGTTCGACGGTAAACGCATTCTGGTCGCGACCCATAACGCGGGCAAACTGGACGAAATGCGCCAGCTGTTTGAACCCTATGGCGTCGAGGTTGTTGGGGCCGCTGAAATGGGCTTGTCGGAACCCGAGGAAACAGAAACAACATTTGTCGGTAACGCCCGTATCAAGGCACGCGCCGCTGTTTTGGCTACTGGATTACCAGCGCTGGCGGATGATTCCGGTATCGAAGTCGAAGCGCTGGATGATCAGCCCGGCGTTTACACTGCGGATTGGGCTGAAACGCCCGCTGGTCGCGATTTCATTATGGCGATGACCAAGACGCATTCGCTGCTTGAGGAAAAACAGGCAGCCCATCCTCGGCGCGCCCGTTTCCGCGCCACTTTCGTTTTGGCCTGGCCTGATGGGCATGATGAAGTGTTCGAAGGCAAGGTGAACGGCTCGCTGGTCTGGCCCATTCGCGGGGAGGCCGGCCACGGCTATGACCCCATGTTTCAACCCGACGGGTATGACATCACTTTTGCGGAAATGGACCCGGCGGAGAAAAACCGGATCAGCCATCGTGCGGATGCCTTCACAAAACTGATCGCAGGGTGTTTTGGCTGAAGATTGGGAAAATGGTGGTTTCGGTCTGTATCTTCATTGGCCGTTCTGTGAGGCGAAATGCCCCTACTGCGATTTCAACAGCCATGTGTCCCGCGAAATCGATCAATCGGCCTGGTGCGAAGCATACCTGACGGAAGTGGCGCGCGCGGCCAGGGAAACACCGGGACGCGTACTCAGGTCGGTTTTCTTCGGCGGGGGCACACCAAGCCTGATGGCCCCGGATACGGTCGCACGCATCATCGAAAGAATCCGGACCTTGTGGCCTTGTGCGAACGATCTGGAAATCACACTGGAGGCCAACCCAAGCTCTGTCGAAGCGCATAAGTTCCGGGATTTTCGGGAAGGTGGGATCAATCGCATCTCCATGGGCATTCAGGCGTTGAACGATACGGATTTGCGCCGCCTTGGTAGGTTGCACAGCGCCGATGAAGCCATGAAGGCATTTGATATTGCCCGCAGCACCTTTGAGCGCGTCAGTTTTGACCTGATCTATGCTCGCCAGGGTCAATCGCTAAAGCACTGGGAGGACGAACTGAAGCAGGCTCTCTCCATGGCTGTTGACCACTTGTCGCTTTATCAGCTGACCATTGAACAAGGCACCGCCTTCGGTGACCGGTATAATGCGGGTAAACTGAAAGACCTGCCTGATGACGACCTTGGTGCGGACCTCTTTGAGCTGACGCAGGACATTTGCGACGCTCATGGCATGCCCGCCTATGAGGTTTCCAATCATGCCCGTGACGGTGCACAATCGAGGCATAACCTGATCTACTGGCGGTACGGCGACTATGTGGGGATCGGACCCGGCGCCCATGGTCGGATCACGAGAAACGGGCAGCGGTGGGCAACCGAGTGTTTTTCCAACCCGGCCCGTTGGCTGCATTCCGTAGCGACCAATGCTGCCGAGAAACCGCGCGCGCCGCTGACTATATCAGATCAATCTGTCGAATTTCTGCTGATGGGTCTCCGCCTCAAAGAGGGTATTGATCCTGAGCGGTATGAAAAACTGTCCGGCACGGCACTACCGACCAGCAAGATCGAAGAATTGGTCGAACTCGGTATGATTCACCAGAAAGATGAGAGATTAATCGTTTCAAAACAAGGGTTTACAGTTTTAAATGCCGTGGTGTCCAAATTGCTGGAATGCTAGGAACCGCTCAGTATCCGACACAATTCATCAAGCTCTTCCAAAGACTTATAGTGCACAGTCATTTGCCCTGCCTCCTGCCCCGGCTTGTGATTGAGGTTCACCTTCATTCCCAATGTGGCGGACAAATCGCCCTCAAGGGCCTTGGTGTCGGCATCTTTCTGGTCGGATCCAGAGCCGGCAGGATTTTTTCCAGACGTACCACCGGCGTCGGAATCTTGCTCTTTCTTGAGCAAAGCCTCTGCCGCCCGTACCGATAACCCCCCTTTGATAATCTGCTGAGCGAGCCTCAAAGGATCTTGCGACGTGACCAGCGTTCGCGCATGGCCAGCGCTCAGCTCTCCTTTCCGGACGAGCTCAAGCACAGTATCCGGCAAATTCAACAGCCGTAAAAGATTTGCGATGTGGCTTCTGCTCTTACCCAACGCTTCGGCCATTTTTTCCTGCGTGTGACCAAACCGGTCCATCAACTGGCGATAGCCTGCGGCCTCTTCGATGGGATTGAGGTCCGCCCGTTGAATATTCTCGATAATCGCAACTTCGAGCACTTCAACGTCGGAAAAGGATCGAACGATGACAGGAAGATCATGCAGCTTTGCCATTTGGGCCGCGCGCCAACGCCGCTCACCGGCTACAATCTCGTACCGGTCACCTGCAATTGCACGCACGATCAGCGGCTGAATAACACCTTTTTCCCGAATGGATGACGCCAGATCATCCAGATCGCCTTCAGCAAATCGTTTACGCGGCTGTTCGGGATTGGGGGTAATTTGTTCGATGGGGATCAAGCGCTCTGTCGCAGACAGCCCCGCGCTCGCAGTCTTTTCTGTCTCCGCAACATCAGCCATCAAAGCGGATAAGCCCCTGCCTAATCCACGTTTGCGATCAACCCCACCTGCCATTTTTGCCCCCTATGCAGCCTTTACACTGTTTCTGCTCAATACTTCACGCGCCAGCAGCCGATATGCCTGGGCCCCTTTTGAGGCGGTGTCATAGGTCAAGACCGGCATCGCAAATGATGGCGCCTCGCTGACCCGAACGTTCCTTGGAATACGGGTTTCAAAAACCAGCTCCCCAAGATTATCGCGCGCGTCCTGCTCCACCTGTAAAGACAAGTTGTTGCGTCGGTCATACATGGTCAACACAATACCTTCGATCCGCAGGTCTTTATTTCCACTTTGTCTGACTTCACGAATGGTCAACATGAGTTGTGACAGACCTTCCAAGGCGAAGAATTCGCTCTGAAGCGGCACCAGCACAGAATGCGACGCGATCATCGCATTAACCGTCAACAGATTCAGGGAAGGCGGACAATCTATCAGGATGTAATCCAACTGAAAATCATCCATCGCGGTCTGACGTAGTGCATCATGCAACAAGAAGCTGCGCTTCTCATTTGAAATCAGCTCTATATCCGCCGAGCTCAGATCAACTGTCGCCGGAACAATCATCAACCCTGGCGTCACTGTCGGCAGAACAACCGTTTTCAGATCGATATCTTCCAAAAGGAGCTCATAAGTCGTGAATTCTCGATCTTCTACATCGATACCCAACCCCGTCGACGCATTTCCTTGCGGATCCAAATCTACAACCAGCACGCGCTTGCCTGCTTCAGCCAATGCAGCCGCCAAATTAATCGTCGTCGTGGTCTTTCCAACGCCACCTTTCTGATTTGCCACCGCTATAATTTTTGGGCCATCTGGGCGGGAAAAGTCAGGCACGTTTGATATCCTTAACCTCAAGCACGGCGGAGTCGTCGTTGGTTTTACTTTTATGCGCTACAACATCAAAAGACCACGACCGACGTGCTTCTTCGACCTCTTTTTCCCAAGATGCGCCCTTGAGGAAAATGGCGTGACCATCCGCTTTCAGGTGGCGGTAAGCATATCCCAGAAGGTTGTTTAAATCGGCCAAGGCGCGCGCTGAAAGAATGTCGGCATTCAATGGGTCAATTGCCTCAACACGCGACGCAACAACCTTCGATGACAATCCGAGTTCGCGAATGACGGTCCGCAGGAAGGTGGCCTTTCTTGCATCACTTTCCACCAGGATCACAACCCGACTGGGTTGCATTTCCAGTGCGAGAATTGCCACAACCAAACCAGGCAAGCCACCGCCGCTGCCAATATCAGCCCAAGCATCGCCATGACCTGCAATCTGACAAATCTGGGCCGAATCCCAAATGTGTCGATCCCAAAGCACATCAACGCTTGTCTTCGAAACCAAATTTATCGTCGGATTCCACTTGGTTAGCAAATCATGGTATGCTTGAAGCCTTGTGAATGTTTCACGTGAAACATCAATGTCAAAACTCATCAAGCCAGTTGCTTTCTCTTTTTCTGCCGAAGTTTTGCAAGTATTAACGTCAAGGCTGCCGGTGTCATTCCATCGATGCGTGATACTTGGGCCAATGTCGAGGGGCGCACCTTGACCAATTTGGACTTCAATTCATTGGACAGGCCAGCGATAGCATCATAATCAAATTCAACCGGAATGGCTTGTCCCTCATCCTTCTTCAAAAGAATGATGTCACGCTTTTGACGCTCGATGTAGTTGGCATACAGGGCCTCACGCTCCATTTGTTTTTTAATCTCAGGTTCGATATCCGAGAAGTGCTGGTTCAACTGGTCGATCTCAGCAAAAGACACGTCGGGAAAAGCGAGCAGCTGCATAGCGCTTCGGCGCGTTCCGTCTTGATTTATTTTTATTCCAACGCCTTTGGCCTGGGATGGTGTAAATGATTCCTTCTCCAGAATCGCACGAGCGACGTCGAGCTTTTCCGCCTTGATCTCAAATTTCTTTCTGCGAGCCTCGCCGACACAACCCAAATCAGCCCCAATTGGCGTTAGGCGCTGGTCAGCGTTGTCCGCGCGCAAAGACAACCGAAACTCCGCTCTTGATGTAAACATTCGATATGGTTCGCTCACACCACGTGTAGTCAAATCATCAATCATCACCCCAATGTAACTTTCGGATCTCGAAAGCCGAATGGAATCCCTACCCTGGGCACTCAGAGCAGCACTCAATCCAGCGACTAGGCCTTGAGCACCAGCCTCTTCGTATCCAGTCGTCCCATTGATCTGGCCGGCAAGGTACAGACCTGGCACCGACGGCAAGCTTAGATCTGAATTCAATGCTCTGGGATCCACATAGTCATATTCGATCGCGTAACCCGGCTGTAAAATCTTCGCTGTCTCCAGACCTTTGATTGAATGTACGTATTCCTCTTGAATACGCTCTGGCAGTGAGGTCGAAATGCCATTTGGGTAAACCGTGTTTGTAGTAAGCCCCTCGGGTTCAAGAAAAATTTGATGAGAGTCCTTATCCGAAAATCTGACAATCTTGTCTTCAATCGAAGGGCAGTACCGCGGCCCAACACCATCGATGTGACCACCATACATCGCGGATCGCGATAGATTATCCCGAATAATTTCGTGGGTTCTTTCATTTGTATGCGTAATGCCACAGGAAATCTGGCGCGCCGCAACATCATTTGAGAGAAATGAAAAAAATGTCGGGTCGTCATCACCAGGTTGACTTTCAAGAGCATCCCAACTGATTGTACGGGCATCCAAACGCGGCGGCGTACCGGTCTTTAGTCGCCCTAAAGTCAGGTCAAAAGAGTCAATTCTTTGAGCCAGTTTAACGGAAGCCTTGTCCCCCATCCTACCACCGGAATGCGACACATCGCCAATATGAATAACGCCACGCAGAAATGTCCCTGTGGTTAGAACGACATTGCTGGACTTAATCTCGACGCCATCCTGAAGCACCACACCGCCTACGCAATCATTATCCATCAAAAAATCAGTAACTTCGCCTACGATGATTTCAAGGTTTTCCTGAGTTTTTACTTGTTTGAGTATTTCTGATCGATAAATTTCGCGATCTGCCTGAGCACGAGGCCCTTGAACCGCTGGTCCTTTTCGGCGGTTCAGCAATCTGAACTGAATTCCAGCTTTGTCAGCTGCACGGCCCATAATGCCGTCAAGCGCATCAATTTCGCGTACCAAATGCCCCTTACCCAAACCACCAATGGCCGGATTGCAAGACATGACACCAATCCCATCCTCGGACATCGTCACCAATGCTGTTCGCGCGCCCATCCGGGCCGACACATGCGCGGCCTCGGTGCCGGCATGGCCTCCTCCAACAACGATGACGTCAAAATGTTTCACGTGAAACACTCCATTTATTTTCCAATGCAAAAAGACGCAAAAATCTCATCGAGCAGGCTTTCGACATCTATCCGACCCACCAGGGTTTCCAGAGATCGAATCGCATCTCGCAGTTCTTCGGATGCTATATCATAGACATCCGGACCTTGAACAACGAGACGTTTGGCGTCTTTCAAGCCCTGCAGCGAGCGCGTCATGGCCATGCGATGCCGTTCGTGCGTTGCCAGACCCGCCGCGGCTGATTTCTGCGTCAGCTTTCTTTGGATCAAGGAAATCAGCTGATCTACGCCCTGCCCGGTTTTGCCCGAAATGCCAGCATTGGAACTCGACAAAAGGTCAGCTTTCGATTGCAGAACGATATCATTCTCAAGCGGCTCCAACAAAAGAGGCGTGTCACCATCTGTCAAAAAGACCCGTAAATCGGCCGCCCGCGCCCGGTCGACAGCGCGCGACACGCCAATTGCCTCTATCTTGTCATCGCTTACTCTAAGACCGGCTGTATCCAGAAAAGTAACTGGCAATCCACCCAGGTCCATCCGAACCTCAATGACGTCGCGAGTCGTTCCGGCGATCTCTGAAGTGATCGCAGCTTCTCTGCCTGCCAACCGATTCAACAGCGTGGATTTGCCTGCGTTCGGCAGCCCCACCAAGGCGACTTCGAATCCAGACCTGATACGTTCAGCAACGTAAGACCCCTCGATTTCTGCGGTTAAATCCCGACCAACCTGTTCTAATAAATCGAAGACTTCCGGTCCAACATCGACGGGAACATCTTCATCTGCAAAGTCAATTGTTGCTTCCATCAAAGCTGCCGCGCGTATCAAGCTTCTCCGCCAATGCTCGACCTTGTCCCCCAGCGCACCCGAAAAAACCCGCATGGCTTGTTTTCGTTGCGCCTCCGTTTCTGAATCAATCAGATCGGAAAGGCCTTCAACCTGAGATACATCCAACTTGCCATTTTCCAACGCGCGTCGGGTGAATTCACCGGGTTCAGCCAGCCGAAGATCATCATCAAGGGAAAGCTCTCTCAAAAGACCTTGGACGACCGAAATGCTGCCGTGAACATGGAACTCAACGACATCTTCACCGGTAAAGCTGTTTGGCTTTTGAAAAGGTAAAACCAATGCATGATCCAAAACGTCACCGCTTGAAGATCGTAAAACCCGGGTTCCGGATGTTCGAGCTGCGGGCAGATTACCACAAACCCGACTGGCCGCCCCCCAAGCCTCGCTCCCCGAGATTCGGATGACCGAGACGCCTGCGCGGCCCTGCGCTGTCGCCAGAGCAAAGATCGTATTCATATCACTAACTCACTGTTTTTAAACAATAAGTTACGTATTCATAGAATCGAAGAAATCTGAATTTGTCTTGGTTTGTTTGAGCTTGGAGATCAGGAATTCAATCGCATCGGTCGTGCCCATCGGGTTCAGAATACGTCGCAACACAAAGGTTTTCTGCAAATCAATCTTGTCGACAAGCAAATCTTCTTTCCGGGTGCCAGACTTCAGGATGTCCATTGCCGGGAATACGCGCTTGTCAGCAATTTTGCGATCCAGCACGATCTCAGAGTTACCAGTCCCTTTGAATTCCTCGAAGATGACTTCATCCATCCGGCTTCCGGTGTCGATCAACGCAGTTGCGATGATGGTCAGAGACCCCCCTTCTTCGATATTCCGCGCCGCGCCGAAGAATCGTTTGGGACGTTGCAAGGCGTTTGCGTCCACACCACCCGTCAGAACCTTACCTGAGGACGGCACGACAGTGTTGAAGGCGCGGCCCAGTCGCGTGATCGAGTCGAGCAGGATCACGACGTCACGTTTGTGCTCGACCAACCGTTTGGCTTTCTCAATAACCATATCGGAAACTGCCACGTGCCGGGTCGCTGGCTCGTCAAAGGTCGAGGAAACCACCTCGCCTTTTACCGACCTCTGCATATCGGTCACTTCTTCCGGGCGCTCATCAATCAGTAAAACGATCAGGTAGCATTCGGGATGATTTCGTTCGATCGAATTGGCGATATTTTGCAGCAGAACTGTCTTACCCGTCCGCGGCGGCGCAACGATCAGTGACCGCTGGCCCTTACCAATGGGCGCTACCAGATCAATGATGCGCGATGACCGGTCTTTGACGGTCGGATCATCGGTTTCCATGGTCAGACGTTCATCGGGATAAAGTGGTGTGAGATTCTCAAAAGCCACCTTGTGGCGTGCTTTTTCCGGATCTTCAAAATTGATCTGCGTCACATCCAAGAGACCAAAATACCGCTCATTGTCGTCCGGTGCCTTGATAACCCCTTCGATGGTATCGCCCGTCCGCAAGGAGTATTTACGGATCATCTCTGGCGATACGTAAATATCGTCCGGGCCTGGCAGATAGTTGGCTTCCGGGGAACGCAGAAATCCAAAACCATCCTGAAGAACTTCAAGAACACCATCTCCGGAGATTTCCCATCCTTCATCTGCACGTTCGCGCAGAATCTGAAACATCATCTCGCCTTTTCGCATGGTCGAGGCGTTCTCGATCTCCAAATCTTCGGCCATCGACAAAAGGTCTTTTGGGCTCTTTCGCTTCAAGTCGGCGAGATTCAGCGTTTCCAGCGTTTCGGGGGCGGATTTTGTTTCAGTCACGTCAGATGTCATGAAAATACCTGTACTCAGCCGAGAGCGCGTCATCGACTGAAGTAATTTAGATTATGTTGGTCTGCGCCATTCCCGGACGGGATGGTGGGTCGGATATAGGGGGCAATCACTCTTGAGTCAATTCAATCAGAATCGCACCACCACCGACAAGACAATAAGCACCATCAGAAAAGTCGGGACCTCGTTCATCATCCGGAACTGCCGACCGGTCAGATCATTTGTACCGTTCACGAAATCCTTGCGACGGCGACCCAGCCAATGATGAAAGCTTGTCATTGCTAGAACACCAATCGCCTTCGTCCACGGCCAGATTTCTGACCAATCCACGATGCCCGGTGTAAAAACCAGACAAAGACCAAATACCCATGTGGCAATCATCGCCGGATTCATAATCACCCGGAGCAGCTTCAGTTCCATGGTTTGGAAAAGAGCCTGCGTTTCGCCGGTTTGTCCAACCTGCTCTACGTGATAGACAAACAACCGGGGCAGATAAAACAATCCGGCCATCCAGGCGATCACAGACATGATATGAAATGACTTGATCCAGGGATATGCGATGGAAAGAAAGTCCGACATCAAGTTCTCCGATCCGTTCGCCCCTCATATTAATTAATAAAGAAAGATAAAAGGATGATGATTATGTAGAGGATCGTTCCGTTGTGGATTAAGGATTTATCCGTCGTCTTATACCCGTAGGAACAAGTTTTCCTGCGTTACCTCAATATAGTAGAAAATATAATTATATATATTAATATCAGTATGTTATATTCATAACTGGGTTTGGATATAGAGTATAACCCTGTGGGTAATTGCATAGAAACAACTTACACACAGACAATCGGTTATTCTTTTCAGCACTGGCATTAATATTGCGGTAACGATTGTTATCCCGGAATATTGATCCTCTTGCGTCATCTCGGTCTTTTGCTCAGAAGAACATATTAAGAATATCTTAATGCCGCACACAGGCTTATCCACATGACCCAGTCCTTGATATTGGCTTCCGGCTCCGAGATCAGAGCACATATGCTGCGCCAGGCCGCGGTTGATTTTTCAATTGTGCCAGCGCGTGTTGATGAGGATATGGTGCGCGACGCCATGCTGGCAGAGAACCAACCACCACGTAACATAGCCGATGCTCTTGCGGAGCTAAAAGCCCGAAAGATAAGCGAAAAACACCCTGAGGCACTTGTATTGGGTTGTGATCAGGTATTGGATTTCAAAGGAGAAATCCTGACAAAACCACGGTCAAAAGTGGATGCCGCAGACCAGTTGCGCAAGATGAGAAACGACAAGCATATGTTATTGTCGGCCGCTGTTCTCTGTGAAGCAGGCAAGCCAATCTGGCGCCACATCGGCACGGTCAGGTTGCGAATGCGTGAGATTTCGGATGGTTATATCGATGGATATATTGCGCGAAACTGGGACAGTATTCGCCATGCGGTCGGGGCTTACAAACTTGAAGAAGAAGGCGTTCGTCTCTTTTCGCGCGTTGAAGGAGACTATTTCAATGTCCTTGGCTTGCCCTTGTTGGAACTGCTATCCTTTCTGACGCTGCGGGGGGACATAGAAAAATGACAGAGGCCAAATCGCCATCAAAGGTACCATTGGCTGGGGTCATCGGGTCACCGATTTCACATTCCAAATCACCACAGTTGCAACGCCACTGGCTGAACAAATATGGGGTCAGGGGGTTTTATGTTCCCATGGACGTCTCTGCGCGAGATTTGCGGGATGTTCTGATAACTCTGCCGAAAGCTGGCTTTGTTGGCGTGAACATTACCATTCCTCACAAGGAGGCCGTGTTGGAGATTGCGGATCTCGTCACGGATCGGGCCACCCTGATTGGTGCCGCCAATACCTTGATTTTTCGCAAAGATGGCCGAATTCATGCTGATAATACAGATGGTTACGGATTTCTTGAAAATCTTCGGGCCGGTGCACCAGGATGGAGACCGGCGCAGGGTGCCGCTGCCGTGCTGGGTGCGGGCGGCGCGTCCCGGGCGGTCATCGCGTCTCTTCTTGAAGCAGGCGTTCCGGAAATTCTGCTTTCCAACAGAACCCGTATTCGTGCGGAAAAACTGCAGTCTGATTTTGGAAATCGTGTGACCGTGATTGACTGGGTGCAAGCTGGCAACATGTTGGAAGAAGCAAGTCTTGTGGTGAATACATCCTCCCTCGGGATGGTCGGAAAACCGGAGATGCGTGTCCCATTGGATGGCTTGAGAAAAGACGCAGTTGTCACGGACCTCGTTTATACGCCCCTGAAGACCCGCCTGTTGGAAGCGGCGAAGCAGAAAGGCTGTATTACCGTCGACGGTCTGGGGATGTTACTGCATCAGGCCGTACCGGGATTTGAACGCTGGTTTGGGCCACGTCCGGAGGTGGATGCCGAAGCCCGCGATGCGGTGCTCAATTGATGTTCAAACTTGGGCTTACCGGCTCTATCGGCATGGGAAAGACGACAACTGCCCGGATGTTTGTCGAAGAAGGTTGCGTTTTGTGGGATGCGGATGCGGCGGTGCATCGCCTTTATGCCGCTGGTGGCGCTGCTGTTGGTCCGATGAAATCGGCCTTTCCCGAAGTGATCCGGGAAAATGCAGTATCGCGGGAACTATTGCGGGAACTCATTGCGCAAAAACCAGAGACTTTGAAAGACATCGAAGCGATTGTGCACCCTTTGGTCGCCCGGGATCGTTCTGAATTCCTCCAGCAAGCTTCGGCTGATATCGCGGTTCTGGACATTCCGCTGCTGTTCGAAACCGGGGGTGAAAAAATGATGGATGCGGTGGTGTGCGTTTCTGTTCCGTCAGATGTTCAGGAACGGCGCGTCCTGGAACGAGGTACAATGTCATCAGAAGCTTTTCAGAGAATCCGGGCGAAACAGATGCCAAACGCCGAAAAATGTGCCCTGTCAGACTATGTCATCGTAACTGACACTGTTGAACACGCGCGAAAGCAGGTTCAGGATGTTGTTCAACAAATCAGAAAGAAATTGCGCAATGCGTGAAGTTGTCCTCGATACAGAAACCACAGGTTTTGACCCGCAATCCGGTGACCGGATTGTCGAAATCGGCGCTGTTGAACTGATGGGTCATATGGCAACGGGCAAAACCTATCACCAATATATCAACCCCGAACGGTCCATGCCGGAAGAGGCTTTTCAGGTACACGGGTTGGGCGATGATTTTCTGCGGGATAAACCGAAATTTGCCGAAGTTGGACAGGCCTTTCTGGATTTCATTGGCGACGCAAAACTCGTGATCCACAATGCGGCCTTTGACATCAAATTTCTCAATGCCGAACTGAAATGGATGGGCCTGCCCCAGATCCCATGGGAACAGGCCATTGATACACTGGAGATTGCGCGCAAACGCTTTCCGGGATCACCGGCATCACTTGACGCGCTGTGCCGTCGATTCAATATCGACAATTCTTCGCGAACGCTGCACGGCGCGTTGCTGGACAGTGAAATTCTGGCAGAGGTTTATCTGGAACTGATCGGCGGGCGCCAGCCGGATTTTGGTTTGTCGACGACGGCGCAGGACCGATCCGCTGACGGCGCTGATGCCTGGATAGCCAGGCCGCGCCCAACGCCGCTGCCATCTCGATTGACCGACGAAGAAGCCGCCGCCCACGCTGAATTTGTTGCGAAATTGGGCGACGACGCTTTGTGGGTGAAATCCTGAAAAATCAGGCGTCCATTTTTGGGGCTTCTTCCGCCTGTCTACGCGCCAGTTCATTGCGGTAGAGCGAGAGGAAGTCGATGTTTTCCAGATTCAGCGGTGGGAAACCGCCATCGCGGGTCACGTCGCTGACGATCCGACGCAGGAACGGGAAAATCATCCGCGGGCATTCGATCAACAGGAACGGGTGCAGCTGATCCTCGGGCACATTGTCCACATGGAAGATGCCAGCGTAATCGATCTCCAAAACAAACAAGGTCGCGTCGCCATCCTTGGCTTTGGACGTGACGGTCAGCTTGATGGATGTTTCATACTGGTTTTCAGCGCTGCGCTTTTTGGCGTCGAGGTTCACCTGAACCTGCACATCGGGGGTCACATCCGCAGGCGCGCCCTTTTGCGCCATGATGTTCTCAAAAGACATATCGCGAATGAATTGCCCAAGAACGCGCATCTGCGGTCCTTGTTGTTGTGCTTCGGCTTCAGCCATGGGTCACTCCTACAGTGAATAATAAATCGGGCGAGCCTTAACAGTTTGGATTGGGGTTCTCAATGGTCCGTCCAGCCTGACGGCCTTTTGATCTTGTCATAATTTGGCGAGACCTCGGAATACTCTCCATCAATAATATCACCATCCGGTGTCGGGCGACCGGGGCGCGGGCCTCTGCTGTCGAAGGTTTGAACATTGATCCGTGACCGGATGGCCTTGAAGACCGCAGTGCGAAATGCGGGGATCAGCAGCAAAAAACCCACCGCATCCGTAAAAAATCCGGGCGTCAGCAACAAAGCGCCGGAAAAAAGGATCATTGCACCATGCACCAGCGGTTCTGTCGGGTCCTTCAGGTCAGAGAAAGACGATTTGAGCTGACCGAGGGCAAGAATCCCTTGATTCCGTACCAGCCATGTGCCCACAATTGCCGTAACGACGACCGTCACCAGGGTCCATCCAAGGCCGATCGCTCCACCAATTTGAATAAAAAGGGTGATTTCGATCAGTGGTACCGCAAGAAAAGCGATAAATAGCCACATTTTGATGCTTCCTTTCGTGGAGCGTACAGTGGACTTGGCGTAGTCCGACACCTACATAAGAGCAGTATACACCGGTTTCCACGTTTTACCCGACATGAGGTACATATGAATTCGCCCCTGATACAGCTTCTGGTGCTTGCTGGCATTGCTGTTTTTTTGATTCTCCGACTAAAGAACGTGTTGGGGACAAGGGATGGTTTTGAGCAACCGCCCATGGCGAACCCACAACCGGGCCGACGGACCGGCCCGGAGTTCGAGGTGATCGAAGGTGGCCCCGATCTTGATATCGTCGATCACGTGGAGGAGGATTCGGATGCGGCCAAGGCGCTGAGTTCGATGAAACGTCTGGAGCCGTCTTTCAACGTCACCGATTTTCTGGGCGGTGCCCGCGGTGCCTATGAGATGATCGTGATGGGATATGAAACTGGCGAATTGTCGGAAATCCAGCCCTTCCTGGCAGAAGACATATACGAATCTTTTGTCGATGGTGTCGCCGCGCGCGAAGATCAGGGGCTTACCATCGAGGCTACATTCATTGGCGTGCGTGAACTTAAACTGATGGACGCGACCTTCAATGACGCCACCAATGAGGCGGAATTGACCATTCGGTTCGTTGCTGAACTCACCTCTGCTGTACGCAACAGCGAAGGTGACATCATCGAAGGCAGCACATCGGAGATCAAGCGCCAGAAAGACACATGGGCTTTCGCGCGCACAATGGGGTCGGACGATCCAAATTGGCAGCTTGTTTCCACAGACGCATGAAATCCGGCCTGGCGGCGGCTCTGATTGCGGGGATGATCGGAATGACACCCCCCGTCAATGCTGAGCAGCGTGTCGAAGTTCTCTCTTTCGATGATCTGGAAGGATGGTCGCTGGATGATCATGCGGCCGCCTTTGAGACCTTTCGTAACACCTGCCAGGATATGCCTGACCCGGACTGGCGCGCCGTTTGTGCCTATGCAACGTCAGATCCCGATCCGCGCAGTTTCTTTGAGTTGTTTTTTCGCCCCGTATTGATCGAAGACGGTGCCGACATGTTGTTTACCGGTTACTTTGAACCGGAACTTAGCGGATCGCGACAGAGGACCGGGCGCTACCGTTTTCCGATCTATGCGATGCCACCTGAAGCCAAGGCCACCGACTTGTGGCTGTCACGTCGGGAAATTCTGGATGGGAACCAATTGAGTGGCAGAGGTTTGGAGATCGCCTGGGTCGATGATCCTGTCGAACTCTTTTTTCTGCAAATTCAAGGGTCTGGTCGTGTAAATCTCCCCGATGGGGACAAGTTGCGGGTGGGCTATGCGGGTGCCAATGGTCATCCTTACCGCTCTATCGGTGCCGAGCTTGTTCGCCGGGGCACCTATCAATCCCATCAGGTCAGCGCCGATGTCATCAAGAACTGGGTGCGGCGCAATCCCGCTGCCGGGCAAGAATTGCTCTATCATAATCCGTCCTACGTATTTTTCCGTGAGGTCAGCGAAGTCCCTTCGGACAAAGGCCCGTTGGGGGCCATGAACCGGTCGGTCACACCGATGCGCACAATCGCCGTCGACCCGACCTTCACGCCCCTAGGCGCGCCGGTCTGGATCGAGAAGGATGGTAAAAAACCGATGCGACGCCTGATGATTGCGCAGGATACCGGATCGGCGATCAAGGGGGCGCAACGGGCGGATATATTTTTTGGTACCGGTGACAAGGCCGGACGGGCGGCGGGGAAGTTGAAGGATCCCGGACGCATGATCGTCCTTCTGCCGATTCAACGCGCTTATGCAATGGCGCCTGAGGGTTCTTTGTGACGCGTCGAAAACTGGGGCCTGACGAAATCGCGCTCTGGCAAAAGGTGGCGGATAGAACTGAAAGGCTGAATCTTCAGGAAACTTTTGATCCCGCTGCTTACGCGCCTGCCCCTAAGCCCAAATCCAAACCGACCGTTGATCTGGGCAAGCTTGTCACAACCTATCCGCCCAAGCCAGTCGCGCGAAAACCGGGTTATGATCTGAAGCCCACATTGCCGGATCAGCTGCAAAAATCGCCCGTTCAGATGGACCAGAAAACCTTTGGGAAAATGACACGTGGCAAATTGAAACCCGAAGGCCGCATTGATTTGCATGGCATGACGCTGGACCGCGCGCATGCGGCTTTGATCAAATTTGTGTTACGGGCGCATGGATCGGGGAAACGGCTGGTTCTGGTGATTACCGGAAAAGGCAAGAATCGTGATGAAGGCGGTCCAATCCCTGTCAGATTTGGCGTGTTGCGTCATCAGGTGCCGCAGTGGCTAAGCTCACCACCACTGGCATCGTCGGTCTTGCAGGTCAGTGAAGCGCATGTCAGCCACGGCGGCGGCGGCGCATATTACGTTTACCTTCGGCGCAAGCGTTAAATGGCCAATGAAGGCCGTGCCCGCCTGACACCAAAAAACATGATTGCCGAGGCAATCAGAAAATAGATCGCAACACCAATATACTGCCGTTCCAATCCGACGCCAAAGTCGATCAGGAAGCCCGTTACACCGGGCCCGATCGCGGAGCCCAAAACCATGACAGCTGCCGCCATTGCTTTGATGGAACCGATATTCCTGGTGCCGTAAAACTCTGCCCAGAATGCGTTGGGCAGCGTCGAATTTGCACCCGAGGTCAGCGCGAGGAAAAACAAACCGATCACGGCCATCCACAGCGACGAGCCAACGGAAAATACGGCGAAGGCCAAAACCATGGGTAGTTGATAAAAGGGGATGAGCCGCGGCGTGCCGAAGCGATCCAACGCCCAGCCTGATATCAGCATCGCGCCGATCCCGAGCACGGTGTAGATCGGGAAGAGTGCCACGAATGTCAGATGGGTCCACCCTTTGAGGGCCGCATAGTGGACCTGATGAAAGAAGAACGCGGTGTTGAAAGCTGAAGGACCCAGAATCGCTGGTACCATGTACCAGAAAAGCGGATGTCGAAGCGTCTGACTGCGGGTCCAGTGGCGACCGTGCATACCCACGCTCTGATTTTCCTGCGACATCGACTGTGGCGTGCGCTCTTCGCGCAGCAAATGCAGCACCGCAGGGATAGCCGCTAGGGCGATGATCGCGGCAAGGACCCACAAAAGACGCCAATTCACGAAGGTCATCAAAGCGACAAAACCTAGCGGCAGGATGGATTCGCCGACCGCATACCCAAGGGTTGCGATTGAGAGAGCCCGCCCGCGCGTTGCGACAAACCAGCGTGCCATCGCGACGATGGCGATGTGGCTTGTCATGCCCTGCCCGGTCAAACGCAGCGCAAAGATGACAATTGGCAGTGCCCAGACAAAGGGGTTGGCTGCCATCAGCAGGCAAGCGCCGGATAGGAACAGAAGGATCACGGTCCCAAGCGTGCGCACACGGAAATGATCAGTCAGTCCGCCAGCCCAAACCATAACAGCGGCAGAGACCATGGTGCCCAACGAATAGATGGACCCCCATTCACCGTGGCTGAGTGCGAACTCACCCTGAACCTGCGCTGCGAAAATGGAGATGAAAAACGTTTGCCCGAAGGACGACAGAAACGTCAACAGGCCACCCGCTGCCAGCCAGGGCGCATTCGTTTTGACAAATGCGCCCAGTCGCATGTCGATCTCTCCGCGGTCGTTCGCGACTTGCCTACCCTAGCGACGGGTCACTGGCTAGAGCACATAGCGGCTGATATCGGTGGAACGGGTCAGCTCGCCCAGGTTCTTTTCGACAAAGCTCGCATCCACGACCACTTCATCGCCCGCCTGATCCGGTGCATTGAAGGAAAGTTCTTCGAACACGCGTTCCATGACGGTGTAGAGACGGCGCGCACCGATGTTCTCAACGGTTTGATTCACATCCGCTGCGATCTTGGCAAGGGCAGCAATCCCATCCTGTTCGAAACTGACCTTGACCTGCTCGGTTCCCATCAGGGCGGTGTATTGCAGCGTCAGGGCATTATCCGTTTCCGTCAGAATGCGAACGAAATCCTCTTCTGTCAGGGCGCGCAGTTCCACCCGGATCGGCAATCGGCCCTGAAGTTCGGGCAGCAGATCAGAAGGCTTTGCAATGTGGAACGCGCCAGAGGCGATGAACAGCACATGGTCGGTCTTCACCGGCCCGTGTTTGGTGCTGACCGTTGTTCCTTCGATCAGCGGCAGCAGGTCACGCTGCACCCCTTCCCGGCTCACATCGCCACCGCGCGCGTCAGATTTTGCACAGACCTTGTCGATCTCATCCAGAAATACGATCCCGTTCTGCTCCACCGCCTCTATCGCAGCCTTGGTAACGGTTTCATCGTCCAGCAGTTTGTCGGCTTCTTCACCAATCAACACTTCGTAGCTTTCCGCGACCGACAGACGCTTGCGTGTCGTGCGTCCGCCCATCGCTTTGCCGAATATGTCACCCAGATTGAGCATACCCATGCCGCCGCCCGGTTGGCCGGGAATATCCATCGCCTGAAACGGGTTCGATGTATCGGCGATCTCAAGGTCGATCATTTCATCATCAAGCTCACCGGCTTTCAGTTTCTTTCGGAACATGTCGCGGGTACCTTCACGGGCATCCTCGCCCGCGATGGCATCGATAACCCGTTCTTCGGCGGCGTTGCGCGCGTTGGCCTTGACGTCTTCGCGCATGTGATCGCGGGTCATGGCGATGGCGCTGTCAACAAGATCGCGGATGATCTGCTCGACATCACGACCGACATAACCGACTTCGGTGAATTTTGTAGCTTCAACCTTCAAAAAAGGCGCGCGCGCCAGCTTGGCCAACCGGCGACTGATCTCGGTCTTGCCGACCCCGGTGGGTCCGATCATCAGGATATTCTTGGGATAAACCTCATCACGCAGATCATCAGATAGCTGCTTGCGGCGCCAGCGGTTGCGCAAGGCCACGGCCACCGCCCGTTTCGCATCCTTTTGCCCAATGATGAATCGGTCGAGTTCGGAGACGATCTCGCGGGGGGTCAGGTCTGTCATGTTAAGCCTTTGTCAGATGAGAGGGTGGCAGGCGGTGCAACGGGATGAAACCCGGCATCAATGCCAAAAGACGCGCGCGGATCCGTTCCCAACGGGCGCCCAGAAACAACAATACGATTCCCAGGAAAAGGACCGTGTAAACAGCACCCTCGCCGTCGAAAATTGTGGTGGCCAGGATGACCGTGTAGCCGATTGCGGCGATCAGGAACGACCTGCGGTCAATCACGATGGCGACGAGCGCAAAGAGCGCCAGGACGGCCAGCAAAACGGAATTCGACCAACCGGCATCGCGTTCCAGAAGCGACAGGGCAATGGTGTTGACCAGGGCCGGCGCTGCAACCACATGAAGCCAGAAACCATTGGCCGCACGGCGAGTGACGCGGTGCGGATCGGACATGTCAAATGCCATGGCGATGCCAAATACGACGACCCCCAGAGCAAGGGTGATCCACGCAAAGGGGCCGCCTGCCGACAGCAGGAACAACTCCTCGGTTGATGCGGGCGATCCACTGCTGTTGCCAGCGATTAGGATGGCGATACCGAAAGCAGCCAATGCTATCAGCGCCAGCGCAAAGGGCACCCGAAACCGAAACCAGAAGAGCAACAAGGCAAGTGTCGCGAGACTGAAGGGTAGCGGCAGGCTGCTGTTGTCACCCTGGGCCACCATGAACAGTTCAGAAAAAGCGCCTGCGCAGGTGTAGGCTGCATTGATGGCGAATAGGATCGAGAGGGTGATTGCAGGTGCCACCATCCTGCGTCTGCGAATGAAGTATTCAGACAATCCCCAAAGCACGACAGCCGCGATGATCCCGGAATAGATCAACGTATTGCGAAGGCTCAACGGGTCATTTGTCATGCCAAATGTCACAACCCCGACCCAGCCAACCGCCAGGACGACGAGACCCACAACGATGAAAATCTCATTGAACCCACGGAAAAGTTCAAAAGGCTCATCGCCGGGCGCCAGATTTTCACGCGCACCGCTGCGACTGTGCGCAAGGCTGGTCAATGCCGCGGCTTGCGCCTCTGTCACGATCCCGGCGCTGACAGAGGCCCGAAGATCGTCCTTGTCAATCATGCCGTGATCTTCTCGACCGTCAGGTTTCCGTTTGTGTAGACACAGATATCCGCGGCGATCGCCATCGCGTCCCGCGCCACATCTTCCGCCGATCTGTCGCTGTCCATCATTCCCCGCGCTGCGGCAAGGGCGAAATTACCGCCTGAGCCGATGGCGGCAACGTCGTGTTCAGGTTCCAGCACGTCACCCGCACCCGTAATCACGAAGATATCCGCGCCATCAGAGACAATGAGCATGGCTTCGAGCTTTTGCAGATATTTATCAGTGCGCCAGTCCTTGGCCAGCTCGACACTGGCGCGCGCCAGTTGGCCGGGTGTTGCTTCGAGCTTGGCTTCCAGCCGCTCCAGCAAAGTAAACGCGTCAGCCGTCGATCCGGCAAACCCCGCGACCACATCATAACCGCCCGGTGACAAACGCCGCACCTTGCGCGCCGTTCCCTTGATCACCGTCTGACCAAGAGAGACCTGACCGTCCCCTGCAATGACCACCTCATCATCTTTCTTGACGCCGATGATTGTTGTTCCATGCCAGCCGGGGAATTCTTCGCGTGCCATCTCGGTCTCCTTATGCGTGGTGCCTATATGGCCTGACCCAAATGAGGGTACAAGAGCGCGGCCTTGTTCATATCCGTTTATCCGCTTAGCCTGCGGGCATGGGTGGGGGAAAAGTGCTGCGGTTCTATTTGGAGCCGAAATTGCACAATGCAGTTTTGATGGGTCGGCAGAATTTCGTGACAAAAGTCGCGTCTGTCGCGCTGCGTTCGGGATTTGAGGTGGACTACCTGCGACACGCGGAAGTGTCGCCGATCGCACCCCTAGACACCGACTATTCAATGTCTGACCGGGCCAGCCCTTTGGGTAAAAACGCCCTGGTTTTCGGGCGTTGCCTTCATGCGCCTTTCTGGCAAATTGAACAGACCCCGGAATGCTGGAGACGTGATGTCGCTTTCGCTGATTTTGACCCGACCGCTGTTCCCAAAAATGATGCTGCGAGGTTTTACCAGTATTGGCGTGAACGTCTGTTTGGTGACGCGCCGCTCAGAACGACAAAAGACGGGTTCGTCTATGTCCCGCTGCAAGATCAGCTGACCACACCTGTTCCGCCCCAGATGTCCACGCAACTGGATATGCTTAATGCCTGTCTTGCTGCCGAACCGGAACGGCCCATCATTGCAGCGCTCAATCCGAACATCACCTATGCCGACCAGGACCTCACAGCGCTGAACAAGATGGATGCGCAAAATGATCGCCTGACCGTGCGCATTGGTGCCATGAAAGAACTGCTGCGCACCTGCGATTATGTGGTTACGCAGAATTCCGCCGTGGCTTTCAACGCGCTCTTTTTTGGCAAGCCGAGCATTCTGTTTTCAAAGGCTGATTTCCATCATGTCACGCTGGGAGCAGCGCCAGGAGACGTCGCGGCCTTCAGGAAGATCGCAAGACATAAACCCGAATGGGCGCGCTACGTATGGTGGTTCTGGCAGCGTCACGCGATCAACCTGGGCCGAAAGGACGTGGAAGACAAAATAGCAGTACGGTTGCGCAGGTTTGGCTGGCCCATAAAATAAGGGCGCCCGGATAGGAGCGCCCTCGAAGATTCTGACAGAACCGGTTTAGATCGACTCTTCGATCCAGCTTTGCAGTGCTGCTTTAGGTTTTGCGCCCGCCATGTTGGACACAACCTGCCCGTCTTTGAAAATAAACAGCGCAGGAATGCCGCGAACACCCATCTGAGCTGGCGAATTCGGATTATCATCAACATTGACTTTGACGATTTTGACCTTCCCGTCCATTTCGGCGGAAAGCTCTTCCAGAGAAGGGCCAATCTGCTTGCAGGGGCCACACCATTCCGCCCAGAAATCCACAACTACGGGGATGTCGGAGTTTTTGACTTCGGCGTCAAATGTTTCGTCGGTTACAGCAAGGGTGGCCATTATGCTCTCCTGACAGGCTATGCTTGGACGGCGAACCTATGTAGCGTTGGTGCCCACGTCAAGATGTAGAGCGCATTGTAATGATCTCGTCACGATATCGTGCGGCAATCTCATGAGTTCGCCGGTTCTGGTCCAGAGGATCGCGGTTTCGACGATATGTTCGGGATAGATCTGTTGCAGCGCATGGGCATAAGCGCCCATCTGACGCAATATCCCGTCAGGGCATAGCGCCGCATGGTCTGGGATGGTTTCGTTGGATTTGAAATCCACGGCAAGAATGCGGGTATCCGAGACGACCAACCGGTCAATGACACCATAGAGTGTACGCTCACCCAGCTGCGCTGTAATCGGCACTTCGGCCAGCGACCCTTGAGCAAATAGAAAACTCAGGCTTTCTGTTCGCAAAATTGCACTTGCCTCTGCGAGCGCCTTGTCGTGCTCTGAAACGTCTGGAATTGCCGAGCGTAATCGTTCGGCAACGTCACGCCATTCGGCTGACGGTGCCGCGCTCAAATACTCCAAATATCTATGCACCAAAGTGCCGTAGGCTTTCGCTTCCTCCTCGGTGCGACTGGTCTCGCCAGGCAGTGCCTTGGGTCCGCCAAGCTCAGATGGCGATAGGGTTTCCGGAATGGCAGGTGCTGCGGGCGCTTTGTGATGAAAAATTTGGTCCAGTTCGATGGCGGCTGATTTTGACGGGAGATTTTCGGCATCGGGCAAATCCTCCCAACCGGGGGAGGCAAATCTCTTGATGTCGAAACCCTGAAAACGCATCGACGTGACAGGCAATTCGTCCAGAGCCTGCTCGACAATTTGATACCAACTGTCATTTTGTTTGGATAGCTCGCCGCAGGCGGCAATGATCAGCCACTTCTCTGCCCTTGTTAGAGCCACATATAGCAATCTCAACCGCTCTTCGATCTGTGCCGCTTTCATCGTTTCGATGCTTTGCGCCATGGCATCGGGCATTTCTGATGCACTCGTCTTCCAGACAGGGGTATTCCCTATCTTGACGATGTCATCTTTGATCTGAATGTCACGTCTGGCGGTGTCGGGCAGGATCACGATCGGCGCTTCCAGACCTTTGGCACCATGCACGGTCATCACCCTGATCTGGTCGGAGGCGCTGTCAATCTGTCGTTTGATCTCAAGATCGTCGGTTTCCATCCAGACCAGAAATCCGGTCAGGCTGGGGATTGCGGTCCGCTCGTAGGCAAGTGCCTGAGATAGCAGCGCATTGATGCCGTCCTCGGCCTCTCTTCCCAAACGTGCCAAAAGCCTCCGTCGTCCGCCGTGCCGGGTCAGAACACGTTCGATCAGATCATAAGGGCGCAGAAAATCCACATTTGCCCGCAAATCATTCAGAACGGCAAGCGTTTGCGGGAAATCTTCAGTACGGTGCCGCAGCGCTTGCCAAAGGTGATCTTCGCTCCGGCGATGTGCGAGATCGAAGAGCTCCTGTTCCGACCATCCAAAAAGCGGTGATTTCAAAGCCGTAGCCAGCGACAGACTGTCTTCCGAGACCGTCAGGAAAGACAATAAGGCCGCGAGATCGCGCACCGCCAGTTCACCCCCAACCTTCAGCCGATCCGCGCCAGCGATGGGCAACTCATGCGCTTTGCAGGCCCGGATGATTTCTGAAAAGAGATCAGATCGCCGCTGCACGAGGATCAGAAAATCGCCGGGCCGGACGGGCCGCTTTTCAAATTCACCCGGCACCGGCCCATCCACCGGCACGGTCTGGTGCGTGTTGATCATCTGTTTGATCTGACCCGCGATTTGTTGCGCCAGCAAAACCGTATGGTGCGTTTCGCTGCGCCGGTCCAGCGGATCGTACCAAACCCGATCATCCTCATCGGCCTGTTTCTCGATCAGAGGCCAAAGATCAACACGTCCGGGCAGTGCGTTTTTGAAGGCGATATGTCTAGCCGTCTTTTCGAACCCGGCCTGCTCTTTTTCGTCGAACGCTTTGTCGACAAGGGACAAAATCGGGGAAGCTGACCGGAATGAATACGCCAGTGTCTCGCTCTGAAATCTGTGATCAGCGGCTTCCAGTTTTGTCTGAAATTCCCTTTCCATACGGTCAAATTCGCGTGGATCTGCGCCCTGGAATGAGTAGATCGACTGTTTCTTGTCCCCAACGACGAAGAGTGTGCGTTTGACGTCTCTGCGCGCGCCCTCACCGCTGGAAAATTCGGCTGCCAGCTTTCGGATCACGTCCCATTGGGCGGGGCTGGTGTCCTGCGCTTCGTCGACCAGAATGTGATCGATCCCACCGTCGATCCGAAAAAGCACCCAGGCCGCAACCGCGCTGTCGGTCAGCAAGGTCCGCGCTTTCAGGATCAGATCATCAAAATCCAACCATCCGCGTAGTAATTTCTGATTTTCATATAGAGGCAGGAAGCGCGCGGCGAATTCATGCAGGGCTTGTGTTTTCCGAGCCGCCCCCAGAGCAAGACGCTGCCCGCGAGCGGTTTCCACCCGCTGCATGAGGGCATTCAGCGCGGGCATATGCGGCTCGATCACAGCCTGGGTGGGTTTGGTCGGAAAACTGCCCGTTTTGGCTGAAAAAGGGGATTTGGCCGTGGCGCCTGTCAGAAAGACCGCTTCGAGCACGGGAAGCGCTGAATAGGAAAGATCGACGAGACCCGTCAGCTTTTCGCCGGCTTTTGCATCGTTTCCGCCTTTTGCCAGCAATGCCGGTTTGATGGCGTCGATCAGCGTGCGTTCCCCCCCAAGGAAAACACTTTGCGCGATGCTTTCTTCTTTTAATTCAACGGGCTGCTCAAAGAGGGACAGGATGGCGGGCCAACTCAACGTTTGTAAAAACGCCTCTCGGTTCTGTACCACCGCCCGCGTCAGTTTGCCAAAATCTTCACCGGCGTAATGACGGGCAAGCGCCGTGATCAAGGAGGCATCAGGCCCTTCTGCCATCTGATCGACGATTTCCGCACGCAGCAGGTCAGCGGCCCGGTCTTCGATTTCCGTAAACTGGGGGCTGACCTGAGCTTCGAGGGGAAAGCGACGTAATAGCGATGCGCAGAAGGAGTGGATCGTTTGGATTTTCAGCCCGCCGGGCGTTTCGATTGCCCGGGCAAAGAGCGTTCTTGCATCGCGCAACCGGGCTTCGTCGATTTCTCCTGAAACGCCAAGCTCCTGGAGTGAGTTCTGCAATTTCAAATCGGGCAGCATTGACCACGCCCCAAGACGTCTGAACAGCCGGTTCTGCATCTCCGAGGCTGCCGCTTTGGTGTAGGTGAGGCACAAAATATGTTGTGGCTCGACCCCCTCAAGCAGCAAGCGCGCCACGCGATCTGTCAGAACGCGCGTTTTCCCGGAACCTGCATTTGCAGCCAGCCAGGTGGACGTGTCAGGATCGGCTGCCCGCACCTGCGCTTGTGTGGCTGCGTCCCGGGTCGTCATGACAAATCCTCCGGCAGCGGATCGTCGGTTGCGTCCCATTCGCCAAAACGCGCCAGTTGATCATAGTCCCCGCCAAAGCGATCCTGCTGCATCATGCGCCGCGACGTGAACCCCTGATCCGCCGACAGATAGCTCGCAATAAGCGCGTGCAGTTTCTCAAGGACCTCGCGCGGTGGTTCTTTTTCAAGGGGCGCGCCAACTTCGACAGGATTAGAGCCTAACCCGATGAAAACGGCCAGCGCGACATGGCAAACGCCAAGAGTTTCAAAAGCGCCCTGCTCGACCATTGCCGCCTCAATCAGCAATTGCTTGTCAAATGCGGCCTGCTCCTTTCCGCTGGGTGGTTTGCCCGTCTTGTAGTCGTAAATCAGCACGTCGCCTGTGTCAGTTTGGTCAATCCGGTCGGCGCGGGCTGTCAGCGTGAATCCCAAATCCGGCCAGGACAGTTTGCCCTTGGCCTGATTCTCGAAAGCGATCGGTTGTGAAAACGTTCTGCGCTCACGTTCACGCGCCACAAACCAGTTTGCGATCTTTTCGATCCGCGCCAGCCACATGGCCCGAACCGCAGGCCATGGAACGTCCCTCTCCATTACTTCGTGTGCCACATGGGTCAAATGGTGCGTGGTGAGAAGCGTCGGATCAGCCACCGTGCCCCTGATGAAGCGCTCCATGATGTCATGTGCCAGGGTGCCCCGCATCAGGGCATCAGGGCTTTGCACCAACGGGCCCAGTTTTGTCAGGCGGAGCACATGTTTGGCATAAACCGCATAGGGATCGCGGATCAGCCGCTTGATTTCCGTGACGGACAGCGCGTGAGGCCGCGCGCTGACGGGCGGTTTTGGCGACGGCCGATGGGCAGGGTCAACCCGTTCGACACGCTCGAAGGCAGAGGCGCGCGCCAGCCAGATGTTGCCGCGGTCCAGCATCTGGTCCAATGCTGCCTGTCCGCCCTGCTCTTTCAGGCCGGCCAGCAGATTGCGCAACCGGTTGACCCATCTGGATGCCACGGTTTCGGCATCATCTGATCGTATTGCGCGGGTCAACCAGACTTCCTTGGCAGCAATGGCCTGTTGGTAGTCATGGGCAGAAAGACCGATGCGCCGTTCCGGAAGCAGCAAACCCGCCTGATGCCTGAGTGCGCGATTGAGCCAGGGGTCCGGGGGCGGCGCTTCGGGCCAGGTGCCTTCGTTCAAGCCTGCGAGGATCACCAGATCGGCACCCTCTACCCGTGCCTCAAGCGTGCCCCAGATCATGATTTTTGGATGGGGCGCATCCCGATCCCGGACCTCTTCGCCCGCCAGAAGCGCGCTTGCCAGATCGTGATAGTCAGCGGCAGAGATTTCCGACCCTGCGTCGGCGTGTTTTACAAGATCCAGCATGAGCGCATTGGCTTTCTGGCCAGCTTTTTTGAGCCAGAGTTCGCCAGAACCCTCGGCGCCGAGCCCGCCTGCCACGGTCTCTGCAAGCGCAATGTGATCGGCGACCCAGTCCGACAAGGGGCGCAGTTGACCCGAAAGATGACCGGTTAGCGAGGTGCCAACCCAATGCGCCCATTCATCGACAAACACCTGATCGGCGGCAGCGGCCACCGCCCTTTGCATCCGCTTCAGAATACCTGCCCTGTCCGGATACGGCAGCCCATCCTTGCGGATTGCAAGTTCCAGCCGCTGGGTGTTGAGCACATGCTGTCCGCGGTTGATCCCGCTATGGGTCAATGGGTGTTTGAGCAGCGTCAGCAATGCTTCGGCGTCCAGTTTGCGGACAAACAGGTTGCTGATATGACGCAGAAAGCGGCCGGGCGGCGACAAATGCAGCGGTGTCCCGGCGGAATCGTCCGGCAGAATATCCCATTGATCCAGCGCAGCGGTTACCTGACGCGTCAGCATGCGGTCTGGCGTGATCAGCGCAGCTGTTTCTCCCTTTTCTGCCGCCAGTCGCAGGCGCAGCGCGATCACGAGGGCCTCCTCACGCGGGCTGGGGGCTTCCAGCATCGTGATCGCCGCGGTTGCAGCTTCAAGGTGTTTGAGATCTTTACCTTCCGAAAGCCATGCATCGGTCACCGGCGCAGGCCTTAAGGACAAGGAAACAAGAGCGTTCCGTGCAGCAGAGGGTGGCGTCGACGGGTGCCACCTGCCGACATCTCTCCGCGCTACCTCCAGATCATTCATGAGTTTCTGAAACCGATACTGGGGGTGGTCCTGTGCCAACATCGCGTCATCGAGATGCGCCCAGACCGCATTTGGCATCTCGAAATCAAATCCCGGCAGGACCAACGCGCCTTGAGGCAGTTTCGCGACGGCCTGCATCAGCAACAATGTTGTCCCGCGTGACCCGGTCGACCCTGCAATGATCACAGGGTCCGTGGGTGGTGATGTCTGCCATCTGCACGCCAGCGCATTGATCAGCAACCGCTGGCGTGCCTCAGCATCGGGTGGGGTGTCGGCGCTGTCCATGTAGTTTTGGGCAATGCGGATAAACTGCTGGGCGCGTTGCCAATGACCGGATTGATCGGTCACATCCAACTCCGCGATGGTCTGGGCGGTCACACCTTCACCCTGCATTTCATCCATGAGTGCGGCAAGACTGTCGGTCAGATCGTAGAGCGATGATCGTGGCGCGAGGTCTTTTTCCTGGGACAACAAGCGCGAGACCAGCGCAATCAATTCCAGCCTTCGCCGAAGGGATGAGGTTGCCGGAGGTACCCAAACACCAGGATCCAGCGCGTCCAGATCGGTGATGAGCCCGATCCGCGGCAGCAAGGTCGCGGGGCCCGCCTCAAACAGACTGCGCAGGCGCCGCTGCATGCGTCGGGTATTGACGATGAGCTGGACGCGCGCCAGGGCTTCGGGGGGTTTGCCAGACAGCCGCGCGACCAACCCTTTCACCAGCGTCTTTGGGAAATCTGCGCCGGGGTCGATACCGAAAAGCCTTGGCTTGGCAGAGGTGTCAAACATCGGAATGGTCGATCAGGGCTTCGGCAATGGAAATTCCCCCCGGATGGCCCACGTCACACCACTGACCGGGATAGCACAGCCCAAAAAGGCGTGTGTCGGTCAGCATTAGGTTCCAAAGCTCATTGAGTGAAAAACAGGCCTTGTCGATCTCGGCCAATCGGCCTGTCTTGATGATTTGCGCGCCCCCATAAACGAGCCCGGGCCCCCGTGTGATCTGTCCCTGAGCGTTGATCTGAAAATCACCCTGACCTTTGTATGCATGGGTATTGGCAACCGGGATGCACATCAGCAGGGCATCCATACGCGCAGGCTCCCAGGCATTTCGCAGCATGTCCAGAGGGTTGGGGCCCTTCCAGATCGCATCTGTGTTAAGGGTAAAAACAGGGGCCGGCCCCAGTGCTGGCAGGGCGTTGCGCAACCCGCCGCCGGTATCTAGAATGTCGGGGGTCTCCAGGACCGTCTGAACCCCCCTTGCAGTGAGGTGGCGTTCGAGCGGCTCCGGCTTGTAATGAAGATTGGCAACGATGATTTGCGGCGCCACCGCCGATGCCAGTGAAAGCGCATGGTCCACCAAAGGTTTTCCCGCAACCTCAATCATTGGTTTCGGCAGATCATCCGTCAACGGCTTCATTCGTGTCCCGAAACCTGCGGCAAACAACATTACCGATCGCGGCAGGTCGCACATTTTGATCTCAAGGTTTTCAGGATTTCAGGGGTAGGTGGCGGCAGGGAGCCGGCGATAAATCCCGCGACTTCATCCAAAACCGGGTGCTTCAGATTTGTCATCACATGGTTCCAGACGCGCGGCAGCAGGTCAATGTACTGGGCTTTGCCGTCACGCAGGCAAAGACGTGAAAACCCGCCCAGGATACGCATGTTTCGCTGAGTGCCCAAGATCGCATAGGCAGCCTTGAACGCGTCGGCATCATGTTGGTTCTGGGACAGAAACCGTGTGACCATTTCATACTCAATGCGCTTGGAGACATCGCGTCTCGCATCTTGCAGGACCGATACAAGATCATAGGCCGGATGACCAAGCATGGCATCCTGAAAGTCCAGCAAACCAACCCTTGCAGGGCCGTCGCGTTGCGGCAACCACAAGAGGTTTTCCGCATGATAGTCTCTTTGAATCAGGACTTGCTGGGCGTCCAATGGTTTCAATAATTTGTGGAAGGCTTCGGCGAACTGACCTTTTGCATCTTCATCAACATGGCCCGTCGCTCCGAACTGATACCAATCATATGCCAGGGCTGCCAAAGGCGTCATGAATTCTGCGTCATAGGGCGCCACAGACAGTGGTTTTGATTTGTGCAGATGCGTCAGGACGTCCACGGCGGCGCTGTAAAGTGTCTCTTCCGACGCCTGCCTGGATGCCAGCAAACGCGCGAATAGGTCATCGCCCATGTCTTCTAGGAGCAAGAACCCCGATTGTTCGTCCTGCGCAATGATATGCGGCGCGCTCAGACCAATGCCTGCCAGATGCGCAGCAACGGTGACAAAAGGCAGAATGCTCTGGCCATTTGTCGGAGGCGCATCCATCAGAACCGCGCTGGTGCCATCCCCCCTGACCAGCCGACTATAGCGGCGGTTCGACGCATCGCTGGCCAAAGGTGTCCTGCTCGCTTCTGCCCATCCTGCCCGCATCAGGAAGTCATGCACATACTGCGTACGGGTTGTTATGATTTCCATTGTTGCATTCTTGCGTCCCATAGGCTGTCTTGCCAAGCGGTTTTGAGTACGCGTTCGTTTTCGTTTTGACCTTCAGAGAACCATAATTCCAACGCAGCCTCCGGTCGCAGTGGGCCCAGACGATCTGGCCACTCGACCAGACAGACGGCCTCCTCGAACGCCTCAATCAGCCCAAGTTCTTCAATCTCACCAAGGCTTTGGATGCGGTACAGGTCCGTATGCCAAATGGGTCCGATTACGGTTTCATAGGTCTGGACAAGTGTGAAAGTAGGTGAAGGAACATCTTCCTTTTCGATGAGTACTGATTGGATCAGGTGGCGCGCAAAAAATGTCTTGCCAGCACCAACCGCACCATTAAGCAACAGGACATCGCCCGCTTTAAGGGTAGGCGCCAGATGTGCTGCAACCTCAGCGGTTACCTCGCTGGTGGTCAGCTGTTGAATGTAAGGGCTCAAGATCATGGCGCCTGCTTATCCTCCGCAGAATGAGCTGCAAAGAGGGAAGCGTACTCAGCGCGATCTTGATTTTCTGATTTTTGGCCGGGCAGCCTCAGATTTAACAAATCTGATCACTGTCGCACCCGAGGCAATGCGCGAAATTGTGCAATTGAACGCCGTCCCAGACGTCATCACCGTTGGCATGTCCCAAGATGCGCGTTCGCCAAAATCGAGAACGAAATCTGTCAAGGCTGCCCAGCGTGCACCAGGCTGACACAAGCGCTTCCATTCCTGCACTGAGTCAGCAATCGTGACATCGGCAAAAGAGTTGTCAGGATCCAACCCCCAGAGTTCCCGGTAGGCAGCATTGCAGAAAGTCAGAACGCCGGTTGATGAAAATACCACCAGCGCATCATCAAAAGTGTCCATCAAGGACTGGCCCAGCTCCAATTCGGCTCTGAAGTTGCGTGTCAGAGAGACTTCGGCACTGATATCTTCGATGAGAAAGGCAATGGCACCATCCGGATGAGGGCGTCCCCGCACACGGTATGTTTGACCTGTCTCCAGGGTCCAGGTTTCCTGATACCGGCCATCCGTCGCCGCCGCGATAACCTCGGAAATTTCCTGACGCCAGGAGTGATAGTTCTTTGGTTCCGGCATACGGCGGTTTTCACGCATGCGATCAAAGAACGATAGCAACGTTGGCCGACCGCTCAGGAAATCTGCGGGCAGATTGGTCAGATCAATAAGCGCGGGGTTAAACAATGCCAGTTGGCCGTTGCGATCAAAGATCGCCAGACCGATAGATAGTTGCGCAAAGGTCTTGGCCAGGGTTTGCACGAAATTGCGCTGGGCAACCTCAGATTTCACAACGGCATTCACGTCAACTGCGTGGAAAATCGTAATGTCGCCGACGCTGACCGCGTTCACATCGTACCAATCTTTTCGGCCTTCAGGCCCGGATTGGGTTGAGACCCTTTGGCGACCGGTTTGTTCGTTTAGTGTGTCACTCACCTCGAAAACTGGTTTGTCGGCGTCGGGTGAAGTCTGATGAAGGCGATTGTAAAGGTCTTCGTAGGCGGCATTGTGCCAAGTGACCTTGCCTTGCGTATCGACCTGCCACACCGCATGGGGCGTCGTATCGCTGGCGCGCCTCAGATCGGCCAGTTCCTGATGCAAAACGCGCATCTTTTGTGATTGCGCCGCAGAGACCATCCGGTCGTCATCCATGTGAATCTGCGTGAACTGCCCCCTCTGTGTCAGACTGAGCGTTGCTGTGTCTTCCGCATGGCGTGCTTGCACGGTCAGAGTGCCGGGCTGTTCGAGGGGAGGTTGCTCCGGCAAGGATGGAAATCGGTTGAGCATCCGCTCTCTCCAGGACTGCCAGTCGTCTTGCCCCGGGATCAATCGGTAGAGTTGTTGCGCCGTATCGGACGCGTGATGCAGGTCGCTATTGTCGAAGAGGAAGAATATGCCGTCAACTGGCGGTTCCGAAAGAGATTTTGACGTTGCGGTATCGGGTGACTTTTGAGAACGCGATATCCAGGCCAAACCAGCAAGGGTGCTGAGGCCGGTGGCGGTGGCGATGGCGGCAACGTCCCAGAAAGGCATGCGCCCAAGACCCTTTCTCCAATGACGACCCGGTCACTATCCGGCCTGCATAGTTAATGAGCCGTTAACGATACGGCCCGAAAGTTCATATTAGGCCAGGTTCGGTTGATTCCGACCCAGACCGACCGCTGCCTCTGATCTTGGGGCATCTATTTTCTGACGGGCCCAGGTGACTTCAACGATGGCGCCCATATCCATTTTCGGCGCCTTCGCTGTGCCTATCGGGTCGCGTCCATTGGCAAATTGCAATTCGGCACCGGACCGTTCGAGAAGTGTTTTGGCAATGAACAACCCAAGGCCCATACCTTCATAACCAGGACGCAAACGCCTTTCGGAATCCGGACGCCTGCGGCGCATGAAGGGATCACCGATCCTGCCTAGAAGATATGGCGGAAAACCGCGTCCGTCATCCATGATGCGCAGGGAGATCATGGCATCGGTCCAGCTCGCTTCGACCCAAACGTCGGCTGCTGCGAAATCGACCGCGTTCTGAATCAGATTACGTAGCCCATGGATCACTTCAGGCTTCCTGAGGATGCTGGGCTGAGCAGCAGGGTCGCCCAGCGGCTGAAAATGTACTGACTTCCCGCGTCCCAGATGGGGTTCTGCGGCTTCTTCAACGACCGCCATTAGGGGGGCTTGGTGCATATGCAAATCGTCTTTGCCTGCACGCCCCATATCCCGCAGTATATCGCGGCATCTGTCAGCCTGTTCTCGGATCAGGGCCGCGTCTTCTTGCAGGTCCGGATGATCCGTAAGCTCTTCGAACAACTCGCCACTGGCGAGCTTTATGGTAGCCAACGGTGTGCCCAACTCATGCGCCGCAGCGGCCACGACGCCGCCGAGGTCAGTAAGTTTCTGCTCACGTGCGAGCGCCATCTGGGTCGCGGCCAGAGCATCTGACATCGAGTGAATCTCGGAGGTAACGCGAACAGAATAGGCACTAATAAAGATGATTGCGATGATCAGCGCGATCCAGTTCCCAAACACAAACAACTGGGGAATCTCAAGAATCATGCCTACTTCGGTCATTAGCGGCAGATGAAAATGCGACAGCATCGATACCATCAGGATCGCCGTGCTTCCCAGAAGAACGGTGGAACGCAGTGTCAGGACGGCGGCAGATATGGTGACCGGCCCGAGCATCAAAAGCGCGAAGGGATTATGCAAACCACCTGTCAGAAACAGCAGGAAACTGAGTTGTATCAGATCAAACATGACCATCAGCATGTTCTCAACTTCGCTGAGGCGCTTGTTTTCGGGAAAGACAAAAATCGCAACGAGGTTCGCGATGACGGAGGCACCGATGACCAAATAGCAAAGACCTAGTTCCAGCTGCAAACCGTACCAGCGTTGTGCCACAGTGATCGCGGTTAATTGACCGCCGATGGCAAACCACCGCAAAAGGATCATGGTACGCAGCCTGATCCAGTTGGCGCGGGTATCTCCGCTCAGGGGTCTGACGTTGGTGTCAGGCATCAATCTCACCGCTTGTTGAGTTGCATAGATGTCGCAGGACGTTAGGACTTCTTTTTGATAAAGACACCCTAACGCACTTTTGGAGAAGCGACACCCATGCGCTATATCGCCCCACTATCCGCTGTTGCTATTGTTGGTCTGCTTGGGGGCGTCTGGTACGCCACACAGGCTCCGAAAGACGGTGACGATTTTGCGCAATGCCGTGCCAGCCAGATTGCCGGTGGCGCCGGGTCCATCGGCGGGCCTTTCGAGCTGGTGAATGGTCAGGGGCAGACCGTGACGGACAAGGATGTCATCACTGAGCCGTCGCTGATCTACTTCGGCTACACGTTTTGCCCTGATGTCTGCCCGATCGACACCGCCCGGAATGCCGAGGCCGTCGATGTTCTGGCCGAGCGGAACATTTCTATCACGCCTGTCTTCATCTCCATCGATCCGAAAAGAGACACACCGGAGGTCGTAGGAGATTTCGCGGAAAACCTGCATGAGCGCATGATCGGGCTGACCGGATCACCTGAGCAGGTCAAAGCCGCAAGCGAAGCCTACCGTACCTATTACAAAGCGCACGACGGCGATGACGACTACTATCTCGTAGATCATTCGACGTTCAGCTATCTAGTCATGCCGGAAGCGGGCTTCGTTGAATTTTTCCGTCGTGAAGCAACGGCGCAGGATGTGGCGGACACTGTGGCCTGCTTTGTGGAAAACAGTTAGGCGGTCAAATCGCAAACTGCCGATTTGACGAATTACTGGCGCTGACACATATAGCATGGCACACATGACGTGCGCACAGGAAAGGCAATCAATGCAGGATGCAGCTGACTTGAATTTGGGCGAAGACAAAAGCCTCTTGCTGGTCGATGATGACGAGCCCTTTCTGCGCCGGCTGGCGAAGGCTATGGAAAAGCGTGGATTTTCGGTTGAAACAGCTGAATCCGTTGCCGCTGGTAGTGCGATTGCAACCGCCCGGCCGCCGGCCTATGCGGTTGTCGATCTGCGGCTCGAAGACGGCAACGGTCTCGATGTCGTGGAGATTCTGCGAGAGAAACGGCCAGATGCGCGCGTAGTGGTGTTAACCGGATACGGCGCAATTGCGACGGCTGTTGCGGCGGTCAAGATTGGCGCCACAGACTACCTTTCCAAACCCGCAGATGCTGCTGACATCGTCAACGCTCTGCTGGCGAATGGCGATGATCTGCCGCCACCCCCGGAAAACCCGATGAGCGCTGACCGGGTTCGTTGGGAACATATCCAACGCGTGTTCGAGCTATGTGACCGGAATGTCAGTGAAACAGCGCGGCGTCTGAACATGCACCGTCGGACCTTGCAGCGCATTTTGGCCAAAAGATCACCGCGATAATCCGAAGGCAAGCACTTCAGATATCATAGCGCTTGCTGATCTTGTCGACGATCTGGCCGGACTCCAGCCTGATCCCTTCGTCAAAATGCCAGTCGCGAAAGCCCCTGCTTTGGTAGTAGGTCAGACCACCAGTGTTGTCCGCGCGAATGGTGGCGTTGATCCAGACATATCCCAGCTCGCAAGCCGCCTTTGACGAGGCATCGAACAATGCCGAACCGATTCCCAGGCCCGTTTGGCCAACCTGGACGAAGGTCGCCACATCCACGGCTTCAGGTGGCAATTGCGGATGGGGCGATATCCACTGAAATCCTACAACAGCCTCCTGCTCATCCACGGCCACATGCCAAGCGGACCTCTCTGCATTGCTTGCCATCCATCCGGTCAAGTCCTTGGCGTTGACAGGGCGGGTCAGCGCTGCCGTTCCACCTTTTTCGATAATCGCGTTGAGCAATCTGGCCATTGAACCTGCATCCAGTGCTATAGCACGCCGGACTCTGATCATTGCATTTCCCCCAGCAACTGGCCGTGTCTTTCGGTAAAGGCGTTTCTGGTTTCGATAGGGGTGCGCAGCACGATGGAAAGGTCGTTGATGATCGAGGTATCCGGTTTGCCGAAAAACTTGCTGGCCTCGATCTCGGAGAAACCGGCGATCTGCGTTGCTTCCATCCATGCGCTGATCTTGTCGGCTTTTTTGATCTGTTTCTTGATGTGAACGGGAATTGCGGCTGGCAGGCCAAAGCGGATGTGGACCGCCGCAGCCAACCGATCATCCAACGCACCGTAGCCGGGCCCAACCGCGGCCTTGACTGGTGAAATCATGTCACCGATCACATACTCAGGTGCATCGTGCAAGAGCGCCGCCAACCGCCATTTAGCGGGTGCTTTGGGTGAAATTCGGCCAAAAAGCGTCTCTACCAAGAGAGAATGCTCAGCAACAGAATATGCGTGCTCTCCTTTTGTCTGGCCGTTCCAGCGCGCCACAAACGCCAGGCCATGCGCAATATCTTCGATTTCGACATCAACAGGCGTTGGGTCCAGCAGGTCGAGCCTCCGGCCTGAAAGCATTCTTTGCCAGGCGCGTTTTGGTGTTGCCATAATGTAACAGTCCGGTGTTCTTGCCACGATTTCGCCACAATTCAGGCGCACCTTAAAGCGCATCTGATCACAAGCTGCCACAGGTTATTGACGGGCTGTGCTTTGTAAACAAGCCCTGTGATCACGATATATATACCATGGGGGAAGGCGCATCCTTTTCCATATGGTCGCCTCCTCCGATGTCAGAAGCGAAACAGAAAGGAGCTTGCAATGGTCAAGCATCTCATCGTCGCCTGCCTGACAATAGGAATGGCAGGCATCCCCCCGCCGGCGGCCGCGGCAAATTGCGGCCCTCGCGAGGCGGTCATCGAGAAACTGAAATCGAAATACGCGGAGCACTTTACGGCCGGAGGGCTTCAAACGACCCGCACTTCCCAGACTATCGTTGAAATCTGGTCTTCGCCGGATACCGGAACGTTTACTGTACTACTGACCAACCCCAACGGTGTAAGTTGCGTTGTTGCAGCGGGTACGGATTTCTTCGAAGGCTCCGAGATATCCCCTGTCGAAGGCACGGCCAGCTAGATTGGCGAAGGCTCTTGCGATGGCGAATTGATACCGCCCTTCAGAATGTGTTGGGGATGATCTGACCTGACGGATTGTATCATGGCTTTCGTGGTGCTATCTGCGCGGGAAATCGCACGGATAGGAACCCGACCCATGGCCAATGACTATATTGTAAAAGACATTTCGCTCGCCGAGTACGGGCGCAAGGAACTCAATATTGCCGAAACCGAAATGCCGGGGCTGATGGCTTTGCGCGAAGAATATGGCGAAAGCAAACCGCTGTCCGGCGCGCGTATTGTCGGCTCCCTGCATATGACCATCCAGACAGCTGTCCTGATCGAGACACTGGTGGTGCTTGGTGCTGATGTGCGATGGGCTTCGTGCAATATCTTCTCAACTCAAGACCATGCAGCCGCTGCAATTGCCGCAGGCGGCACGCCAGTATTTGCCATCAAAGGTCAGTCTCTGGAAGAGCATTGGGACTACCTCGACAAATCCTTCATGTTCCCGGACGGGCCGAATATGATCCTCGATGATGGCGGGGACGCTACGCTTTACATTCTTTTGGGCGCGCGCGCAGAGGCCGGTGAGGATGTGATCGCCGTGCCGACATCTGAAGAAGAGACCGTGATCAAGGCGCAGATCAAGAAACGCATGGAGGCTACCCCCGGTTGGTTCACCAAGATGCGTGATCAGATCAAGGGTGTTTCGGAGGAGACCACAACCGGCGTGCACCGCCTCTATGACCTCGTCAAACAGGGCCAGCTTCCCTTCCCTGCAATCAATGTGAATGATTCCGTCACCAAGTCGAAGTTCGACAACAAATACGGCTGCAAGGAATCGTTGGTCGATGGCATCCGCCGCGCGACGGATACAATGATGGCCGGTAAGGTTGCCGTCGTGATGGGCTATGGCGATGTGGGCAAAGGTTCTGCTGCGTCACTGCGGGGCGCGGGTGCACGCGTCAAGGTGACCGAGGTTGATCCGATCTGCGCGCTGCAGGCCGCCATGGACGGTTTCGAGGTTGTGCTGCTCGAAGACGTGGTCGGGTCCGCCGACATCTTCATCACCACAACCGGCAACAAAGATGTGATCCGCATCGAGCACATGCGCGAGATGAAGGACATGGCGATCGTCGGCAATATCGGCCATTTCGACAATGAAATTCAGGTCGCAGCGCTCAAAAACCACAAGTGGACCAGCATCAAGGAGCAGGTGGACATGATCGAATTGCCAAACGGCAATCGTCTGATCCTGTTGTCGGAAGGCCGTTTGTTGAATCTCGGAAACGCGACAGGCCACCCCTCCTTCGTGATGTCAGCATCTTTCACCAACCAGGTGCTGGCGCAGATCGAGCTTTGGACCAAGGGCGATCAGTACAAGAATGACGTCTATATCCTGCCGAAACATCTGGATGAAAAAGTAGCGCGTCTTCATCTGGACCGGATTGGCGTGAAGCTGACGCAACTCGACGCGGAACAAGCCGCGTACATTGGCGTGACCCCGGAAGGGCCCTTCAAACCTGAACATTACCGCTATTGATTTAACCGCTAAAAGGGGCCCGCAGCATCAGGTGTTGCGGGCCTCTTTTCGTTTATGCTTGTGGAATACGCAGCATTTGGCCGGGGTAGATTTTGTCAGGATGACTTAGCATCGGCTTGTTAGCCTCAAAAACCTCATTGTAGCGATTGCCGTCTCCAAGCATCTTTGACGAGATCGCCCAAAGAGTGTCACCTTTCTCGACCGTGTGAAAAACCGGCTCGATTTCAGTGTCGGCCTCTACGGTTGCAACCCCTTCGACATTTCCAACGGCCAGGATGATTTTCTCCCGCTCTTCAACGGATAAGGCACCGCCAGCGACGGTAACCTTGTCTCCCTCAACGCTGATCTCAGCACCTTTCGTATCAAGACCAATGTCGGAGATTTCCTTGGCGAGTATCTCTTTCGCCGGCGCCTCACCGGCTTCTGCGCCGCCGACAAGCGACGCGCCCGCCGATTTGATAAAATTCCAAAGTCCCATCGTGTTTTCCTTTTGATAAACATTCTCGGCACCTTCGGAAGTCGGCGGCGATTATCCTAGGGGAATTTACGTGGATTATTTCCCTTTGTGATCGAGCGGATTGTTGACTAGTCTTTGCGCAATGTCCGCAGAGGGGACAGATGGTTGAGATTTCCTCGGCAATAATTTTGGGAGAGTAATGTGGGAAAAAGAGACGATTTGATCGCGCAATATGCAGATGATCTGAAAAACAAATGCGGCATGACGCCAGATATGGATCTGCTGACAAAGGTGACCATCGGATGTGGTCCGGCGGTCTATGACGCGGATGCGTCAACCGTTGCGTCAAGTCAGGCGGCCGAGCTTGATACGGTTAAAAACAATTTTCTGATCAAGAAACTGGGTTTGTCTGACGGTCCTGAACTGGATGCGGGGATCAGCAAAGTTATCGAAACCTATGGCCAATCCGAACGCAACAAGTACCGCGCGGTCGTCTACTACATGCTGACCAAACACTTCGGCAAAGAGTCGGTTTACGGCTGAACCGGCCAATAAGTATTTTGGAAGCGCCTCTTTCTTAAGAAGGCGTTTCTTTTTTGTCGCGCATTTAAACTATTGAACAATTGAGATTTTTTTCGTTCTAGAGTATCAACTCTTTATCCGGCCAGTATGGCCAGGACCAGATTCAAACACGTGTGGTGGGTACCGAGAACACGTGGGGTGAAGAAGGGTTCTGGCGCTGTGTCAGAACCCTTCTCGGATTCAGAGAGACAGACTTCCTAAAACAGTGTCAAAACAATGCCGATAACCGTGCATCCAAAGGTTGCGTACCCACCGTCGATCAGGATCAGGCTACGTGGTCGCGCGCCAAAGCTGTAGAACGTGGCGATCCAGGGGCTCACCAAGAACAAACCAATGCCCAGACCGGAGAGAAGACCTTTTCCAACAGTATCGATGCCGCTCAGTACGAAGATATGCCGCATCATTCCAGCAACCAGGATCGCGCCGAGCAGGCTGGTGATATAGGGAATTGGATCGGATCGGTTTGCCGGAACCCCGTTTTCGTCCAACGGCACGCCAGACGCCGCCATCCAGCGATCTGCGAGCAAAGTATACCACACCGCACCGAACATGAACCCCGCGACACCCGCGACTGCAACACTGACAAATTCCATGGAAATCTCCCTCGTTTATCGGCTCAGATTGCCACCGCTTGCGAAAAGCCGCTAGCCCGAAATTCCCGCCATGCCACAGACGATGCGCCATTCACCTTCTGTAACCGGTTGCACGGAGAGCCTGGAGTTTCGAACCAAAACCATCTCTGAAAGGGCTTCGACCTGTTTGATCTCATCCAGCGTGACGGGCTGTTCGACCGGTTTTATAGCTTTTATATCAACGCATTCCCAACGCTCATCATCGGTTGTGCTATCGGGATGCGCTTCCGCGATGACTTCGACAATTCCGACGACTGCACGCTCTTTTTGCGAGTGATAAAAAAACCCTTGGTCGCCCACAGCCATTTGACGCATGAAGTTCCGGGCCTGGTAGTTTCGCACGCCATCCCATTCTTCGCCGACATCGCCTTTGGCGACCTGATCGTCCCAGCTCCAGGTCGAGGGTTCGGATTTGAAAAGCCAGTAAGCCATCACCCGATCACCCTGTTCCATGGGATCAGCTGAACGCTCTCGAAGAGGCCAGCCTGGCCATATGGATCGCCTGCAACCCAGGCCTCGGCGGCGGTCATGTCCGGCACATCGAGAATGATCAATGATCCGGCCATTTCCCCGGCATCGTCCAACAGCGGTCCGGCCTGCTGAACCGCGTCGCCGGATTTGAGATAGGCGACATGAGCGGGTCGGTTTTCCTGCCTGACGGGCAAGGCCCCCGGTTTGTCGTGGGCAATCAGGGCAACAAGCATGTCATTCTTCCTTCAGACTTCGGGACAAGAGGCCTGACATGGCCTCGGTTACATCCAAACGTTTTTCCAGCAGGCCCGCAACCGCAGAGGTGATGGGCAGATCGATCTCCAACTCCTGCGCTTGCAGATTCGCGGCCTTGGCAGTGGCGGCACCTTCGACTGTGATTGACGCATCAAAGGCATTTCCTTTGCCGAGGGACAATCCAAGGCGGTAATTGCGCGACTGGGAAGATGTGCAGGTCAGGACAAGATCGCCAAACCCTGAGAGCCCTGCCAGCGTTTCAGGCTGGGCGCCTTTGCGCAATGCAAGTCGCTGCATCTCGGCAAAGCCGCGCGTCAGCAGGGCCGCGCGTGCACTTTCGCCTAACCCGGCGCCCATCGATGTTCCGCAGGCGATCGCAATCACGTTTTTGAGCGCCCCGCCCAGTGATGCGCCGATCTCATCGAGGCTGCGGTAAAGGCGCAACGTCGGCGTTGACAGTGATGCCTGCAACAGCCTTCCACGCTGGTCATTTGCACAGGCCAGGGTCAGGCCGGTCGGCATCCCGGCGGCAATATCCGCAGCGAAGCTTGGACCCGTCAACAAAGCCTTTTCCGCATCGGGGACTTCTTGATCAATGATGTCGAGTGGACCCAACCCGGTGCCAAGCTCCATGCCTTTGCAGCAGGCAACCAGCATCTTGCCGCCAAGGGCGGTGGCGTGGTCTTGCAAAAAGGCACGAAGTTTCTGCATCGGGACGGCGATCAGAAGTATTTCAGCGGAAGCTGCGCGATCAAGGTCGGCGGTGACTGTCAGGTCTATTGGAAATGCCTTGCCGGGAAGCCGGAGCGCGTTTTCCCGGGTGCTTTGCATGGTCGCGACATGGTCTGTGTTGCGTGCCCATAGCAAAGTGGGGCCAACCTGACCCATTGTGATCGCCAGGGCGGTGCCGAATGCGCCTGAGCCCAAAACCGCGATGCTCATGCTTTTGCCCCTTTCTTTCCGCCGCCCAACATCGCCGGGCTTGATTTATCCAGCGGCCATCGGGGACGCGCCGAAAGGGAAAAATCATCAGCCGGTCTGAGGGGCATTTGCTCAAGAGCCGCATAGGCAATCATCGCGGCATTATCTGTGCAAAGAGCAAGCGGCGGGGCAGTGAATTCGGCCCCAAACTCTCTAGAAACAGTCTCTAATGCATTTCGGATCGCCTGATTGGCGGCGACGCCACCAGCGACGCAAAGGGTCGGCGCCGACGGTTCCGCTTGCAGATAGTCTGAAAATGCGCGCCGCGTTTTTTCGGCCAGAACATCAACAACTGCGGCCTGAAATCCTGCGCAAAGGTCTGCGCGTAGCTGGATTGGCAAGCCGCCATGTTCTTCGATGATGCGGTCTCTTGTTCTCAATACGGCTGTTTTCAATCCCGAAAAGGACATATCACAACCGGTCCGGTCCAGCAGCGGCCGCGGCAGGTTGAACCGCATATGGTTGCCCAGTTTCGCAGCCTTCTCGACAGCGGGTCCACCGGGTTGAGGCAATCCCAGTAACCTTGCGACCTTGTCAAATGCCTCGCCGGGCGCATCGTCAATCGTCCCGCCGAGCCTTTGAAACTGATCCGCGCTGCGTACCAGCAGAAATTGACAGTGGCCACCGGAAACAAGAAGCAGAAGGTAAGGGTAGGGCACGCCATCGGTCAGTCTGGGGGTCAGCGCGTGCCCTGCGAGGTGATTTATCCCGTAAAGGGGCGCACCCGTCGCGGCAGAAAGCCCCTTTGCACACATCACACCTGACACAACGCCTCCAATGAGGCCGGGGCCGGAGGTTACGGCAATGGCGTCTATCTGCGCGATCGAGGTCTCCGCCTCGGCCAGTGCTTCCTCGACACAGAGATCAAGTATCTCTGCATGGGCCCGCGCAGCGATCTCAGGAACGACTCCTCCGAAATCTGCATGCAGGCTGGCTTGACCCTTGACGACAGATGACAGGATTGCGGTCTGCCCCATCCCGTCCCGGTGCAGGATTGCCGCCGCTGTGTCGTCACAGCTGCTTTCCAATCCCAGAATTGTGACGGACTTACTCACTGAAGGCCCCGTTGCATGCATATGGGCAGGCAGGTAACACCGTAAGCGGTCGCAAACAATGCCAAGGGTCTTTAATGGGTCACGCTCCTATCTCTTTGATACTGACCCGGCCTGCGGGGTCAAATGAGCGATTCCTGGAGCTTTGCCCACCGCGGCTCTTTCCGCGCTTTCAGGTGATACACGCCCCGCTGATAGAGATTTCGGCAACCGGTCTGGCCGTAAACCTGGGCGAGGAGGATAACGCGATCTTCACCTCTGCGAATGGTGTGAAGTTCGCCCCGGCTGGTGCAGGTCGGAAGGCCTATTGTGTTGGGGCCGCCACAACCCGCGCTGCGGCGCAGGCGGGCTGGATCAGTCAGCGCGCAGGCGAGGACGCGGGTGGGTTGATTTCATTTCTGGAGCATCTGAAGCCCGAAGAGCGGCTCGTACATTTATCTGGCGTTCACACCCGTGGACAGGTTGCAGAGAAACTGGGCGCGGCTGGGTTCAATGTCGACCGCGTGAAGGTCTATGACCAAAAGCTCATGCCACTGACTGCCCAGGCAGACGACGTGTTGCGCAAATCGGATCAGGTTGTCGTGCCCCTGTTTTCGCCGCGAACGGCAGCACATTTTGCGGCGATTTGCCCCGCCAGCGCATGCCCCCATGCCGTTTTCTTAAGTGAATCTGTGAGCGCTGAAGCTGCCGGATTGAACATCGCGGGTTCTGAAACAGCGGAAAACCCTGATGCAATCGAGATGTGGCAGGCCATTGAAAAGATGGTCGCGCGCATCACCTTGGGTTGAGAGGTGGAGGTGGCGCGGGTAAGGTTCTAGGGCGTGCCTACGGGGGGCAGATTCGAAAGGGTGTAGGGAGTGGCGAAAGCTAAAGACGAAAAAGACGTTTCTGACGAGGGCACGGCAGTGGAAAAGCTGCAATCTGATGCCGATGAACAGGCTGCTGCGCCAGAGTCAGAGTCGAGTTTGGATGCCCAGGAGGAAGCTTCGGAAGCAGAAACGTCTGATGCTGAACATGAAAACGGTGAACTTGATCCGGACGCCGCGCCCGAAGAGGGTCTTGCGGAAGCGGAAGATCTCGCTGACGGCGATCCAGAAGATGAGGTCGATGCCGAGCTTGAACATGAAGAAAGCGCCCAGGAAGCTCAGACAGAGGAGCGCCCGGCACCCCCTCCGGCCCCCGCGCAAAACACATCCAGTTTCTGGCCAGCAATTTTTGGTGGCGTGATTGCCGCGCTTTTGGGATTCATTGCGGGTCGTGGGGACGTTCTTGATGGTGTTTTGCCAGCATCAATGCAGCGACAAGCTGTTGATCTCGCTCCAATCGAGGCAGAAACGCAAGCCCTGGCGGAGGCAAACAGCGCGCTGATAGAACGGATTGATGGTCTGGAAGCGGTTATCGCTGCCACGCCCGAACCAGTTCCTGAGCGCGACGAAGAATTGATATCCTCGGTTGATGCGCTTCAATCTGCATTGCTTCAAATGACATCGCGGCTGGAGGCCATCGAGTCCCGGCCCGAACCCGAGCCCAGCGCACCGGTTGTCGACAATAGTGGCGAGATTGCTGCCCTCCAGTCCGCTCTTGCGGATTTGCAGACGCAACTGAGCGAAGATGAAGCGCGTGCACGGACGGAGGCGGAACGTGTTCTGGCACGCGCAGCGCTTACACGAGTGGAGACGGCAGTCGACAGTGGCACCGCTTTCGAGCCTGCCTTGGGTGCCCTGGAAGAAGTGGCACCGGTTGATGTTCCGGATGTTTTGCGATCTGCGGCGGCCGAAGGGGTGCCCACAATGTCCATGTTGCGCGAAGGGTTCCCTGACGCGGCGCGGGCCGGGCTGGCAGCGGCCCGCGCGGAAGTTCCGGAATCGGAAGTGCAGGGGATCGGCGGTTTTATTCGTCGGCAATTGAGCGTCCGGTCGGTGACGCCGCGTGAAGGGACTGATCCGGATGCGATATTGTCGCGCGCAGAGGCGGCCATGAAAGCGGAAGATCTGGATACCGCTCTGCGCGAAATGGATGCTTTACCGGATGCGGCGAAGGCCGCGATGCAGGGTTGGCTTGATCGTGCAAATGCGCGCAAGGCTGCTCGGGACGCGACGAAATCCCTCTCCGACAGTCTGACAGTGAACTAAGGAAAACGTTATGCTCTGGTCCCTTATAAAGATTGTCCTGTTCGTTGCTGCAGTGGCGCTGCTTGCCCTTGGTGCAGGTTACCTGCTTGAAAGCCAGGGGGGCGTGCAGATCACCGTCATGGGGAGTGAATTCACCTTTAGCCCGATCCAGTCTGTCATAGCCGTTGTTGTTTTCGTTGTTGCGGTCTGGATCATGTTGAAGCTCCTGTCGCTACTGTTGGCGACATGGAAATTTCTCAACGGGGATGAAACTGCTCTGTCGCGCTATTTTGACCGCAATCGCGAACGGAAGGGTTTTGAGGCGCTGTCCGAAGGGATGATGGCGCTGGCCAGCGGAGAAGGACGGCTGGCGATGGCCAAGGCTGCCAAAGCTGACAAATACCTCAATAAACCCGCCCTGACCAACCTGTTGACGGCGCAGGCCGCAGAACTGGCGGGCGACAAGCACAAAGCGGAAGAGACTTATAAGAAACTCGTCGCCAATGATGCCACGCGATTTGTTGGTGTTCGCGGCATTCTCAAGCAAAAATTGGCTGATGGGGACACCGAAACAGCGTTGCAATTGGCCGAGCGCGCCTTTGCGCTCAAACCGAAGCACGAAGAGACACAAGATGTTTTGCTTCGCCTGCAAGCACAGAAAGAAGATTGGTCGGGCGCCCGGCAAACGCTCAGCGCCAAGCTGAAACACGGGCATTTGCCACGCGATGTGCACAGACGGCGCGATGCGGTTCTGGCCCTGTCGGAAGCCCGGGACATCATGGCCGGTGATGCAACGATTGAGACACAGGAAAAAGCGATTGAGGCCAACAAACTCTCGCCTGATCTGATCCCGGCTGCTGTCATGGCGGCGCAAAGTTATATCGAAAAGAACAAGCCGCGCCTCGCCACGCGGCTTCTGAAAAAGGCATGGGAAACGCACCCGCACCCGGATCTTGCCGCTGCATTTGCCGCAATTGAGCCCGAAGAGACCCCGGGGCAACGGATAAAGCGATTTGCGGTGTTGACCCGCGCCAATCCAACGGATTCCGAAACAAAGATGTTGCTGGCAGAGCTGCACATCGCAAATGAGGATTTCCCGCAGGCACGGCGGGCGCTGGGCGATCTGGTGGAAAAAGACCCAACCGCGCGATCGGTCACGTTGATGGCGGCAATCGAAAGAGGCGAAGGGGCGGATGACGCGGTGGTGCGCGGATGGCTGGCACGCGCGATCTCGGTTTCTCGCGGGCCGCAGTGGATTTGCGACAATTGCCAGCATATTCACGCTGATTGGGCCCCCATCTGCGAGAATTGCGAGAGTTTCGATACCCTGGCCTGGAAGCGGCCCCCGATGTCGGAGGTCGCGATGCCCGTGGGCGTTCAGATGTTGCCGCTGATTGTCGGTGCTCCCACGGACAGTTCGGTATCAGGTGACCTGCCGGATGAAGAAACCATCGAAGATGCCGAGTTGCTGCCCGCGGAAGGCGCCGGCGGGACAGACCCGAAGGTGACGGAAGACATCAAGGCAAGTTAGGGTCTTGACCTTCCAGTAACTGGAACCCCTATATCCCTCCTTGAACATTCAAGAGGGACCTTCCGTGTCTGCGTCACATACGATAAAACTTTCCATCGACAAGATGTCCTGCGCCTCCTGCGTCGGGCGTGTTGACAGGATATTGTCCGCTGTTAGCGGCGTGCAGCGCGTTGCCGTCAACCTGGCGACCGAAGAGGCCACGGTTGATATTGCCGGTGCGCACCTGACGCCGGAATTTCTGGCGCAGGAAGTGACCCGGGCAGGCTATCCGGCACAGGTGATCAACGCGCGGGATTTCGAAGACCCACAGGCCAGACACTCTGACCGCGCACATGCATTGGCCAGACGCACCTTGCTGGCTGTTGTTCTTGCGCTTCCGGTTGTGGTGCTGGAAATGGGTGGCCATATGGTGCCTGCCTTCCATCAATTCATCGCCCAAACCATCGGGGTGCAGGCCAGCTGGGCGGTGCAGGCTGTCCTGACGACGGCTGTTCTTTTTGGTCCGGGCCGCGCCTTTTATGCGCTGGGCATATCGGCGCTGCTGAAACATGCGCCCGACATGAACAGCCTTGTCGCCATCGGCACTGCCGCCGCCTATCTGTTTTCACTCTGTGTCCTGCTGTTTCCGGATGTTGTGCCAGCACAATCGCAGGCCGTTTATTTTGAAGCGGCAGCGGTCATTGTCGTCCTGATATTGCTCGGGCGTTGGCTTGAAGCCCGCGCCAGGGGCCATACCGGCGCGGCCATCAGGTCCCTGCTGGATTTGCAGCCCAAAATCGCCAATTTAGAGACTGCTGAAGGTGTTATTCCGGTCGATATCGAAACGCTGTCAGTCGGCGATATCGTCCTTTTGAAACCCGGCGAACGCGTCCCGGTGGATGCGGTCGTCACGGAAGGCCGGGGTCATATTGATGAAAGCATGATCACCGGCGAGCCGTTGCCTGTTGAAAAACTGCCGGGGGGTCTGGTGACCGGCGGAACCGTCAACGGGCAGGGCAGCCTGAAACTGAAGGTAAGGCAAACCGGGGCCGATACGGTTCTGGCCGGCATCATCCGGATGGTGCAGGAAGCGCAGGGCGCGAAGCTTCCGATCCAGACATTGGTCGATCGCATCACCCATTGGTTTGTGCCCGGCGTATTGGCGATCGCGACCCTGACCGCCCTGTTGTGGATGATCCTGGGTCCGGAGCCGGTGGCGTCACATGCGTTGGTTGCCGGGGTTGCGGTGCTGATCATCGCCTGTCCCTGCGCCATGGGTCTCGCGACGCCGACCTCGATCATGGTGGCGACCGGACGTGCCGCTGAAATGGGGGTGCTGTTCCGCAAGGGGGATGCGCTTCAGTCTTTGGCGGAGGTTGACCTGATCGCATTTGACAAGACAGGGACGCTCACAGTTGGTCAGCCAGAACTGTCTGAACTCACCGTCAGCGAAGGCTATGATCGCACCGAGGTTTTGCGTCTGATCGCCGGTCTTGAGGCGCGCGCCGAACACCCCGTCGCCAAAGCCATCGTTGATGCCGCAACCCGGCATGGTCTGGAACTGCTACCCGGTCGCGACGTCACCGCGCTGAGCGGTATGGGCATCGAAGGGGTCGTCTCCGGTCAGTTCGTGCTGATCGGCTCAGACCGGTTGATGAAAGATCGCGGCTTGGAAACTACGGCCTTTCAAAACCAGGCTGACGCGCTGTCAGAACGTGGCCACACGGTTTTCTTTGCGGCGATAGACGACGAGGTCGCCGCAATGATCAGCGTGTCCGATCAAATCAAACCGGATGCGGAACGCTTGATTTCGGGCCTTGTTTCTCAAGGCATCGAGGTTGCGATGATCACCGGGGACCGAAAGGCCACTGCCGAAACAGTTGGTCGTCAGATCGGGATCAACAAGGTGGTCGCCGAAGTGCTGCCAAACCAGAAAGTTGATGCGCTGACGCAATTGCGCGGAGCCGATGCAAAGATCGCTTTTGTCGGAGATGGCATCAATGATGCGCCCGCGCTGGCCTATGCGGATGTCGGCATCGCCATCGGCACCGGAACGGATATTGCGATCGAAGCGGCGGATGTGGTTTTGATGTCCGGCAACCTACAGGGTATCACATCCGCGGTTTCTGCGGCGAAAATGACCATGCGCAATATCAGGCAAAATCTGTTCTGGGCGTTTGGATATAATGTTGTCCTTATCCCGGTCGCTGCCGGGGCGCTCTATTCCGGGTTTGGCATTCTGTTGTCGCCTCAACTGGCTGCCGGGGCCATGGCGTTATCGAGCCTTTTCGTCCTTGCGAATGCGCTGCGGTTGCGCCGGATGAACAGGAGAATTGCATGAATATCTCTGATGTGGCCAAACGCACGGGCCTGCCGGTCAAGACGATTCGGTATTACGAGGACATCGGTCTGATCGCACCCGCCCGAAGCGGCAACGGATACCGTAGCTTTTCCGACAGTGACATTCACAAACTGGCCTTTTTGGGCAGAGCGCGATCCCTGGGGTTCGGTATCGATGCCTGTCGCGGGTTGCTGAGGCTTTACAACGACAAATCGCGTGCCAGCGCGGATGTGAAGAAACTCGCACAGGAACATCTGGCGGAGATTGATCAGAAGCTCAGCGAACTGCGCCAGATGCGGGACACCCTGTCTCATCTCATCGAGACATGCGCAGGTAATGACCGTCCGGACTGCCCCATTCTGGCGGACCTTGCGTCGGAGCGTTAGCAGGGCTTGACGCGCGATCCTGATGCGTCAGGGTGACGGCTATGGCTCAGACTTTCGCGCATACCATCAAAGTGTTGTTCCAGCATTGTGACCCGGCTGGCATCGTTTTCTATCCCCGCTATTTCGAGATGGTCAATCAGACCGTCGAAGAATGGCATGAGGTTGGGCTACAGCATTCCTTTTCCCAGATGCATTTGGAGTCCGGATATGGGGTTCCGACGGTCTCTATCGGTGCGGAGTTTACAGCCCCCAGCAAAATGGGAGATGTCCTGACCTGGACGTTGATTGTCAAGAAGCTGGGCCGTACGTCAGCGCATTTGCATATTGAGGCACATTGCGGCGATCAGTTGCGAATGACCGCAACACCGGTGCTGGTCTCTGTTCATATGAAAACAGGTCGTCCCGTGCCATGGTCTGAAAAGATCAGGGATCGCATGCAGGCGTTTCTGAACGTCGAAGGTTGACCCGCTGTCTTTCGCGGAAATTTAACCGCGCACGGCATCTGCAAGCGCTTCGATAACCTCGTGAACGCGGTCAGAACCAATGGTCGCGCGTCGCACCAACCGGTCGAACTGTCGGGAAAATCCACGTACCTGATCGGGGCTGCTGACCATCAGATACGCATCGCCGATATAGAGCGCCACACGCTGTTTGCCAAAGACGGTAAATGGGGCAGAGAAGGTCTCGGTGCCATCGTAAAGGTGCAACCGCAGAGCGGGGTAGTTCTCACGGCAAACGCGGGCCATGTGCGCAAGCTGTGCGCGACATGTCTGGGCCTCCGCTCCGCGCCAAAGCCCCGTGCGCGCCGACAGATCTTTCAGCGTTTGAATGGGCATAGCGATCTCCACGTCCAGATCGTCAAGCGAGATACGTTCCAGAACATTCTCAACGCCACCACCACGCGCATCGGCGTTTGTGTCTGCCGCTTCCGGTGACAGGCTTACCATATCCGGCAATGTCGACGGTACATATCGCAGTTTGAAGCCCGAAGCTTCCCTCCGCCATTGATCAAGGGGCGTGGAGCCGTCTGCCTGAACGGCTTTTTCAATATGTACACTTGCGGCAACTTCCTGGCGCCCTTCGGGCGCGTTCTCAAGACAGAGCAACCAATCCACGGAAACCCCGGTAACCTGTGCTATGCGCCGCAGCATTTCCGCTCTTGGAAGGCGATCAGAATCGGGATTGAGAAACTGGCTGAGCGCAGAGCGATCCATACCTACCGACTTCAGGAAATGACCTTTACCAGCCGGATGGGAGGCGAGCACCTGCGACAGGCGTGATTTGAAGTTTGTGGAAAGATCACGTTTATCCATACTGCGAATGTGCACTTTTGTTGTGGATACACAACATAATTCATTAAACGCTGCATATTTAATACAAGAATAACAAATCCACGCTCTTGCACCAATTCCGGATGACCCGAAGAATATATGTGGGGAAATTAATCTGTGATTATGCCAGAAGGATGGGTCGAATTGGCGACGACTATAGCCATGCGGGTTCGGTTGGTTGAATGGCCGACGCTGATAGTTGGAGCGCTTTGCTACATAGGATTTGCTTTTGCAACGGCGCAATATGACGTCTTGGGCCCCTGGTTCGCCGGGCTGATACTGACATTGGCGCTAACGCTTTATTCGTCTTTCAGCCACGAAGTTCTGCACGGCCACCCTTTCAAGGATACGCGCCTGAACACGGCGCTGGTGTTTCCGGCACTTGGACTGGCGATCCCCTATCACCGGTTTCGCGACACCCATCTGGCGCACCATCACGATCCGATTTTGACAGACCCGTATGATGATCCGGAAACCAATTTCGTTGATCCAGCGGTTTGGGCGAACTGGTGCCTTGCCCGGCGGGTTCTCTACACATGGAACAACACCCTCCTGGGGCGGGTAATGATCGGGCCGGTCATTGGATTGCTGTCCTTTTACAAGCTCGACATAGTGGCGATGCTCAAAGGCGATCGCAGCATCATCAACGCCTATTTTTTTCACCTCGCCGGGTTGGTTCCTGTCCTGCTCTGGTGGATGTCCGTGGCAGAGATGCCGTTCTGGCTTTATGCGTTATCCGCCTATCTCAGCCACTCGATCCTGAAAATCCGGACCTTCCTTGAGCACCGAGCCCATGAGAAAGCACGTTGCCGCAGTGTCATCATCGAAGATCGCGGGCCTTTGTCGTTCCTGTTCCTGAAAAACAACCTTCACGCTGTGCACCATGCCTGTCCGGGCCTGGCTTGGTATAAATTGCATTCCTACTACGCGGCCCGACGTTCTGATTTTCTCGAACGGAATGGAGGGTACGCCTATCGATCATATGGTCAGATCGCACGCCTCTTTTTGGTCAGGACCAAGGATCCGGTCCCGCATAATCTCTGGCCGGAGACTGCGATAGGAAATGATCACCCATCCCGGGACCCGACATTGCCTATCTGATCAATTCCGGTTTTGATGCTCCAAATGTGTCTGCTCAAAAGGATCGATTATGGACCACGTTGACGCGCCCGTATTACTGGAAAAATCCGATGGGATTGGCACGGTCACGTTGAATCATCCCAAGTCGCTCAATGCATTGTCGGAAGACATGCTCGCAGCGCTGCAATCTACCTTGGATGAAATCGCGACCGACAAATCCATCAAAGTGGTCATACTTCGCGGCGCAGGGTCGCATTTCTGTGCCGGTCATAATCTCAAGGAAATGACAGCGCAGCGCCGCGACGCTGATGGTGGCCAAGCCTATTTCAACAGTCTCTTTGAGACCTGCTCCCGCATGATGTTGACGATCACGCAGTTACCGCAACCGGTCATCGCGCAGGTGCAGGGCATTGCCACAGCAGCAGGATGCCAACTGGTGGCGACCTGCGATCTGGCGGTTGCTGCAGATACCGCAACATTCGCGACATCCGGGGTGAACATCGGCCTTTTCTGTTCCACACCGATGGTGGCTTTGTCGCGCAGTGTGTCGCGTAAAATGGCGATGGAAATGTTGCTTCTGGGGGAGTTTCAACCCGCTGCGCGCGCCGTCGAGATGGGCTTGATCAACCAGGCAGTGCCAGAGAGCGAACTCTCAGAAGCGACCCGCGCGATGGCAGCCAAAATCGTGTCAAAGGCACCCGTCGCCGTAAAGATCGGCAAGGAGGGCTTTTACAAGCAGGCAACAATGAGTTTGGATGCGGCTTATGCTTTTGCCGGCGCGGCGATGGCCGAAAACATGATGGCCCGGGATACCGAAGCCGGCATCAAGGCGTTTCTTAACAAAGAACCGATGCCCGACTGGGCAGAAAACTAGTCTCTAATAAGTCGTTTTTGCGATGCTTTGGGCGGCTTAGTATCAAACAATCCCCCCGCCGGTACCGGCGGCAGCAGGACGCTCCGCCGCGACTTTCGCCCGGTAGCCGGAAGCTCGGTAGGTCGCAACAGGGTCAATTGCAGTGCCTTTCTCAAACCGGGCCATGGCTAAAATCGGCTCCACATCTGTGCGAAACCCGTTCTTCAGCGTTGAAGTGGCCATCAAAGCGTCATTGTCCTCTTGATAGGATGCCAAGGCCCCTCGGTCGACCAGAAGCGCCTGGGCGTATGCGCGCTGAACCTCCATGGCCGAAACCATCAGGCTTTCAATCGGATCTGTCACGTTGTGGCTTTGATCGAGCATATGCGTTGGTGCAAAACCCGGATCGGACGCCGCCTCAACCAACTCATTGAATACTAAAAACAACCGGTAGGGATCGATACTGCCGGTGTCGAGATCATCATCACCGTACTTGCTGTCATTGAAGTGAAAACCCCCGAGTTTGCCGAATTGGGTCAGTCTGGCGACGATCATTTCGATGTTCACATTGGGGGCATGGTGGCCCAGATCGACGAGGCATTTGGCTTTTGGACCCAGTTGCTGTGCAATGAGCAGGTTTGTTCCCCAGTCTTGAACGACCGTGGAGTAAAACGCAGGTTCGAACATTTTATGTTCGGTCAGCAGCGTCCAGTCTGATGGCAGCGCCGCATAGACCTGCCGCGTGGCGTCCAGATATCGCTCAAACTGGCGGGTAAAATTCGCCTGTCCGGGAAAGTTCGATCCATCGCCCACCCAGATCGTCAGAGCTTTGGAACCGATTTGACGGCCAAGTTCGATGCAAGCGAGGTTATGCTCGATCGCCTGCGTGCGGGTTTCCTTGTTGGTGTGTGACAGTGAGCCAAATTTGTAGCTGTGCGCCTGGCCTTCCTGGTCCTGGAACGTGTTGGAATTCATGGCATCGAATACCAATCTGACTTCCTCAGCCTTCGAATTGAGATCCGACGCCGGTTTCTCATCCCATGGGATGTGCAAAGACACCGAAGGGGTCGCACCCGCCAGCTGATGGATTACCCCGCAATCATCAAGCTTGTCGAATATGTCACGTGGCTCCCCGGGGCCCGGAAAACGGGCAAATCGCGTCCCGCCTGACCCGACACCCCAACTGGGAATGGCCACACCATAGTTTGCCACCTTTTCCTTGATGCTGGCGATATCTATCCCGCGGCGGTCCAGATGTTCCCCCAAGCCGTCGTAGTCGGCGTGAAGTTCGGGTATCAAAGCGTCGTTGCTTTGTTCGATGGTGTCCTGATGGATCATTTGCAGCTCCTCAACGGGTAAAAGCCTGAACGTTCCCGGCGTCCACGTTGATGATGTTGCCGGTCGACTTTGAAGACAGATCAGAGGCCAGAAAATAGGCCGCTTCTGCAATATCCTGAGGAAAGACGGATCGCTTTAGCAATGATCGCTCGCGATAGTGGGCCTCAAGCCCTTCCTTGTCCTTGCCATAAGTCGCTGCACGCTCTTTCAACCAGTCACCCGACCAGATCTTGGACCCTTGCAAAACGGCGTCAGGATTGACCACGTTGACCCGAATACCCTTTGGCGCACCCTCAAGAGCTAGGCATCTCGCCAAATGAATTTCGGATGCTTTGGCGGTGCAATAGGCCGATGCGTTGGGCGACGCCGCCAGACCATTCTTCGATGCGACAAAGACCAGCGCGCCGCCCAGACCTTGAGCGCTCATCATCTTGAACGCTGCCCGACTGACCAGAAAATACCCTGTCGAGAGAATCGACATGTTCTTGTTCCACAGATCAAGCGAAGTTTCCTCAATGGGAGCTGAACTGGCAATTCCGGCATTTGAAACCAGTATATCCAAACCGCCGAATTCCCGGGCTGTTTGGGCAAACGCCTCTGCAACTGCGCCTTCGTAGGTCACATTCATGGCCACGGCGCGCACGGCATCAGCCGAATATTGCGAGGCGAGGCGCTCAGCCGTATCCGCCAATGCGTCCTCGTCGATATCCGCCAGCATGACACAGGCACCTTCTTTCAGGTATCTCTCCGCCGTTGCAGCGCCGATCCCGCCTGCGCCACCGGTCACAAGTGCCACACGACCTGCCATTGATTTTGGCTTCGGCATCCGCTGCAATTTGGCTTCTTCCAGCACCCAATATTCTATGTCGAAAGCTTCCTGTTCCGGCAAACCCTGATAGGTCGATACGGTTGACGCACCCCGCATCACATTGATGGCGTTGATGTAGAATTCGCCAGAGATACGCGCCGTGGCCTTGTCCTTGGCGAAGGTGATCATCCCAATACCAGGGACCAAATAGACAACCGGGTTCGGATCCCGAATTGCCGGGCTGTCGCTGTGTTTGCACCGGTCATAATAGGCGGTGTAGTCCAGACGGTAAGCGGCTACGGCCTCTTCGAGCCCTTTGACCGTCTTTTCCAGATTCGGATTTGACGGGTCGAAATCCACAACAAGTGGACGGATTTTGGTCCGCAGGAAGTGATCGGGACACGACGTGCCGAGCGCCGCCAGCGCGGTCATGTCTTTGGCGTTTACAAATTCCAGCACTGTTTCAGTATCTTCAAAATGCCCGACCATATGCTGCTGGCCGGAGATCATGCCTCGGATAACGGGCATCAGGCGCGCGGCGACCTGATCGCGCTCCTCGGCAGGTAACGCCGTGTGAAGCGCGCCACCAAAAGCCGCCAAGCCAGCTGAATTTTCGGCAAACCAATCCATGGCTGTTTGGATGGTTTTCAGGGTGAGTTCGTAGCAGTCTTTTGCATCATCGGCCCAGGTAAAAAGGCCGTGGCTTTCCAGCACGACACCCTGCGCATCGGGATTGCGGTCGCAGAAATCGGATAACCAGAGCCCCAACTCAAAACCCGGTTTTTTCCAGGGCAGCCAACCAATGCGATCGCCGAATATCTTCCGGGTCAAAGCCTTGCTATCCTTCGCGGCGGCAATTGCGATGATCGCATCGGGGTGCATGTGATCGACATGTTTTGCAGGAACGTAAGCATGCAAAGGCGTATCTATGCTGGCGGCTCTTGGATTCAGATTGAAGGTGCAATGCGGCAGATAGCCGACCATTTCGTCTTCGTAGTCCACACCGCGATAAAGCTCTTTCAGAGCACTCAGCTTGTCCATGTAAAGCGTGGAAAACCCGTCCATCTTGATCGACCCGACATCTCCGCCTGAGCCTTTGACCCAAAGCACATCCACAAGAGCTCCGGTAAGTGGATCCGTTTCGGTGACCTTGGCAGATGTATTGCCGCCCCCGAAGTTCGTAATTCTTTTGTCGGAACCCAATAGGTTGGAGCGATAGAGCAGTTTCTCGGCTTCGGACATCTGCTGAGCGCGAACATCATCCCATTTGTTTTCAAGGCTGTCAGCGGGCGTGGTCCTGAGCATCAAACTCTCCATCGGGTGATATCCATTGCCCGACAGGCTGGCGCGCCTGTGTCAAAATGTCAATCACAAACAATCAATATCAGTCATACTGTATATCAAATTGAGCGCTAGTGAAAATAAATGATTGACAAAAAATGCCCTCACGACGCAGGATGTGATGAGGTTCGGAGGATTCCATGCACGAAAATGATCGACATCGCGTCATTCTCTCGGCGGTTCAGGACCGTTCCGTGCTGACCGTTCCGGACCTTTGTGCGTTGACCGGCGCGTCAGAGGCGACCGTAAGGCGTGACATTAATACGCTGGATGCGCAGAAAAAACTTCGCCGCGTCAGAGGTGGGGCAGAGGCGTTGAACTCCGCGCCTTTTGTGGGGTTGGCCGGGCGGCCGTTTTCGGTCAACGAAACCATGAACATCGCGCAAAAGCAGGCGATTGCCGCTGCCGCAGTGGATATCTGTGAGGATGGGGATGCAATTATCGTCAACGGCGGCACGACCACATTCCAGATGGTGCATCCGCTTGCGACCCGGCGGTTGCAGGTTTTCACCAACTCGTTTCCCATTGCAGAACATCTCCTGAAAAACAGCAAGAATACCGTCTTGTTGTCTGGTGGCATTATCTACCGCGAGCAAAACATCATCCTGTCGCCGTTTGACAATGACGTGACCCGAAATTTCTGCGCGCGCCGGATGTTCATGGGCGCGCAGGGCATCGGCCCACTTGGTCTTATGGAAGCGGATCCGCTGTTGATCCAGGCGGAACAAAAACTGATTGGTCAGGCAGATGAGCTGATCGTGCTGGTCGATAGCACCAAGTTCGAAAACCGTTCGAGCCTTGTGCTTTGCCCCCTGGAAAAGATCGATACGATCATCACCGATGACGGTATTACGGATCGCACGGCCGCGATGCTGGATGCCGCAGATATCAAGCTGGTCGTCGCGACCACCAATGCAATTCAGAAAGAAGGGGTGGCGTCTTAGGCCACCGATCAAGAAACGCTCAAGGGAGGAACCAATATGAGTGTCATGAAAAGAGTACTGACGACGGTTGCAGCCGTGGCCACGTTTGCGGCTGGTGCGGCACAAGCCGAAGACGTCAGAATTGCGCTGGTCGTCAAGGCGCTTGGGATCGGGTTTTTCGAAGCGGCGGCCAAGGGCGCGGAGGAAGCGGCATCGGAGCTGGGAGATGTCGAGATCATCTATACCGGGCCGACAGATACAACCGCTGAAGGTCAGATCGAGGTGATCAACGCTCTGATCGCGCAGAATGTCGATGCGATTGCCGTGTCCGCCAATGATGCTGACGCTTTGGTCCCGGCGTTGAAGAAAGCGATGCAGCGCGGCATCACTGTGATCAGCTGGGATTCAGGTGTGGCACCAGAGGGTCGCCAGCTGCATCTGAACCCGTCGTCCAATCCTTTGATCGGGAACATGATCATCAAGCTTGCAGCAGACCACCTTCCCGAAGGCGGTGACGTTGCTGTTCTGTCAGCGACGACAACCTCGACCAACCAGAACATCTGGATCGACGAGATGACCAAGGTGATGGGCGATTATCCCAACATCAATGTCGTATCTACTGTCTATGGGGATGACCTTGCAGATAAATCGTATCGCGAGGCAACCGGGCTGATGCAGACATATCCCGACCTTGATGCGATCATTGCACCCACATCTGTAGGGATCGTGGCCGCGGCACAGGCGGTTGTTGATGCGGGAAAAGTGGGTCAGGTGAATGTGACCGGCCTTGGTCTGCCATCCGAAATGGCGGGTGCCATCGAAAGTGGTGCGTCGCAGTCTTTCGCCATCTGGAATCCGATCGATCTGGGGTATTCCGCCGCGATGCTGGCGTATGAAATCAGCAAGAATGGCGCCGAAGCCGCCCCGGGTGCTGAAATCCCAATGGGCCGGATGGGCAGCCTGAAACTCGACGATAATAATGAAGGCGCCATGGCTGACCCCTTCGTCTATGACGCGAGCAACATCGACGCCTTCAAATCTATCTTCTGATCCGGCGCGATCTTGGCGACATCGGTGCCATTCAAAGCGCCGATGTCCCTTTCCACTCTTGCATCCTTGAAGGGCACTCTCATGAGCAGGGCCGCTGTTGTATCGCTGGACGGTATCACAAAGACCTTTCCCGGTGTTCGCGCATTATCTGACGTGACGCTGAACCTCTATCCGGGTGAAGTGACGGCGCTTGTTGGTGAAAACGGTGCCGGGAAATCAACGACCGTCAAGGTTCTGACCGGCATTTATAAACCGGATGACGGGGTGATACGGGTTGGCGGCAAGCTCACCAGATTTGCCACGGCGCACGATGCAACCCGGGCCGGCATCACGGCCATTCATCAGGAAACAGTTCTGTTCGATGAGCTGTCGGTCGCGGAGAATATATTCCTGGGACATGCACCGCGCACCTCATGGGGATTGATTGACCGCGCCGAGACCCATCGCCGTGCTTCAGAGCTTTTGGCTGAAATCGGTGCTCAGATCGACCCGTCTACACGTCTCAGAGATCTCGGGATTGCGAGCAAACATCTTGTGGCCATTGCGCGCGCGCTCTCCATCGACGCGCGGGTCGTGATCATGGACGAACCGACGGCTGCCCTGAGCCAGAAGGAAATACGCGAACTTTTTGTACTGATCGAACAACTGAAAGCTCAGGGCAAAGCGATCTTGTTCATCAGCCATAAATTTGATGAGATTTTCCACATTGCGGACAACTACACCGCATTTCGCGACGGCGAACTTGTGGGCGAGGGCCGTATTTCGGAGGTGACGGAAGCGGAATTGGTTCAGCTCATGGTCGGACGCGCCGTGGATCAGATTTACCCGAAACGCGATCCGCACCCCATGGAAGACGTGCTCGAAGTCGCAGGCTATGCACATCCAACTGAATTTGCAGATATCGGGTTTAAGCTGCGTAAAGGCGAAATCCTTGGGTTCTACGGGCTGGTTGGCGCGGGGCGGTCGGAATTTATGCAATCCCTCTTTGGCATCACCAGGCCATCCCATGGCACGACAAGGATCAATGGCGCCGAAAAATCCATCCGATCCCCGGCGGATGCCATCGCCAATGGTATTGTCTATGTCCCCGAGGACCGCGGCAAACAAGGGGCCATCATCGGTCTGCCGATCTTTCAAAACGTGACGTTGCCATCGCTGGGCAACACCTCCCGGAACGGATTCTTGCATATGGCCAAAGAATTCGAACTGGCGCGCGAATACACCCAACGGCTGGACCTGCGGGCCGCCTCATTGGATCAGGAGGTTGGGAATCTGTCAGGCGGGAATCAGCAGAAGGTGGTCATTGCCAAGTGGTTGGCAACACGGCCCCAGGTGATCATTCTGGATGAACCCACCAAGGGGATCGACATCGGATCCAAGGCAGCGGTTCATGAATTCATGTCCGAACTGGCAGCCCAGGGCCTGTCGATCATCATGGTAAGCTCAGAAATTCCCGAGATTATCGGGATGTCGGACCGGGTGATCGTGATGCGTGAGGGCCGCATCGTGGCGGAACTTTCGGGAGACGATCTGTCCCCGGAAGAACTCGTGCGCCATGCTTCCGGGATTGTGGAAACCGCCGCATGACGGGACGATGGATCAGATCGCGCGAGAGCGTTTTATCATTGGCCATCGGGCTGATGCTGGTCCTGATTGCCAGCCGTTTTTCCGGGTTTGTCACACCTGCCAATCTGAGTGATGTCTTTAATGATACGGCGCCGCTGATCATCCTGGCCTTAGGCCAGATGGTCGTCATTCTCACCCGCTGTATCGATTTGTCGGTGGCCGCTAATCTTGCGCTGACAGGTATGGCGGTTGCCATGTTGAACACAGCCTTTCCGGGACTTCCCGTGCCGTTTATTCTTGCCATTGCGATCACGCTTGGCGCAGTCATGGGCTTGATCAATGGCGTGCTGGTGTGGAAATTGGAAATACCGCCCATCGTGGTCACGCTAGGCACGATGACGATATTCCGAGGTATCATTTTCCTGCTGTCAGATGGCAAATGGGTGAATGCCCATGAGATGAGCCCCGCCTTTACCGGTTTCCCGCGTGCTGTCTTTCTGGGGTTGCCCGTTCTTTCGTGGATTGCCCTTTTTTGTATCGCAATCATTGGTTTGATGATGTCCCGCACGCCGTTGGGGCGATCGTTTTCTGCTGTTGGCGGCAACCCCCATGCAGCCGTTTATGCAGGTATCAATGTGGGCCGGACGCAATGCGCCGCTTTTGTCATCTCGGGCGCGCTCGCAGGGCTGACCGGATACCTTTGGGTCGCCCGTTATGCGGTGGCTTACGTGGATATCGCCGGGGGGTTTGAGCTCGAAGTCGTGGCGGCCTGTGTCATCGGCGGTATTTCCATCGCTGGCGGCATTGGCTCGGTAGGTGGTGCGGTTCTGGGCGCCGTGTTTTTGGGTATCGTCAAAAACGCCCTGCCGGTGGTGAACATTTCTCCGTTCTGGCAGTTGGCAATCTCCGGTAGTGCCATTCTGGTCGCCGTGGTCTTGAACGCCCAGTCAAGCCGGTCCAAGGGCCGCATCATCCTGCGCGAAGCGGAAACCACCACATGAGCCTTGCAGACCGTCATATTCCCGACCGGCTGACCGGGCGCGGCGCTCAATTACTGCGCAGTTGGGAAACGCTGCTGCTGCTGGTCGCGGTTGGTATCTTTGTGCTGAATTCTTTTGCGTCGCCGTATTTCCTGAATGCCTGGAACCTGTCGGACGCCACATTCAATTTCACTGAAAAAGCCATGATTGCCTTTGCGATGGCGCTTCTGATCATCTCGGGCGAGATTGATTTATCGGTTGCCTCGATCATTGCGCTTGCATCGACTGCAATGGGACTGGCGATGCAATGGGGTGCCGGCACACCAGAACTGGTCCTGATCGGCTTGCTGGTGGGGCTGTTGTGCGGGGCCTTCAATGCCGTGTTTGTCACGGTTTTGGGCTTGCCCTCAATTGTTGTCACAATCGGAACCATGAGCCTTTTCCGCGGCATCAGCTACATTATTCTGGGTGACGGTGCCTTTCGTGGATATCCACCTTCTTTTGCCTATTTTGGGCAGGGATACGTTTTCTGGGTCATCAGTTTCGAATTGGTGCTCTTTGCGCTTCTGGCGCTTTTATATGGCGTTGTCTTGCACAAGACGAATTTCGGGCGCGCGATTTTTGCCATTGGCAACAACCCCACGGCAGCGATGTTTTCCGGGATCAGGGTACAGCGTATCAAGTTCATTCTGTTTCTGCTGACCGGACTGATGTCAGGCGTGGCCGCTGTCTGTCTGACGTCGCGGCTCGGGTCCACGCGTCCCTCCATTGCCACGGGAATGGAACTTGAGGTGGTCACAATGGTGGTTCTGGGCGGGGTTAATATTCTGGGGGGATCGGGCAGTATTCCCGGCGTCGTTATCGCGGCCTGCGTGATGGGGTTGGTGACCTTTGGACTGGGCCTTTTGAATGTGCCCGGTATTGTGATGTCGATCTTCATTGGCCTGTTGCTGATCGGGGTCATCGCTTTACCAAGATTGTGGCGACTATGGTCGCAGAGGCGGAAAACATGAGCGAAAGATACGTGTTTCGCATGCGGCTGCACCCTGGCAAGCAGGCAGAGTACAAGCGGCGTCATGATGAGATCTGGTCAGAGTTGGTCGACCTGCTGCATGACGCGGGTATCAGCGACTACGATATCTGGCTCGACCCGGAAAGCGATCTGCTGATTGGCGTCCTGACGCGGCGCCAGAACCACACAATGGATGAATTGCCAAACCACCCGGTCATGCAGCGCTGGTGGGCGCATATGTCCGACATCATGGAGGTTGCTGAGGATAATGAACCGGTTGCGCAGCCACTCGTGCGATTGTTTCATTTGCCATGACCGGGCCGCGCAACATTGCGGTCATTGATGTTGGAAAAACCAATGTAAAAGTGGCGCTTGTCGATCTTGAGGAACGTGAGGAGCTGGCCGTTCTCACCCGGCCCAATATCGTCAAACCCGGCCCGCCCTATCCACATTTTGATACCGAAGGCCATTGGCGTTTCATTCTGTCGGCGTTGTCCACGTTGCAGGATGATCATGGGATCGACGCGGTTTCGGTAACGACGCATGGTGCCAGTGCGGCACTGCTCGCCGAAGACGGGTCGTTGGCAACTCCCATTCTCGACTACGAACACGACGGTCCCGAAGAGAGCGCCGCCGAATATGATGCTCTGCGCCCTGCTTTTGCAGAAACCGGATCGCCCAGGCTTGCCGGTGGATTGAACGTAGGCGCGCAATTGCATTGGCAGTTTTCCCGTGATGCTGGTTTGCATGATCGAACAGCCAGCATCCTGACCTACCCGCAATATTGGGGGCACCGGCTGACGGGCGTTGTCGCCAGCGATGTGACCTCCATGGGGTGTCACACGGATTTATGGAAACCCCGGTCGGGCCGTTTGTCTGTACTGGTGGACAGGCTTGGCATTCGGGAAAAACTCGCGCCCGTCCGAAAACCCGGTGATGTTTTGGGCACGGTGTTGCCGGATATCGCGCAATTTGCAGGCCTGAGGCCGGGGGTTCCGGTGGCTTGCGGAATTCACGATTCCAACGCTTCATTGTTGCCCTATGTTCTTCGGCACCACCCGCCCTTCAATGTTGTTTCAACAGGGACCTGGGTGATCGTCATGAGCATCGGGGGCACTGATGTCCGCCCGGACCCCAAGCGGGACGCATTGTTAAATGTCAACGCGTTTGGGCACGCTGTGCCCTCGGTAAGGTTCATGGGTGGGCGAGAGTTTGACATCGGACAAGGAGACAAGCCTGCCGGGGTGACCGACGCGGCTTTGACCAAGGTGTTGGAAAATCAGATCATGCTGTTGCCTGCAATTGTAGCGGACACGGGCCCGTATCAGGGCATGCAATCCCGCTGGGTCGGTGTGGAACCGGCTGTTGGGGAGCCAACCCGCGCGGCCGCCTTGGCATTGTATCTGGCGATGATGACGGCCACATGTTTGGAAATTTCTGGGGGCCGTGGCGACAATTTCGTGGAAGGGCCATTTGCTGAAAACCAACTATTCCTGGAAATGCTTGCGGCAGCGACGGGGCAAAACACCTATGCTGCCGCTGCAAAGACCGGAACGGCAATTGGCGCCGCTATGCTGTTTTCAGAATCCACGAGGGCTCTTGATGTTAAACGTGTGAAGACGCTGAAACACAGCAAAAATATGCGGCGCTACGCAGAAGCATGGCGCGCGGCGGTCGACTAAGATCTATTCCTTTGCGTTTCATCAACTTGATTTCAAAGGAATAATCTAGAAATCCAGATTCTCGACACTCAGGGCGTTTTTCTGAATGAATTCCCGGCGAGGCTCGACCACATCGCCCATCAGCTTGGTAAAGAGGTCGTCGGCTTCCGCCATGTCATCCACCTTCACCTGTAAAAGTGTGCGTGCATCCGGGTCCAGCGTCGTTTCCCATAGCTGATCTGGATTCATCTCACCCAGGCCCTTGTAGCGCTGCAACGACAGCCCTTTCTCACCCTCTTGCAGGATCGCATCCAACAGGTCCATTGGCCCGAGAATAGACTGCATACGGTCTTTGCGGATCAGGGTTGCAGGCAGATTGTACACCTCCTGCAGGCTCTGTGTGAAGGTGCCAGTGCGCTTGGCTTCACCGCCCCGCAGGATACGGCCATCCAGCGTTCGCACTTCTTCGACACCTCGCAGGATACGCGCCAGCCGAATGCCATGATCCTGCGTAATCCGCCCCTGCCAGCCACGTTCGTATTCGGCGGCAATCAGGTTCAGGCGGTTTGCGACCTTGTCAGCGGTTCCTTGCAGGTCTGCATCAACCACGCCCGGCGCGAAAGCACCGGCAATCGCAGCCTGTTCCAATATGTGACGTGGATAGTGGGTGGGAAAGGCGTCCAACACACGGCGCATCTGTCGGGCCAGATCGACGACGCGCATCAAATCCTGCCCGGTGATTTCCTCACCATTGCCCTGCTTCAGCATGGCCCCTTCGATCCCCTGGTTGATCAGATATTCCTCCATCGCGGCCTGATCCTTGAGGTAAACCTCAGACTTCCCGCGAGACACCTTGTAGAGCGGTGGCTGTGCAATAAAGAGATGCCCCTGTTCGATCAACTCCGGCATTTGCCTGTAGAAAAATGTCAGAAGCAGCGTGCGAATGTGCGCGCCGTCCACGTCGGCGTCCGTCATGATGACGATCTTGTGGTAGCGCAGTTTCTCGATATTGAATTCATCGCGGCCAATGCCGGTGCCAAGGGCCATGACCAGATTGCCAATTTCCTGACTGCCGAGCATCCGGTCAAACCTGGCTCTCTCCACATTCAGGATTTTACCCTTCAGCGGCAGGATCGCCTGTGTTTGACGGTCCCGACCGGTTTGCGCGGACCCGCCGGCTGAGTCGCCTTCCACGAGGAAAACTTCCGTTTTGGCAGGGTCTTTTTCTGAGCAGTCCTTGAGCTTGCCCGCGAGAAAATTCACATCCATGGCGGTTTTCCGACGCGTCAATTCACGGGCTTTGCGCGCGGCTTCCCGCGCCTGCGCAGCTTCAATGATCTTGGACACGACAATTCGGGCCTCGTTGGGGTTTTCTTCAAACCATTCGGCCAATTTCTCGTTCACCAACCCTTCGACGGCCGGGCGCACTTCGCTGGAGACAAGCTTGTCTTTGGTCTGGCTGGAAAACTTTGGGTCCGGGACCTTTACGGACAGCACGCAAGTCAGCCCTTCGCGCGCGTCGTCTCCGGTGAACGACACCTTCTCCTTCTTGGCGATCCCGGAAGATTGCGCATAGTTGTTGATCGTGCGGGTCAAAGCGCCCCGGAAACCGGCCATATGTGTGCCGCCGTCGCGCTGAGGGATGTTGTTGGTAAAGGGCAGGACGTTTTCGTGGTAGCTGTCATTCCACCACATCGCCACTTCGACGCCGATGTCATCCCGCTCACCGGTAATGAAAATCGGTTCTGGCATGACCGAAGATTTGTGCCGATCGAGGTATTTTACGAACTCCTTGACGCCGCCATCGTAAAAGAGTTCCGAACGCAGATGTTCCGCCGGGCGCTCGTCCACCAGAATGATCCGGACGCCGGAATTCAGGAACGCCAGCTCCCGCAACCGCTTTTCCAATGTCTCAAAGGAGTATTCGACATTGGAGAATGTCCCTGTCGAAGCCATGAAACGAACTTCGGTGCCCGTTCGGTCGGTCGGCCCCACGACTTCAAGATGATTGGTGGTAAAACCGCCTTCAAACCGTGCGACGTGCTCTTTGCCCTCGCGCCAGATGCGCAGTTCAAGCCAATCGCTGAGCGCGTTCACAACGGATACGCCGACACCGTGCAGACCGCCGGAGACCTTGTAGGAATTGCTGTCGAACTTACCCCCTGCATGCAGCTGCGTCATGATCACTTCGGCCGCAGAAACACCTTCTTCCTCATGGATGCCCACTGGAATGCCACGCCCGTTGTCGCTCACTGAAACAGAGGAATCCTCATGAATTGTGACGGTGACGGCGTCCGCATGACCGGCCAATGCCTCGTCAATACCGTTGTCGACAACCTCATAAACCATATGGTGCAGCCCGGAGCCATCATCCGTGTCCCCGATATACATGCCCGGACGTTTTCGAACTGCTTCTAAGCCTTTGAGAACCTTGATGGAATTGGCGCCATATTCTTCTGGCGATTGCTCGTTGTCGGACATGCCGCTACACCTTCGTATTTTTGCGATTTTATACGATTTTTGGCGCGGGATGTCACGCAATTGGCACAATATTTTGTGTCAGATGAGGGGGATAAGCACACCGACCAAAATCAGCAGCAAGCCCGACGTGATATTGATGCGGGCAAGTGTCCTGGGGGCGGTCACAATGGAGCGAACCTGACCGACGCAAGCGGCCAGAACGAGATTGCCGATCATTGGTATCGCCACCGACACGCCAATGATTGCAGAGATATCGATTGCAGAAACGTTGCGAAGGTCAAAGAAGCCCGGCAGGACACCCATGTAAAACAAAACGGCCTTGGGGTTTCCCAGAATTGCGACAATACCTGCGATAAATCCGGGCCAGAGCCCCGGGCGGGTGAGCCTACTGTCCGTGCTGATTTCCTGCCGTGCATGTTTGATGAGCAGCGCGCCCATGCCTATGAAAACGCCACAGGCGACCCAGCGCAGAATGGTCATGAACACATCGAAGATCGACAGAATCCAGGAGATGCCCAGGATCGCGACCAGAGGCCACAGGATATCGCCGAGTGCGACCCCCAGTGCGAGTGGCCAGGCGGCCTGAAACCCGCCAGACAAAGCCCGTGCCATCAAGGCGAGCCAGACCGGGCCGGGGGTCAGAAACAGGATGACCAGCGCGCCGGAATATAACAGGAGATCGGCCAATGTGATGGTCATGACTTTTGAACGATCTCCGAAATGCCATTCTGTTCGCGAACCTCGACATATTGCGCGCGGGAATCCAGTGTGTCGAAAAGCTCTGGTCCTGTGCCGGTCATCCAGGCCTGCGCGCCGAGAGCAACGATTTCATCATAAAGTGCTGCGCGACGGTCTGCGTCCAGATGGGCCGCAACCTCGTCCAGCAGCAGCAAGGGCGGCGCGCCGAAATCACGTGTCAGGGCGCGGGCATTGGCCAGGATCAAGGAGACCAGAAGTGCTTTTTGCTCACCTGTGGAGCAGTCTTTCGCGGGCACATCCTTGGCGCTGTAAACGCCTGTCAGATCAGCGCGATGCGGGCCGATGAGACTGCGCCCAGCCGCCAGATCACGGTTCCGATTGTCGGCAAGTGCGGCCCGCAGATCATCCTCTGTGTCAGGTAAATCCCCATCAGAATGAATGAGGGTCAGATCCGCCGCCGGAAACGCTGTTGCGGCCCCTTTCTGTGCCTCTGCGAGCTGCGCAAGCGCGTTCAGACGGTTGGTGTTGATCGCGGTTCCCGCCTGCGCCATCTGGTTCTCCAAAGCGCCGTACCAGGCCGGATCGCGGACCATGTCCTTCAGCAGGCGGTTACGCTCCCGCATGGCGCGTTCATAGGTGAGCGACGCCTCTGCGTGGGTAGGCTCAAAGCTCAGCGTCATGCGGTCGAGAAATCGCCTGCGTCCTTCTGCGCCTTCAATCCACAGCCTGTCCATCGCCGGGATCAGCCACAAAACCCGTGCAATGCGACCAAGCGCCGTTTGGGGGGCCGCTTTGCTGTCAATCTTGATCTGGCGTGCGGCCCCTTCCTCCGACCAGATGTCGATCTCATGCATCTGGTGCAGGGAGTGTAGCAGTCCGGTAACTTTCCACCCCAATGCCTCGGGTCGCCGCGTCATGTCTTCTGCGCTGGACCGCCGCAGACCGCGCCCGGGAGAGAAAAGCGACACCGCTTCAAGTACATTGGTCTTTCCCGCGCCATTCGATCCAAAAAGAGCCACAGGACGCGCATCCAATGTCATTCGCCCAATTTTGTGGGATCGAAAATGCGACAGGGTGAGAGATGTCAGCGCCAGTGTCACGACATCACCTTGCGAATAAGAGTTTTACGCGGCGGGGCAGGTCACACGCGCATCGGCATGACCACATAGACAGCCGATTGATCATTGCCTTCGCGCATCAACGTCGGATCGCCTGAGGAGTTGAACATGAAAACCGCGTTTTCACGATCCACCTGGCTGGCGATTTCCAGCAAGTATTTGGCGTTAAACCCAATTTCCAGCCGCTCATCCCCATATGCGACGGCCAGTTCTTCCTCCGCCGCACCGCTGTCCGGCGCGTTGACCGAGAGCACGAGGCGGTCTTCGTCCAGTTGCAGTTTCACCGCGCGGGACCGTTCGGAACTCACCGTTGCGACGCGGTCCACAGCCTGCGCAAAATCGCTGGCATCCACTTCCAGTTTACGGGTGTTTCCTTGCGGGATGACGCGCGTGTAGTCGGGGAAAGTGCCGTCAATCACTTTGGACGTCAGGGTAATGTCCGGCGTGGCGAAACGCACCTTGGTTTCGGATACGGAAACCGCGATTTTCATCTCATCATCTTCGAGCAGCTTGCGCAGCTCCCCAACCGTTTTACGGGGCACGATCACACCCGGCATATCCGCAGCACCTTCGGGCAAATCCGCATCAATCCGCGCCAACCGGTGCCCATCCGTCGCCACGCAGCGCAGAACCTGGCCGCCTTCCGCGTCGGAGACGTGCATGTAGACACCATTCAGGTAATAGCGTGTCTCTTCGGTAGAGATGGCGAACTTCGATTTGTCAAACAACCGGCGCAGCACCGGGGCCGCGGCGGAGAAATTCGACGCATATTCCGACGAAGCCATGACCGGGAAGTCTTCTTTCGGCAGTGTCGCAAGCGAGAAGTTCGAGCGACCGGCCTCGACCGTCAATCGGCCGGTTGCACCATCGGCGGTCAGCGTGACCAAGGCCCCATCTGGCAGCTTGCGGACGATCTCGTGCAGCGTCGTGGCCGCAACGGTAGTGGCCCCTGCGCGTTCCACCTGAGCCGGTGCCTTGTCCACAACTTCAATGTCGAGATCGGTTGCCCGGAAGGAAACATCGCTGCCTTCGGCCTCGATCAGCACATTGGCGAGAATTGGAATTGTGTTGCGCCGCTCAACAACGGATTGGGCCTGTGACACCGCTTTGAGCAGGGCTGCGCGTTCGATGCTGATCTTCATGATGTTTTTATCCTTCCCACCAGTCGGGAAAGGCAAATTACCCGGTTCCACCGACTTCACAAGACTTTTATTGGTTTGTCTTAGGATACGGGCAAGGCGTCAAGACCTGTGGCCCCATTGAGAGGCCACAGGTCGGTAGTGTGACTATTCTTCCAGCGCGCGGCGCAACAGTTCGAGATCTTCGGCGATCTGACCGTCCTGGGTTTTCAGTTCCTCGATGCGTTTGACACCATGCATAACCGTGGTGTGATCGCGTCCGCCGAAACGACGCCCGATTTCAGGCAGTGATCGGCTCGTCATCTTCTTGCACAGATACATTGCCACCTGACGCGGACGTGCGTAGGAGCGCAACCGTTTGGGTCCGATCATGTCCGACAGACGGATGTTGTAATGGTCCGACACCTTGCGCTGGATTTCTTCGACCGTGATCTTGCGCTCCGAGGCCCGCAACACGTCTGACAAACAATCCTGCGTCAGCTCCATGTTGATCTCGCGGCCGACAAGCGAGGCGAAGGCAAAGAGCCGGGTCAAAGCGCCCTCCAGTACCCGCACATTTGTCGAGATGCGGTGGGCGAGAAACTCCAGAACACCTGCCTCAAGCTCCAGCCCGGGATAGTTGATCCGCTGCTGTTCCACCTTGCTTTGCAGAATGCCGAGGCGCAGCTCATAGTCGGTTGGATGCAGGTCGACGACAAGGCCGCATTGCAGGCGTGATTTCACCCGATCTTCGAGGTCTTTGATTTCACCCGGTGCGCGGTCGGCGGAGATGATGATCTGCTTGTTCTGATCGACGAGCGCGTTGAAGGTGTGGAAAAACTCCTCCTGTGTGCTGTCCTTACCGGCGATGAACTGGACGTCATCGACCATCAGAACATCGACCGAGCGGAAAATTTCCTTGAAATCCATCATCTTGCGATCACGCAGAGCCTGGACAAACCGATACATGAACTGCTCGGCAGAGAGGTAGAGAACATTGAGATCAGGCCGACGCTGACGCAATTCATGGGCAATGGCGTGCATCAAATGGGTTTTGCCAAGGCCGACACCGCCATAGAGGAACAGCGGATTGAAAGTCACTGGCCCGCCTTCGGCAACACGGCGCGCTGCCGCATGCGCCAGCTCGTTCGGCTTGCCAACCACAAAGGTGTCAAAGGTGAAACGCTTGTCGAGCGGCGCCGTGGCAAGCGCGCTTCGAGACGCAGGCTTTGGAGCTGCCTTGGGGGCGGCAACGGGTGCGGGTTCTGCGGGCTCTTCACCGGCCATGACAACCGCCGGTACCGCAAATTTCAACCGTTTCACTGTCGGGTCTTCGGTTTTCAATTCGTGCAGAATCAAATCTGCGAAGTTCTGATTGACGTAGTTTCCGAGAAAGTTCGTGGGCACATCAAAAGTTGCGATCCCATCGTCTGCTGCGCGAAACTCAATTGGTTCGATCCAGTTAGTATAGTTGTTTTGACCTACCGTCTTCAGCAGCCGCTGCCTCAGCTGCCCCCATTTGTCCTTAGTCATGTTTGACCTGTTTTCCCTCTAGCGTTCCAATTTCAGACGCAACTCCATTTTTGGATGGCCGCGCCGCCTCTTATCTTCAGACGACAAGTGGCTTCTCTGTCCCTTCGAAAAGGAGACAGATGGCTAACTGCCGCTCGACTACGATTAGGCAAAGCCCGACCGACAAGCGCCCTGATCGCTCAAGGCTCCGCATCAAATCAGACGACACCGTCCGCACTTTTTTTGACAGGGCAAAACGCTGTATTGGCAACGTTCGCAGACTGAACGCATTGCATGTTATGCAACACTCAGTCCCTGATGTTCTTATGACCGCAGCAGTGCGGCTTGAACTTTCAGAGCCTGTCCCCCCATGGCGAAATGAATCGCACTACACTGGTAGCAAGTTCGTGAGCGGCACGGCAACTGAACTTCATTCTTGACTCTGAATTTTCAAAAAAGAATCTCTGGCCGGGGGGAGAGGAGTCTCAATAATGCAAAAAAGCGCCGATTTCGCGGCGCCTTTTTCGAGTAGAATCACAAGGTGGCTCAACCCAGAGCTTTAACCCGTGCAGACAGGCGGGAAACTTTACGCGCTGCCGTGTTTTTGTGGAAGACACCTTTTGTCACACCGCGCATCAGTTCCGGCTGCGCAGCTTTCAATGCAGCGGATGCGGCGTCCTTGTCGCCGGACGCAATCGCCTCTTCGACTTTGCGCAGGTAGGTGCGGATGCGTGAACGACGTGCTTTGTTGACTTGGAAACGCGCTTCGTTCTGACGTGCGCGCTTTTTAGCTTGGGGCGAATTTGCCATGCGTGAATGACCTTCTCGGGTTTGTTGTCTCAATTTCAAAGGCGCGACGCCAAACCCTGACCGGACAATATCGTCCTGAGGTGATTCTAGCCTGAGCGGGCTGCACGCGCATGTATCGGGCGGTCTATAAAGAAGACCGCAGCAAATGCAAACCGGAATTTGCATGCGCATTGCGCCTGCTGAAGCTCAGTGCATGCGCCGAGGCAGAGTGAGGCTGAAGGTGGTTTCGATTTCATCCGAACTGGCAGTCAGTGTTCCGCCGTGTTCCAGGGCAATCTGTTTGGCGATGAACAACCCCAATCCCAGCCCGTTTTGCGATTTTTGTACTTCCGCCCGGGAGAACGGTTCGAACATCTTCTCCTGAGCCGGTGCAGGTATCTGCTTTCCGAAATTCGTGACGGTCAGCACAAAATCCTGACCATCATCATATGCCCGGATGCGAATGGGTTCATACTGGTCGCCGTGAAAAACGGCATTGGATAAAAGGTTGGAGAACAGTTGGCCGATCCTGTCGGTATCGCATTCAAGCTGATCCGAAAAATGATAATCTTCTATAAGGATCACGCCGGGATGAGACAGCCGTATTTCCTGCACCACTTGCTCCAGCACCGGTGTAAGGCTTGCGATTTCCTTGACCTCAATTCCGATATCTCCACCCAGTCGCGCCCGCGCAAAATCCATGACGTTCGAGATCAGCTCACTCATTCGGTTCAGCGATGCCTCCGTGGTCATCAGAAGCTTACGGGATTTGTCTGTCTGTTCCTGTCGCAGCGCACTCCAGATCGCGCCGCTGACGGCGGCAAGGGGCGTGCGCAGATCATGGCCCAGAACGGCGATGAACTGCTCGCGCAAACGTGCTTCGTCGTCCTTGGTTTTGAGCCTCGCCTCGTTCTCCTTGCTGGTTGTGATGTCTCGGGCATTACAGAAAAACAAATCGTCTTCAGGCACTGCGTTCCAGGAGAGCCAGCGATAGCTGCCATCCTTGTGTCGGTATCTGTTCTCGAATTGAAGGATGGGCATGCCGTTTTGGATGTCGACAAATGCCTGTTCGGCTTTGGGGATGTCATCCGGGTGAATGAAGTCGAAAAACAACCTGCTTTCGATATCTTCCGGCAGCCGCCCCAGAGTCTTGAACCACGCCGGGTTGGTATGCGTAAACACACCCGTCTTATCCAGAATGCCCAGAAGGTCAGGTGTCACCCGCCAGGTCAGGCTTTCTTTGTCGATCTGTCCGCCCACCAGCTTCCCCATCCAATCAACCTAAGGGTGAATGAATATGTGGGATAATTTCATAAATCAATGTTGAATGCGGGCATCTGGGTGCAGCGCAGTCGGAATCCGACCACAGCTTGCCGCTCTACTTGTCGCGGAACTGTGCTTCGCGTTTTTCCAGAAAGGCCGACATGCCCTCGGATTGGTCCTCGGTGGCAAAGAGCGAATGGAACATGCGGCGTTCAAACAAAAGCCCTTCACGCAGGGGCACCTCATAGGCACGGTTGACGGCTTCTTTCACCACCATCACCGACACCATGGATTTCTCTGCAATTTTTTGCGCGGCACCGTGGGCTTCTTCGAGCAGTTTCTTGCAGGGTACCACGCGAGATGCCAGACCGGATCGTTCAGCTTCTTCGGCGTCCATGAACCGGCCCGTGAGGTTCATGTCCATGGCCTTGGACTTGCCTATGATGCGCGTGAGACGTTGCGTGCCACCGATCCCGGCAACAACGCCCAGATTGATCTCGGGCTGGCCGAATTTCGCGGTTTCTGAGCAGATAATGAAATCGCACATCATCGCCAGTTCGCACCCGCCACCCAAGGCATAGCCGGACACAGCCGCGATGATCGGTTTACGCACCCGCATGATCTGGTCGGTTTCCGGCGTGAACAAATCACCCGAGAAGGCTTCGACAAAGCTCTTGTCCTTCATCATCGCGATATCCGCGCCTGCGGCGAAAGCTTTTTCCGACCCTGTGATGATGATGCAGCGTATTTTTTCGTTGTCCTGTGCCGCACTCAGCGCATTCGCGAGTTCCTTCATCAATTCGTCATTCAGGGCATTCAGGGCATCTGGCCGGTTCAGCGTGATCTGGGCCACATGGTTCTCTACTTCAACGATGATCGTTTCATAGGCCATTAAGGAAGCTCTCGGTTGTTGTCAGGAAATTCGAGTCTGTAACACGCAGTTTGCTGGGTTCAAGCTATCTTTGACATTGCGCGCAATAGAAAGATGAGCGTCCGGACTGAACGATTCGCTTGATGACGCCAGGGCAATTGGGGGTGCGACAGGGTTCTCCTTCGCGGCCATATACATCAAAGTTATGCTGGAAATATCCAAGTTCTCCATCAGCTTGGCGGAAATCCCGCAAGGAAGATCCCCCCGCCTCGATGGCCTCTGACAGAACGTCTCGGATGATGGGAACGAGACTTGCAACCTTAGGTTTAGATAGTTTTCCGGCTTTTTGTGTCGGTTTGATTTTGGCCCGGAAAAGCGCTTCACAAACGTAGATGTTGCCCAACCCGGCAATGATATGCTGGTCGAGAAGTGCCGATTTGACGGGACTCAGCTTGTTTTTGAAGGCGGAGATCAGATGCGCCTCGTGAAAATCATTGCCCAAGGGCTCGGGCCCAAGGACGGCCAAAAGCTTGTGCGCATCTGCTGTTGCGGTCTCCAGAAGGTCCATTGCGCCGAACCGGCGCGGATCATTGAAGGTGATGCGCGCACCATTCCCCATGTGCAGCACCACATGGTCGTGTTTTTGCGGCGCGGGATGATTGTGGGCGAATTGCCCCAGGGGATCACCCGAAACCAGCATCCGCCCGGACATCCCCAGATGGATCAGCAGCGTTTCTCCGGAACCGAGATCCGCGAGAATGTATTTCGACCGCCTGCGCAGCCGCTCAACACGCTGACCGGTCAACCGGACGGCCATGTCCGGGGGAAAAGGCCAACGCAGATCAGGCCGGTTCACCTCCGCTTTCGCAATGATGATCCCTTCCATGGCGGGTGTGAGGCCGCGTTTTACGGTCTCGACTTCTGGTAGCTCCGGCATATTCACCCCTGTGGCCAAAGGGCCGCATTGTGCATGGCACCCAGAACCCTATAACAAAGTCCGAACCGCAAGGACCACAAGAGCCGATGACTGATCACAGCGACAAAACCACCCATTTCGGGTTTGAAACCGTTCCCGAAGGCGAAAAAGCCGAACGCGTTCAGGGCGTCTTCAGTTCCGTGGCCAGCAAATACGACATCATGAATGACGTGATGTCGGGCGGCATTCACCGGCTGTGGAAAGACGCAATGATGGATTGGCTGGCGCCGCGTGTCGGGCAAAAGCTGCTGGATGTGGCGGGGGGTACTGGCGATATTTCCTTCCGCTTCCTTAAACGCGCGGGATCAGGTCATGCAACGGTGCTGGACCTGACAGAACCGATGCTTGTCGCTGGTCGTCAGCGCGCCGAAGCCGAGCAGATGCAGGACAGTCTCGATTGGGTGGTCGGCGATGCGATGGCCTTGCCCTTCGACGACAATACATTTGACGTCTACACCATCAGTTTTGGCATTCGGAATGTAACGCGCCCGCAGGATGCCCTGAAAGAGGCGTTTCGCGTCCTGCGTCCGGGCGGGCGTCTGATGGTGCTGGAGTTCAGTCAGTTGCCCAATCCGATGATGCAGAAGGCCTATGACCTTTATAGTTTCAACGTGATCCCGCGCATGGGTCAAATGATCGCAAACGACCGTGACAGCTACCAATATCTGGTGGAATCGATCCGCAACTTCCCTGATCAGGAAACATTTCTGCAGATGGTGCGTGATGCCGGGTTCGAGAACGCCAAGTATCGCAATATGACCATGGGTGTGGCCTGCCTTCATTCAGGCTGGAAACTCTGACGTGCGCGGCCCTCACAACATCTGGCGGCTGATCCGTACTGGCGCGACGCTGGAACGCACTGGCGCCATGCAGGTTGTACTGGACGCTTTTGAAGCGCCGCCTGCCTTGCGTTTTGTCGCCCGTGCGCTGGGCCTGCCGTTCAAATGGCTGGGCTATAAGGGCGATCCGAATATGCCGCCGGCCACACGCGCGCTGACGGCACTGGGGCCTGCGTATATCAAGTTTGGCCAAATCCTCTCGACGCGTCCGGATGTTGTTGGAGATGAACTGGCTATTCAGTTGCGTGTGCTGCAGGACAAACTGCCACCCTTTTCGGTCGAAGAAGCCAAGGCAGAGGTACAACGGGAATTGGGCCTGCCGGTGGATCAGATGTTCTCTGCTTTCAGTGAGCCCGTTGCTGCCGCGTCGATTGCGCAGGTTCACAAGGCAACATTGGCGACAACGGGTGAAGAGGTCGCCGTCAAGGTCCTGCGTCCGAACATCGAAAAAGCCTTCCGCAAGGACATCGACGCTTTTTACCTTGCCGCCAGCATGGTTGAGATTTTCTCTCCCGGATCCCGTCGGTTGCGCCCGATGGAAGTGATCGAGCATTTCGACGGTGTGGTACGCGGCGAACTTGATCTGCGTCTGGAATCATCAGCGGCCTCGGAATTTGCCGCCAACACGAAGGACGATGAAGGCTTCCAACTGCCGCTGGTCAAATGGGAATATTCCGCCCGTCGCGTGATGACGCTGGAATGGGCGGACGGCGCACCGATGGGCGACAATGACGCAATTGATACCGCCGGGCACGACCGCGTGCTGCTCAGCGAACGGGTCTTGCAGCTTTTTCTCAATCATGCGCTGCGGGATGGGTATTTCCACGCGGACATGCATCAGGGCAACCTCAAGGTCGCGCCGAATGGCAACGTGATCGCCTATGATTTCGGGATCATGGGGCACATTGATGAATATACGCGCCGCGTCTACGCGGAGATCCTGTTTGGATTTATCCGCAAGGATTACAAACGCGTGGCCGAAGTGCATTTTGAGGCCGGTTATGTGCCCGCCGACAAGGATGTGGATGAATTTGCGCGGGCCTTGCGCGCTGTGGGTGAGCCGATCTTTGGCATGGATGCCACGCATATTTCCATGGGGCGCTTGCTGAATTACCTTTTCGAGGTGACAGAACGCTTCGGCATGGAAACCCGCACTGAGCTTATTCTGTTGCAGCGCACGATGGTGGTTGTCGAGGGCGTCGCACGGTCGCTCAACCCTCAGATCAACATCTGGCAAGTGGCCAAACCCATCGTCAGTGACTATATTTCCAAATCCATCGGTCCCAAGGCGGTGCTGTCCGATCTGGCAAAAACCGCGCGCGTTGTGGCCCGTTTCGGACCACGGATGCCGGGGATGGTCGAGGCTGCCCTTGTCCGCCAAAGCAATCTGGATGAAGCCCCGCGCGGGCGGGGTCTTGGCGAGCGTATTTTTCTCGCCGTTGTTCTGGGCGTGTCCATCGGCGCGGGCGTGACCACGAGCATAATCCTGATGGATCAGATTTTCTGATCAGATGCGTTCAATCGCGAGAGCAATACCCTGACCGCCGCCGATGCACATGGTGATCAGCGCTTTTGACCCCTGAATGCGCTCAAGCTCATAGAGCGCTTTGACGGTGATGATCGCACCTGTTGCGCCAACCGGGTGCCCCAGCGCGATGGCCCCGCCGTTGGGGTTCACTTTGGCCGGGTCAAATCCCAGCGATTTGCTGACGGCGAGGGCTTGCGCGGCAAAGGCTTCATTGCTTTCGATCACGTCAAAATCTTCGGCGCTGAGCCCCGTTCGGGCCAATAGGTTCTGGACTGCAGGCACCGGACCAATGCCCATAACCTCCGGGCGCACCCCGGCATGCGCATATCCCAATACGCGCGCCTTTGGTTTCAGGCCCGCCTTTTCTGCTGCCTCCGCCGTCGCGAGGACAAGCGCCGCAGCACCATCATTGATCCCGCTGGCATTTCCGGCCGTCACGCTGCCGTCTTTCTGAAATACCGCGCGCAGCCCTGCCAAAGCCTCGGCTGTGGTCGCTTTGGGATGCTCGTCGCGCTCAAAGGCCACAGTGTCCCGTCTGACGCGCACGTCGACCGGTGTGATCTGGCTTGCGAAGTGCCCCGCGTCGATGGCCGCTGCAGCACGTTTCTGGCTTTCCAGCGCAAATGCATCCTGTTCTTGCCGGGTGATGTCATTTTCCTTGGCAACGTTTTCCGCCGTCACACCCATGTGCCCCGTGCCAAACGGGCAGTTCAAGGCGCCCAGCATCATGTCCAGCGTGCGGATGTCCCCCATCTTGGCCCCCCAACGCTGGTCCGGCACGATGAAAGGCGACCGGGACATGTTTTCGGCACCCCCCGCGAGCCCGAAGTCTGCGTCCCCTAGCATCAGCGACTGCACCACCGACACAATCGCCTGAACGCCCGAGCCACAGAGCCGATTGACATTCATCGCAGGAACCGTGTCCGGAACACTCGCCTGCATGGCCGCAACTCGGCTAAGGTACATGTCCCGCGGTCCGGTATTGATCACGTGACCAAAGGCGACATGCCCGATCTGCGCGCCCTCCACGCCCGCTCTGTCCAGCGCCGCCTTGCCCGCAACGGCCCCCAAATCAATGGGCGTGGTTCCTGCCAGCGCGCCACCAAAGGTGCCGATTGCTGTGCGTGCGCCGTCCAGAATTACGATGTCTTGGGTCATGAGAATGTCCTTTCCGTTGTTTGCGACTATGGGACGGCTTGGCGTGATTGTCAGCAGCGACGTTTCGTCAGGGGGCATCGCTCAATTGACAGAATCCTTGATATCGGCGACACCTCCGACATGACGGAATCCGATAATGCCATCCTGAACCAGCTGCCCGCCCGCCTGAAAGACGCGCGGCGTGAGCAGGGGTTGTCTCTGGACGCTGTTGCCAGGCTTTCCGGTGTGTCACGATCTATGGTCAGCCAGATTGAACGCGGCGAAAGCAGCCCGACGATTGCAACGCTTTGGAATCTGACGCGCGCTTTGCAGGTCGATTTTGCCGGTCTGCTGGATGGCGCGCCTTCTGCGCCGCAAATCGAAACACTGCGCGCAGCCGACGTGCCCACCATTGATAATCTCGGGTCTGGTTGTCGTATTCGCATTCTCTCGCCCCCCGAAGAGGCCGGCAAACATGAGGTCTACGAGATCACCATTGCGAATGGGGGGTCGCTCGACAGCCAACCGCACACCCGTGGGGCAAGGGAACATCTGACGGTGATAGAAGGGTCGGTGACGGTAACGAGCGGGGAGGCGAACAGCGTTTTGCAGGCCGGCGACACCGCGCGATATGCAGCAGATGTGCCTCACCGAATTGCCGCCAACGGGGGCGATGTTCGCGCGTTTTTGGTGGTTCAGGACGCCTGATTTCCGGGATCACGGAATTTTTCCGCTATTGTGAACATCCCCTATTTCGGATTTCTGTCCACTATGTTAGACGGAACGGAGAAAGGGAGTCGCTATCATGACGCAGGAATACCTCGACCACATCACCGCAACGCTCGCTCAGATCGAGGCCGACGGGATGTTGAAACGCGAGCGCATGATTACCTCTCCGCAAGGCGCGCAAATCTCCGTCGGCCCGCGCGAGGTCATTAATCTATGCGCCAACAATTACCTCGGATTGGCGGATCATCTTGACCTGATCGAGGCCGCCAGGAGCGCGATGGACCCACGCGGATTTGGCATGGCCTCCGTGCGGTTCATTTGTGGCACGCAGGATATTCACCGGGAACTGGAACAGAAACTGGCCCGGTTCCTCGGCAAGGACGAGTCCATTCTTTTTGCCGCGTGTTTCGATGCAAATGGCGGGCTCTTCGAGCCTCTCCTTGGCCCTGAGGATGCTGTTGTCTCGGATGCGCTCAACCATGCATCAATCATTGATGGTATCAGGCTCTGTAAAGCCAAAAGATACCGTTATGCCAATTCCGATATGGATGATCTGGAAGGTCAGCTGCGGCAGGCGCGTGAAGATGGTGCTCGGTTCATTCTCATCGCGACAGATGGTGTTTTTAGCATGGACGGCTATCTGGCAAAGCTGCCAGAAATCAACGAGCTCGCTGCGAAATATGATGCCATGGTGATGGTCGATGATTGCCATGCGACCGGGTTCATGGGCCCCAAAGGTGAAGGGACACCAGCCCACGCGGGTGTCGATGTCGATATCCTGACAGGCACGCTCGGCAAAGCGCTGGGCGGGGCGATTGGTGGTTATATTGCCGGGCCGCAACCCATCATTGATCTGTTGCGCCAGCGCGCGCGGCCTTATCTTTTTTCCAACTCCTTGCCGCCATCCATTGTGGCTGCGGGGCTGAAAGCACTGGACCTTGTGGAACAGGGCGATGATTTACGGACGCGGCTCTTTGAGAATGCGCGCTATTGGCGTGAGGGGCTGGAAAAGCTGGGGTTTTCGCTCTTGCCCGGTGAGCATCCGATCATTCCGGTCATGTTGGGTGAGGCGCAACTGGCGCAGGACATGGCGGCCAGATTATTCGAAGAAGGGGTGTTTGTGTCAGGGTTTTTCTTTCCCGTTGTGCCGCGGGGGCAGGCACGTATCCGCACGCAAATGAATGCAGCACTTAGCCGTGACGATCTGGACCGCGCCTTGCGTGCCTTTGAGGTTGCGGGCAAAGCCTGTGGAGTAATCTGATGACCAACGAAATGAAAGCGCTGTCCAAACTGCACCCGCGCGAGGGGCTTTGGATGACCCATGCACCCGTCCCGGAAATCGGTCCGGATGACGTGCTGATCAAGATCAACAAGACGGGTATCTGTGGCACCGACATTCACATCTGGAACTGGGACGACTGGGCGTCAGCGACCGTGCCTGTCCCCATGATCACAGGTCATGAGTTTGCGGGCGAGATCGTTGATGTCGGCCGGAACGTGAGTGATCTGGAGATTGGTCAGCGATGCTCCGGCGAGGGGCATCTGATCGGGAAAACCTCGCGTCAGAGCCGCGCAGGCAAGTTCCATCTCGATCCCGCCACCCGCGGTATCGGTGTCAATGAACAGGGCGCCTTTGCGCAATACCTCAAGCTGCCCGCCTTCAATGTGGTGCCGCTGCCGGATGAGATTTCCGACGATATCGGGGCTATTCTTGATCCCCTGGGCAATGCGGTGCACACAGCACTCAGCTTCGATCTGGTGGGCGAGGATGTTTTGATCACGGGCGCGGGTCCCATCGGGATCATGGCGGCGGCGGTGGCGCGTCACGTGGGTGCGCGACACGTTGTCATCACGGACATAAACCCCGACCGTCTGGACCTTGCCGCGCGTGTCACTGACGTTGTGCCGGTCAATGTCGCAGAAGCCGATCTGGCCGAGACAATTTCGCACCTCAAGATGAAACAGGGCTTTGACGTGGGCCTGGAAATGTCCGGAAACCAGCGGGCGCTGGATCAAATGGTGGATGCCATGACCATGGGCGGGCGGATCGCGATGCTGGGTATTCCGCCGGGCAAAAGTCCCGTGGACTGGAGCCGCATCGTCTTTAAGGCGATCACGATCAAGGGTGTCTACGGGCGTGAGATCTTCGAGACCTGGTACAAGATGATCGCCATGTTGCAGAACGGGTTGGACGTCAGCCGCGTGATCACACATCGGTTTGGGGTCGATGATTTCGAGGCCGGATTTGCGGCCATGAAATCGGGGCAATCCGGGAAGGTTGTTCTGGATTGGACGGGGTAGAGGCGCTGTACGGGCAGGACAGCTTTTTCACCCTCTCTACGGCCGGGCAGATCGGGCTGGCTGCGGTATCGGCGTTTCTGTCCGTTGCGATGATCTGGTGCGCAGGACGGCTGGCACGGCATCGCGCTTGGGTTTGGCGCTGCGCGTTGGCGCTTGTTGCGTTCTGGCTCTTTGTCTGGCTTTCCCCGCAAATCTACTATTTTTACTACCTGATTCTGTTTGACGGGCTTCCGGTGCAATGGATCGTCAAAACCGCACCTAGTCCCACGCATCTTCTGCACCTTTTGACTTTTACATCGGACGCCAATCTGAGCCACTATAGTCAGGGCGCGTTGGGATGGGCGATGATTATCGCCGCTCTATGGCCGCAACGGAATGCGCCCGTTTGCTGACAGCAACCAACATTCTGTGCCTTCAAAGACAGCGGCGTGCAGCGGGCGAAAATAACCGGCACCGCCATCCAGATTGACCCGGTTTCCGGCGTGTTCGGGATGATCCAGCGCCGTATGCCCATGCACGACAAGGCGATCATGGGCCTTGCGATAATCCAGAAAGGGTTGCCTGATCCAGATCAGGTCATCTTCAATCTGGTCCTCCAAAGGCACCTTGGGTCGAATACCCGCGTGCACAAAGACCAGGTCATCGGTGATGTGCATCAATGGGCGCTCATTCAGAAAGTCCCGGTGAGATTGCGGAACCGCCTGTATGGCCGCGGCATGTATCTCGCCAAGAGGTGTTTCCTCCTCCGCAAGTACGCCGTACGAGGCCATCGTCTTGTCTCCGCCCAAGCGCGGGTTGAACCACGACAAATCGGCTCGGGTGGCGGGATCGTGAACAATCGACTGATCCAGAAAGCGCGTCAGATACCGGTCGTGATTGCCCTTGAGCATGATCCAGTTCCGGCCTGCGACCTGCGCATCCATCAGGAATTGCACGACACCCCGGCTATCGGGCCCACGATCCACATAGTCACCCACAAAGACCACTTGAGCGTCCGCGCCGCCGTCCGCCTCGATCAAAGCCAACACACGGTGCAACTCTTCGAGTTGGCCATGCACGTCCCCGATCGCGTAAATTGGTCCAGTCATTTCAATTGGCTTTCCAAAAGGTGGATGGTGACGTGCCGCAGGCGCAATTCCTGCGGCACAGTGCTTTAGGCTACATCAAAGGCAAGTGGTTTGATTTGCGTGAAAAGCCCGGTTTCGGCAAGCTTTGCACGCGATTCCGCCGGCACGGCTTCATCCACGTAAAGAAGGGCGATCGCCTCTCCGCCGGCCTCGGCGCGCCCCAATGTAAAATTGGCGATGTTCACACCACCATCTCCCAGTGTTTGCCCCAGCGTCCCGATGATCCCGGGCATGTCCTTGTTGGTGGTGTAGAGCATATGCGCGCCGACCTCCGCATCAATATTGATGCCCTTGATCTGGATGAAACGCGGTTTGCCATCGGAAAAGACGGTGCCCGCGATCGAGCGTTCCCGTTTGGCCGTCACGACGGTCACCTTCATATAGCCGTCGAATGTGCCCGACTTATCCTGATTGGTTGTTGATATCTGGATGCCGCGTTCCTTGGCGATAAAGGGTGCGGATACCATATTCACATCCGGGTTGGCCTTTTTCATGATCCCCGCAATAACGCCGCAATTGAGTGCATCGAGGTTCATGTCCGCCACAACGCCGTCATACAGAATATTGATTGCCCTGATGGGTTCGTCGGTCATCTGGCCTGTGAAACTCCCCAGATAGCCTGCCAATTTCACCCAAGGCCCCATCACGCGGGCTTCCTCAGCCGTGACAGACGGCATGTTGAGCGCATTTTCTACAGCGCCGGTCAAGAGATAGTTAGACATCTGTTCGGCGACCTGAAGCGCGACATTTTCCTGCGCTTCGGTCGTGGCAGCGCCCAGATGCGGGGTGCAAACTACATTGGGCAGATGGAACAGCGCGTTTTCATTGGCCGGTTCCTTGGCGAAAACATCGAAAGCTGCGCCCGCGACATGGCCGGATTTCAGCGCCTCGGCCAAAGCCTCTTCGTCAACCAGCCCGCCGCGTGCACAGTTGATGATCCGCACTCCCTTCTTGGTTTTGGCGATCGCCTCAGCGCTGAGGATATTAGCGGTCTGGTCGGTGAAGGGCACGTGTAAGGTGATGAAGTCCGCACGGCCCAAAAGATCGTCCAGATCAACTTTCTCCACGCCCATTTTCTTGGCTTTTTCCTCACCGAGGAAGGGATCGTAGGCCAGCACCTTCATTTTGAGCGCTCGCGCCCGGTCGCAGACAATACCTCCGATATTACCAGCACCGATGACACCCAAAGTCTTGCCGGTCAGTTCAACCCCCATGAATTTGGATTTTTCCCATTTACCATCATGGGTCGAGGCGGAGGCTTCGGGTATCTGACGGGCCACTGCAAACATCATTGCAATCGCGTGTTCGGCGGTCGTGATCATATTGCCGAAGGGCGTGTTCATGACAATAATGCCCTTTTTAGAGGCTGCTTCCTTGTCGATGTTGTCGGTGCCGATTCCAGCGCGCCCGATGACTTTGAGGTTGCTCGCCGCTGCGATGATCTTCTCCGTCACCTTGGTGGCGGATCGGATCGCGAGACCGTCATAGCTGCCAATGATGGCGGCGAGCTTTTCCTTGTCCTTGCCAACATCGGGCTGAAAATCCACGTCGATGCCGCGGTCACGGAAAATCTGCACGGCGGCTTCCGAGAGTTTGTCGGAGATGAGTACTTTGGGGGCCATTTGGGGCTCCATTTCTTGAAACTTTAGTATGTCAGGATGGGGTAGGCCGGCAGGTTATGCCGACGCCAATTGTGCTTCGATTTCGGCCTCGAAGGCCCATGCGACCCAGGGCAGCATCGCCTCTATATCCGAGGTCTCCACCGTGCCGCCGCACCAGATGCGCAGGCCCGCCGGGGCATCGCGGTAAGCGCCGATGTCGAGTGCAACGCCTTCGTCCGCCAGCCGCTTGGCCACTGCTTTGGCAAAAGCGGCACCATCGGTCACATCGTCACTGGCGAATTTCAGGCAGACCGATGTATTCGACCGTGTCGCCGGATCGGTTGCGAGGAAGTTGATCCAGTTATGTTGCTCTACAAAGGCCGTTATGGCGGCTGTATTGGCATCTGCCCGTGCGATCAAGCCGGGCAAGCCGCCCACGGATTTGGCCCATTCCAGCGATTGCAGGTAGTCTTCGACACAGAGCATTGAGGGCGTGTTGATCGTCTCGCCTTTGAAGATGCCCTCGATCAGCTTGTCGCCTTTTGTCAGGCGAAAAATCTTTGGCATCGGCCAGGGTGGCGTGTAATTTTCCAGCCGCTCCACTGCGCGGGGTGACAGGATCAGCATGCCGTGCGCCGCCTCGCCGCCCAGCACCTTCTGCCAGGAGAAGGTCGTGACATCGAGCTTGCCCCAAGGCAAATCGACAGCAAATGCGGCAGAGGTCGCATCGCAAAGAGTTAGCCCCTTGCGATCCGATGGGATGACATCGCCCGACGGCAGGCGCACGCCGGAGGTTGTGCCGTTCCAAGTGAAACAGACGTCATTGTCGTAGTTCAGCGCGGCCATATCGACGATCTCGCCGTAGTTGGCGGTGTGCACGGTGTGGTCGATTTTCAGCTGCTTGGCCACATCCGTGACCCAACCCGCTCCAAAGCTTTCCCAGGCGACCATCTCTGCCGGGCGTTCCCCGAGCAGCGACCACATTGCCATTTCGAATGCGCCGGTGTCGGAGGCTGGTACGATCCCGATGCGGTAATCGTCGGGCACGCCGAGGATGTCGCGCGTCGTCTCGATCGCTTCCAGCAGTTTTGCCTTGCCAGGGGCTGCGCGATGCGAGCGTCCCAGAGGCGCGGAGGCCAGTTTTGCCAGATTATGGGTGGGGGGTTTGGCACAGGGGCCAGAAGAAAAATGCGGATTAGCCGGCCGCGCGGACGGTTTTTGGTTAGCCATTGATGCTATCCTTCCAGATATGCGCCCTTCGTTGGGGAAGGGTGTCCCACGGACGGGTCTATGGCGGTCTGTGGTCTGGTGCAACGGGAAAAACGGCGCTAGAACGCCGCAAATTCGCTTTTTTGCGACACCTGCATCGCCGATCGGAAACACTGCCCATGTACATTGTCACCTTGCTGGTCGCGCCAGCGGTCCGGAATCTTGAGCCCTCGTTGGTCGACGCGCTGCGCAATGCCTGGGGCGGCGGGGACGCCATCTGGTTGGCCCCGGACGAGGCAGCTGAATTCGCAATCGCGCAAATTCCGGGAAATCGCTGGGATATATGGGCTGAGCTTCAGCAACAGGGCGTTGATCTTGTGGTGCAGCCTATGGAAGGACGCCGCAAGAAGATGCTTTTGGCGGACATGGACAGCACCATGATCGAGCAGGAGTGCATTGATGAACTGGCCGATGAGGCAGGCGTGGGCATTAAGGTCAAGGAGATCACGGCGCGTGCCATGAACGGCGAGCTGGACTTTGAAGACGCCTTGCGTGCCCGCGTGGGCCTGTTGAAAGGGTTGCCTGTGTCCACAATTACCAAGGTGCTTGAGGAGCGGATCACCTACATGCCCGGTGGGCGGGTGCTCCTGTGCACCATGAAAGCGGATGGCGCTCACGCGGCGCTGGTGTCGGGTGGCTTCACGGATTTTACCAGCGTCGTTGCACAAAAACTGGGTTTTGATGAGAACCGGGCAAATTCACTGATCGCCAGAAATGACATTCTGACCGGAGAAGTCGGGGAACCCATTCTGGGCAAACAGGCAAAAATCGACGCTTTGTCAGAAATCACGCGGCGATTGGGGCTGGCCGAACGGGATGTTATCGCGGTGGGCGATGGTGCAAATGACCTGGGCATGCTGGGCCGTGCGGGAACCGGCGTCGCGCTCCATGCCAAACCCGCCGTTGCCGCCCAATGCGATGTGCGGATCAACCACGGCGATCTGACAGCGCTGCTTTTTCTTCAGGGGTACACCGCTGCCGAATTCGTGAATGACTGATCAGGCGCGGCCCGGCCAGTAATGTGCTATGGTTACCCTATCTGGATGGGAGGACAGCAGATGCCAAACTTCATTTTTGCCTACCACGGAGGTCATACGCCGGAAGGGGAAGAGGAAATCGCCAAGACCATGGCCGCCTGGCAAGCGTGGTTTGAAACCATGGGTGCTGCGGTTGTTGATCCTGGAAATCCTGTCGGCATGTCCAAGACGGTAACCAACGATAGCGTAACGGATGGCGGCGGGGCAAATCCCATCTCCGGTTATACGGTTGTCACGGCGGATGACATTGATGCGGCGGCAGATTTGGCGAAAGGGTGCCCAATGGTCGTGGATGGCACAGGTTCAATCGAGGTCGCGGAAATTCACCAGATGTGATCAGATGAGGCCGGCGGTGGCCCTGATCCAGCCGGTTTGGATATCCCGACGGTTTGTAATCGGCGCGTCCAAGCGCTTGAGCGTGGCTGGATGATCAGGCTCTAACACGCCCAATTTCACCAGTATGGCAGCGATTGCACATTCAGAGGCGCGCGTGGCACCGTCAACGATCTTGAGGGCGACGCCGAGTTTCTGTTCAGGCAAAATGGCGGTAAAAAATGCCTCCGCCCCTGTTTTGATGGCGACCTGACCGTTCATGGCCCGCATCAATTCAGTACAAGCGCGTCCTTCGCCGGCCACAAGATCAGGATGCAGCCGCATGGCTTCGTGCAATCGGGCAGCGGCACTTCCGGCGGGCGCCGCAGCGAAATGCGCCATGGCGCGGGCAATACCACGCAAAGTTGCAGCGTGATTTGGCGCAGAACATCCGTCAATACCAAAACCCGGCGAGGTTTCCCCGGTGGTTTCCTCAAATGCTTCCAGACAGGCTTTTTGCACCGCATGATCGGGGTCATTGTAATCCCCGGTTGCGCCAATGTGCTTGGCAAGGGTCAGGAATCCTGTGTGTTTGCCGGAGCAGTTGTTGTGAATCTGGCAGGGGGCCTGATACGCGCGGATGAGCTGGTTGCGCGCATCGGAATCATCGGGAAGCTGGGGGCCGCAACGCAATGCATCATCGTCCAGTCCAAGCGTGTCCAGCCAGGTGCCGACCCGATCCGTGTGGATTGCAGCACCATTGTGCGACGCACATGCAAGCGCCAGATGTTTGGTTGTCAGCCCGGCTTGATCTGCGGCCCCTGAAGTGATGAGCGGCAACGCCTGGATCATCTTGGAGGAGCTGCGCGGGAACACAATTGCCTCCGGATTGCCCCAGGAATGCACGATCTCTCCTGCCGCATTGCAGACCACAGCATGGCCGGAATGGGCGCTTTCGAGGAAGTCCCCACGCCAGATTTCGACCATTGGGGCGGCTTGTGTCATTTTTAACCTCAAGAATTTGGCAAAAACCTGCTAATCGCCCTTTCGGGGCTCGCGGGTTTTGCGTTACTGTGCCACTTGTCGAGAAGAATGACCGGTCATGCAAGAGAGCGCGTCGAAAAAGGCGTGCCGGGCAGATCACAGGGACATTGAGGTTAAGGACGGCTGGAGGCTGTAAACATGCGAATTAATAAGGGTTTTGTTGGTTTTGTCTCAGCATTGGCGCTGATCGGCATGGCAGCACAGGCGCAGGATCAGAGTACCAATCTGGTGGCTGAAAAGACCGATTGGAGTGTCTACGAAGACACAAATCCCAAAGAATGTTGGAGTGTTTCGGTCCCGACAAAGACCGTCAATACGCGCGATGGGCGGGTGGTTGCGGCGACCCGTGGTCAAATATTGCTGATGGTGTTTTACCGTCCGGGCTCTGGTGCGAACGCGCAAGTGACATTCACGGGGGGCTACCCGTTTGCCAGCGGATCGAAGGTGAATCTGGACATCAGTGGAAGCAACTATGCATTGTTCACCGATGGAGAATGGGCCTGGCCAGAGAATACCGCAGAGGACAGCAAGATTGTTGATGCGATGAAACGAGGTGCTGATGCCACTGTAACGGGTCTGTCCAGCCGGGGTACGACTACGAAGGATACATTTTCTCTGCGCGGATTTACGGCTGCATTGGAAGAAGCCCAGAAACGCTGCGCCGGATAGTCACAGGTCGAGGCAGGCTTTTCCTTTTGATCCTGGCGCAAAGCTCTGTATAGAGGCACCTCTTCGCCACGATAGGATCAGCCATGTCTGCCTCTGCGCCGATTACGCAAGACGTTCACACCATCCCGCGCAAATTGCCGGAGGGGCCGCTCAACCTTGTTGGGCTGACGCGTGATGCCATGCGTGCGGCGCTGATTGACGCGGGCGTTCCTGAAAAGCAGGCAAAGATGCGTGTCGGTCAGATCTGGCAATGGATTTACCAATGGGGCGTGCGTGATTTTGATGTCATGACCAATCTGGCCAAGGGCCTTCGCACAGACCTCAGCGAACGCTTCGTGATTGAAGTGCCGGAGGTCGTTTCGAAACAGGTGAGCGACGACGGTACTCGCAAGTACCTTGTGCGCATCGCCGGCGGGCATGAGGTAGAGGTCGTCTACATTCCCGAAGAGGGCCGCGGCACACTTTGTGTGTCCAGTCAGGTGGGATGTACGTTGACCTGTTCGTTCTGCCACACCGGCACGCAGAAACTGGTGCGCAATCTCACGGCTGCTGAGATCATCGGTCAGGTCATGATGGCGCGGGACGACCTGGACGAATGGCCGGAAATCGGCGCGCCAAAAGACGAAACGCGATTGCTGAGCAATATCGTCCTGATGGGCATGGGTGAGCCGCTTTACAATTTTGAGAACGTGCGCGACGCGATGAAGATCGCCATGGATCCAGAAGGCATTCAACTCAGCCGCCGCCGGATCACGCTCAGCACGTCGGGCGTCGTGCCGGAGATCGCGCGTACCGCGCAAGAGATCGGGTGCCAGTTGGCGATCAGTTTTCACGCAACCACGGATGAGGTGCGTGACAAACTGGTGCCGATCAACAAACGCTGGAACATTGATGTTCTGCTGGAGGCATTGCGCAGCTATCCCAAAGTGTCCAATTCCGAGCGCATTACTTTTGAATATGTGATGCTGCACGGCGTGAATGACAGTGACGAAGACGCGCGCCGCCTGATTAAGTTGATCGATGGTATCCCTGCCAAGATCAATCTTATTCCTTTCAATGAATGGCCGGGTGCGCCTTACAAAAGGTCGTCGAATAATCGCATTCGGGCCTTCGCCGATATCATCTACAAGGCAGGCTATGCTTCTCCGATCCGAACACCGCGGGGCGAAGATATCATGGCGGCTTGCGGGCAACTCAAATCTGCAACCGAGCGCGCGCGCAAATCGCGCCGTCAGATTGAGGCCGAGGCAGGTCTGGCAGGTCGGTAATGCGTCGCCGCGATCTGTTGGTGGTGGGCGGTTTAATGGCCGTCGCGATTGCCATCCCACCTATCTTGCGCAGACAGCAGCCGGATTTTGAGTTTGTGGAGCTTGCGGGCATGCCCGGGTTCCGGCGCTTGGAAAGAGGGTCGATCTCTGCCGCCCCTGATCTTTTTGCAGGTTTGCGAACGCCTGAAGAAGTCGCGGCGGACGGGCGATTAACCGGCAACCTATGTGGATCAGTGTTCCCAGACGCCCCACCAGCGGGCAAACTGCCCGTCGCTGTGTTTAGTGATTACTATTGCCCCTATTGCGCGGTACTCGACAAACGCCTTGCGGATTTGGAGGATGGCGGCGCGCCAATTGCCGTGAGATTTCATGAATTGCCCTTGCTGGGAGATCGTTCACGATGGGTGGCGCAAGTGGCTCTGGCGGCAGGGTTGCAGGGCGATCACCCGACGATTCATCTGGACATGATGCAGCGCGTCCTCAAGCCCGGTGTCGCAGGTATACGCGATGTTGCGACCCGTCATGGTCTGGACGCCGAACGGCTGATGCTGGATGCCTCAAGCGAGCGGATGCTGCAACAGATCGAGGATGCCTTGGCTTTGGGGCGCGCACTCGGTATCCCCGGAACGCCCGGCACCTTCGTGGGCCGGACGCTGGTGATTGGAGCTTTACCTGAGGATGACCTAAGACGGCTCATCGATCTTGAGATGGAGACGCCTCTGCCGGAATGCCTTCTTGGCAGGTGAGCGGGTCAGGGTGCCCTTTGACGAACGGCCATACCTTGCGCCATGCCCTGCATGAAGGCAGCGGCGAGAGGTGGCATATCATCCTTCTGAGCGGATGATGTGTCCGCGGTCGCATGATGCCCATCGTTGTCGGAGCTCTGCGTGACAGCGATCATTAGAAGACCAATCCCCGCAAAAGCGCCGCCCAGGATCGCACACGCGGTTATCGGATCGGTCATTGTCAGCAGGAGCATCAGAGCTGATGCGCTGAAAAAGCCCAGCCCTGCCAACAACATGATTCCGCCAAGGGTGCCAAGCGCCAGACGCTGAGCGCTCCGGCGCAGTTTCTTTTTCAAGTGATTGATCATGTCAGGCGCGGCGGGATGTCATCATGCCGACGAGAAAACCCAATCCGGCGGCAATTCCGACCGCCATCGCGGGTTGCTGGCGCACGGTTTCCTCGGCCTTGTGAAATGCGATTTCCGCCTCGCCGCGTAGATGCTCGCCCGTTTGGACCGCTTTTTCCTGAGCAGCGTCCAGTTTGCTCAGCGTGCCCGCCTTGAGGTTTTCTTTCTTGTCCTGTGCCAGATCGGTCATCATCGACGTCAACACGGCAATGTCTTGTTTAATCGTATCAATCTGTGCCGTTACGTCCGATGTCTCCGCCTTACCATTTGTGCGTGCTTGTGCCATTTGGCCCTCCTGAAAAGTTCTGCGGGTCCGCCACGCGGCCCGTAATTTGCTGTTCGGGAGGTCAACGATCTGAGGGCTGTATTGGTTCCGCTATTCGCGTCCGGGCAATTTGTCGCGGGCGGGCAAATCCGTCCAATTCTCGATCACATGCATGGCTTCAGTCGCGTTGTCGACGAAACGGAATAGCGACAGATCCTCGTCTGATATCGTGCCCGCATCGGCAAGCGCTTCCCAGTTCAGAATACGCTCCCAGAAATCACGACCAAACAGCAGAACAGGCACCGGTTGCATGCGCCCGGTCTGGATCAGCGTCAGAGTTTCAAAGAGCTCGTCCATCGTCCCAAATCCGCCTGGAAAGACACAGATGGCTTTGGCACGCATCAGGAAGTGCATCTTGCGGATTGCGAAATAGTGGAAGTTGAAACAAAGCTCAGGCGTGACGAATTCATTGGGGGCCTGTTCGTGGGGCAGCACGATATTCAGCCCGATCGAATGACCGCCCGCGTCAATTGCGCCGCGATTGCCTGCCTCCATCACACCCGGGCCACCGCCCGTGACCACAACGTTTTCCCGCCCGCTGGTCTCCAGGCTTTTCAATGTCATCAAACGCGCGAATTCTCGGGCCTCGTCGTAAAAATAGGACAAATCCGCAAGGGTCTTGGTACGTGCTTTTTCCTTTTCGGCAGGGCTGGGAATACGGGCTCCCCCAAAAAGAACGATGGTGCTGGTGATGTTATGAGCATCCAGCATCATTTCGGGTTTCAGCAACTCCAGTTGCAGGCGAACGGGCCGCAATTCCTCGCGGCACATGAAATCCTCGTCAGCAAAGGCGAGCCGATACGCTGGCGCGCGCGTTTGCGGCGTATCAGGCACCTCCTTGGTTGCGTCGCGATCTGTATGGGCGTCACGTAGGGGGTGGCGAGGCTTGTTCATATTCGGTAACTCCGGGAACTCATTTGAGAGCAGGGGGCCACGTCACGCCGCAAGATGCAATGGCTTTGACGTATTGAGGTGGCGCCCTGTCGTATTCTTGAATGATTGCACGCCTGCCATGGGGCTTGTATAGGCGCTGCAATGTAAAATTTTTCCTTGGGGGAAGTCCGATGTCCAACGCTCAGCTTGAAACTGCCATCGAAACCGCTTGGGAGGCCAGAGACAGCATAACCCCCGCGACAACAGGGGAAACCCGCGAAGCGATCGAAGACACGCTTGCGGCCCTCGATAGTGGCACGCTGCGTGTGGCAGAAAAGCAGGACAGCGGCGATTGGCATGTCAATCAATGGGCCAAGAAGGCGGTTCTGCTGGGGTTTCGCATCAAGGATATGGAAATTCAGACTGGCGGCCCGCAGGCTGGCGGCTGGTGGGACAAGGTTGACAGCAAGTTCGCTGGTTGGGGTGAAAACCAATGGCAGGCGGCAGGATTTCGGGCGGTGCCAAGCTGTGTGGTCCGGAAATCCGCGTATATTGCCCCGGGCGTTGTCTTGATGCCTTCTTTTGTAAACCTCGGCGCTTATGTCGATGAAGGCACGATGGTCGATACCTGGGCCACCGTCGGGTCTTGCGCGCAAATTGGCAAGAACGTGCATCTGTCGGGCGGTGTGGGCATTGGCGGTGTATTGGAGCCGATGCAGGCAGGGCCCACGATCATCGAAGACAATTGTTTCATCGGCGCGCGGTCCGAAGTCGTTGAGGGGTGCATTGTGCGCGAAGGATCGGTGCTGGGCATGGGTGTCTTCATTGGCAAGTCCACCAAAATTGTTGACCGCGAAACCGGTGAATTCACCTACGGAGAAGTGCCCGCGGGTTCAGTCGTGGTTGCCGGCTCCATGCCGTCGAAGAATGGTGTGAACCTCTACTGCGCCGTGATTGTCAAAAAGGTGGACGCGCAGACGCGCTCAAAGACGTCGATCAACGAGTTGCTGCGGGACTAAAGACATTTTTAATATCTGGGGCACCATTGCCCCAGTATTTCCCGCGAAAGGTCCGTAGCGCGATGTAATCCGGCCCGTTTGTCTCTTTAGACAGGCCGCATGCGCCTTGCCTCTGTCCCGATATCCTTTCAAACGATACAAGTGGTGTCTGATCTGCGATCCGTCGCGGCCACTGGTTTCGGGGGATTGGCAGATCGGCTGGGCGCGTCCCACAAACCGACGTTGCGGCGCATCATTTTTGAACAGAATTGCGAATTATCGTCGCGTGATGCCAAGGATATTCACGCTGACCTGCTCCTGATTGCAGCGCTCCCGGACAAAGGTTTTGATGCTTTCCTGACGGCCACGGCGTTGCTGCTGGCGGATCGGTTGCAAAACGGTGCGGGCGAGGATGATCTGTTTTGGAACTGGGATGCGTTTCAGGAACACTATCGCAAGGCGCCTTCACCGATCCGAGCCGCCCTGATGAATGGTTTTCGGTGGGCGCATTCGACGCGCAGGGTCAATCTAGATCAAATTCCCGAAGGGCGTGATCTGCTGACCTACGACGGTGACGATCTGATCCGCATCATGAAGGTCATCGCGCGAGCGATGTCACCAGAGATACGGGATCTGGTTTGCCTGGCAGGTCCAAAAGAAACCCGTGACGTGCACCGCACGGCACTCGAAAACTGTCTGAAAGGCAGCTGTATCCTCTCGGAATACGGCGGCTGGTTTCCGGGAGAGGTGGTCGAACTTGTTTCCCTTGATCCGGATCACGCCGGGCACGCAGGCTGTACCGCCCTGATATTGCTGGATTCGATTATCACGCGCGACGCAAAAGGTCGTATGGCCTTTCGTTGGGAAGAACAGGCCGAACGCTACGTGCGGATGAAGTCGGATGTGCGCACCGCAATTCTCGCGGGCGTTCGTCATCTTTATGAGATGACAGTCGAGTGGAAGCCCTATTCGGGGTGGGCCCCTGATCAGTTGTCACAAAAAGCCGTTGTGGTGCCCTTCGCCAAGCCCTAACAAGCAGGTCATGGCCAAAGAAAAGAAACCTTCCCGTCAGCAGGTATTCACGCTTGTCGTTCAGATTGGGCGCAAGGAAGGCGACGGTCTGCCGAAAAAGGCAACCGGCGCCGGATTGGTTGTTTTTGCCAGCGGTATTGATGAGGCCGAGGCGGTTCGCGAAACGGTTGCCGTGTTAAAACAGGCGGATACTGCGCCGCTGGATGTCACCGGCTACGGCACCTTGGACGAACGCCTTGCCGAAGGACATGAAATCGGTGAAGACGAACGCGATTTGATGCAGCGCGCGTTGGATGAGAATGCCGTCATCATCGCGCAGATGGAGCCATTTTATGGGACCCATCCCGAAGCAGACGCGGACTAAGCCGCGCGTTGCCGCGTGAGATGAATGGCTTCAAACCATTTCAGAACTTTGAAGGCTGTGCGGCCATGCTCCGGCAGAGTGCTCCGGTCAAAGGGGCTCAAAAGCGTCGCCGGTAAAAGATCGGATTTTCTGCGCAAACGGCCAATGTAGAGACTTTCAAGCGCAGTTCCTGCTAAAATCATCGCCTCATGTCCTGGCAGGATGAGCTGGGAGTACCTCTGAGTGGGGCCGGGCAGTTCTGGCAGTGCCGCGAAACCATTAACGAGATGTCGAGCCGGTGTGAGCACCGCCTCCTGAGCGAACAGGTATTCCACTTCTGAGCCGTCAATCACCAGCCGTTGTTCGGGCGTCACAACCAGGTCCTGCATCAGGCCAAAGTAAGGAGCACGCAGACGCAATGGTGCAAAGCTGCCACGTGCGGGAACGGTCCGATCAATTCGGTGAAGCACAGGTACGATGTCACCACTGCGGGTGTAAACTGTGTCACCGCGTTTCAAATCTCCCAGGGCGCGGTAACCTTGGGGCGTAGCAACTGGCGCGTTTGGTGACAGCGACGGCATAGGCCCAACCGGTTCGATTTGGTCGGATAGCGCCGCGAAAACAATCTCTTTTGCTAACACGCCTCTTTCATGACCCATTAACATCGCACGCAAGTCCTGCAATGCCATGGGCCTGACATTTGCAATCGAAACCGAAGTCATCTGGTGTTCTTCTGGTCGTTCAATTGTCAGTCGCGCCCAATCATTCTGCGCGTCCCAGGAGAAAGTGACCCGAAGAATATCGGTGCGGGCGGGTAGGCTGTGTTGCAAGGCGGCATGCGCGATATCCTCGCCCTGAACCTGAACCAATGATATCCCGCCGCCCGGAATCGCCTGGAACATCAGTGTTCGCTGGTCTGGCCAACCATAGTCGTATCCCAGCAGTTTTTGCGGCCGTTCGTCTGCGGTCGTTCGCGTTTCGAACGTCAGGCTGCCGCGGGTCAGAAGATAGGCATTCTCTTCTGGGTGACGCCGCCGATCCTCACGGTCATGGCCAACCCCTCGCAGGGAGAACCGGCGCTCCTTGTGGTCGGCAATTGCGAGCCAACCCATCTTAAGCTGCCAACCCGGTTGCACATAGTAATTCTGCTTCGAATTTCTTGAGTGTCCGACGTGCGGCCGTGCTGTATCCTTGCCCAGTATCAGGGTCTATTTCAGGAAAAATAGCGCAAATTTCGTCAACGATTTCGCTTTCAAAGACATCGGTCGTTTGGGGTCCAGGCAAGAAACTCTCCGTAGCCAGCCCTTCGGAAAAGATCACCTGATGACGATCGAACATAAGATGCACGTAGGTGACCGTTCCGCCTTCGCGCCTGCAAACTGAACGACCGTTTGCCAGATCCCGCGCGCAGACAAGGACTTCAACCTCCCCGAAAAGCAGCTCAGCGGCGGTATCACGGATCAAAATGCGATGGAGCGGTGACACAAGCACATGGCCGTGCTCACCGAACGTGCTCGGCTGGATGTGTATGGGAGCAAACTTGCCCATTGCCGCCACGGTGCGTGTCCCGATCCAGCGCAACGGCTGCGGGCCATCATCTTTGGTAATCACCATGTCGCCGCGCTTCAAACGTTCAACCATAATGTTGCCGCGTGTCGTTTTGATCATGGTTCCTGTCACGAAACACGGGACAGACGTGGCGTTAACGAAACCGACGTCCGTTCCGTCGTCATTGGCAATGGAGTAGGTGAAGTTGAAGTCTTCTTCGTCCCCGTCGCCTGCAACGCTGAAAGTCCCGTCAGCATTCAGCGTCACCTGCTGGCCTGTGGGTAGCGTAATCGTATCGCCGGCCGTTACTTCCTGACCGTTGATGTGCGTGATCGTCAACGTGCCGGGGCCTTCGTTGATGTCGTTGTCCAAAACGTTGATGGTTTTGGTGCCGTCGGCAAAAACCCGAACGTTGTCCGAGATTGCGATCAGTTCGGTCTGCACTGTATCTGCCGCGATCAACAAATTGGAATCGTAGCGGTTGTCAGAGACGTCGGCGATACCGATGCGGATGGAATTTACCTCATCCGGCACAACGTTCATGGTCAACGTCAAAGTGATCGTGAAACCGTCCATCTCGGTATTGTAGTCATCGTTCTGATTGTCGATGAACATATTGATATTATTAGATGTGTTTACATTTCCGGGATCGACATCGCCATTGCCGACGTCCATGTCGACCTGGCTACCGTTCACCCAGACACCAACGAAGTCCTGATAAATCGAATTCTGGAATTCGGGATACTCTTCCGATGAAAAGACGAACTGGATGGTCATTTTGTCGTGATCAGGCACGAAATCGACATCCAGATAAGCCGCGTCGAACGTGTTGGTACCGGCAGCCGCATTGAATTGCGAATTATTGTTCTGTCCCGTTGTATTGTTGGACACGCTGTTGCTTTGATTTGATGATCCGCTGGAGTTTGTGAAACGTTCCACGTTCCCGGTGGACAAGATTACACCGCTATCTCCGGGCGTTGCCGTTGGGGATATGGTATCGCCATCGGAATAGATTCCGGCGCTGTCTATATCCCCATTGTAAGAGGCGCTTTCGACCCGTACGCCATTGCCAAAAATGGCTTCAGCCATATCCGTCGCATCGACGCCTTCACGCACTGTTTGGACTGGCAGCTTGGATGCTGCGACCATATTATTTGCCCCGTACCCTCGTCCGAAGCAAAGCAGCAACCGAACGCTCCGAATTGCCGGAAAAACGTTCAAGTATCATTTGGTGCGCGTGGTCCCATTTTTATGGTGACCAGACTGCGGATGCCCTGCCTCGGGTTATTGTTAACCTTCGTTAACACGCTCATCGTGCGTTTGTTAAGTTTTTCTTGGATGATCCTCTTGGCATTGCTGCGAATTAGTCACAAACCTGATACGCGATTTGAAAATTGTGAGGAGGTCGCCCCATGTCTGACACCGATCCTGTTGCGTTGACAGCTGCCCTTGTGCGCTGTGCCTCCGTTACCCCTGCCGACGACGGTGCGCTGGATATTTTGCACGACCTGTTGAGCTCAGCCGGGTTCGATTGTGCTTGGGCGGATCGGGGCGGCATTCGCAATCTTTTTGCCCGGTGGGGCGAAAAAGCGCATCCCCGCACGTTTGGTTTCAACGGGCATACGGATGTTGTTCCTGTCGGCGACATTGACGCGTGGACCCACGCACCCTTTGGCGCCGAGATTGACGACGGTATCATGTTTGGGCGCGGTACGACGGACATGAAATCAGGTGTCGCGGCATTTGCGGCGGCAGCTGTGGATTACGTCAGGACGACGCCTCCCGACGGGGCGATTATTCTGGCAATTACCGGTGACGAAGAAGGTGAGGCGCTCGATGGCACGACCGCCCTGTTGGCACATATGGAGGCGGCGGGCGAACGCATGGTCGCGTGCCTCGTCGGCGAGCCGACCTGTCCGGACAAGATGGGCGAAATGATGAAGATCGGTCGCCGTGGATCCATGACCGCCTGGGTAAAAGTCATCGGCAAACAGGGCCATTCTGCTTATCCCCACAGGGCGCTCAATCCGCTGCCAGCGATGATGCGATTGATGGACCGGTTTGCCGGTCACGAACTCGACGTCGGCACGGATCATTTTGACCCTTCGACATTGGCGGTTGTCACCGTCGACACCGGGAATACCGCGACCAATGTGATCCCCGCAGAATGCAGCGCAGCAATCAACATTCGGTTCAATGATCTACATAGCGGTGCCTCGCTCAGCCGCTGGATCAGTGAGGAAATCGCCCGAATAGAGACTGATTTTGGCGTAGCAACAGATTTAACGATCAAGATTTCCGGAGAGAGTTTCCTGACCCCACCGGGACCTCTCTCGGAACTTGTCGCGGTTGCAGTGAGGTCCGAAACCGGCGAGACACCTACGTTATCGACCTCCGGTGGAACGTCGGACGCAAGGTTCATTAAGGACCATTGTGCCGTTGTGGAGTTCGGTCTCGTTGGCCAGTCCATGCATCAAGTCGACGAGCACGTTGAGGTTGCTCATATCCACCAACTCAAATCCATCTACGCACGTATCCTCACGGATTACTTTACATGAGTTTAGAACGTGAGTGCATGGCTGGCATTCAAAACAGCACTGCGCCACGCCGCGCAATCGCCATCGAAGCACAAGATAGTCTGACGCCCGGCGCATTGGACGGGGTCTGGTGCTACCAGTTGCACAGTGTGGGTGGTTCCCCGTCTAGCGCTCGCGATGAAATCGGAATTTCCCGCCGAGGCATGGGAATATTTTCGTGAGACGGACGCTTGTCGTTATGTTGAAAGAACCGCGTCCGGGCTGCGTCAAAACACGTCTGGGGCGTGACGTTGGCATGGTGCCTGCCGCCTGGTGGTTTCGCCATCAGACACGCGCGCTGCTGCGACGGCTGCGGGACCCGCGATGGCAAATTCTACTGGCGGTAAGCCCCGACAGGGAGGGCCTGAAAAGCCGTGTCTGGCCCGGTTATCTGCCGCGTGTTCCCCAAGGACGTGGCAATCTTGGTGACCGGATGGCCCGCGCCTTTCAGTTACCCGTCAAAGGGCCGGTGTGCATCATTGGCGCGGATATTCCTGGTATTCATCGGCATCACATCATGCATGCGTTCAAAACACTTGGGCAATCTGATGCAGTTTTCGGGCCAGCGCCTGACGGAGGATACTGGCTGATCGGCTTGAAAAGGACGCGGCCTATCCCGCCGGACTTATTCGTAAATGTGCGCTGGTCAAGCGAGCATGCGCTTGCAGATACTTTGGGCACAATGCCGGACGCCCGCGTTGCCTATATCGAAAAATTACGTGATGTGGACACCGCGCACGATTTGCGCATGACGGCACCTAAAGCGCGTGCTACCTGAGGTTTATGAACCGCATCCCCACGAAATCGGAAATTCTTGATTGGATCAGCGAAAACCCAACGCTGACGGCCAAACGCGATATCGCGAAGGCCTTTGGCATCAAGGGTGCTGCGCGCATTGATCTCAAACGTGTGCTGAAAGAATTGGAGGCCGACGGCCATCTGGAAAAGCGTAAGCGCAGCTATCAGGACCCTGACAGACTGCCGCCAGTGAGTGTCTTGCAGGTAACGGAACAGGACGCGGACGGCGATCTTTTCGCAAAACCGATGGAATGGCATGGCGAAGGTGTCGAACCGGTTGTGCTGGTTGTGCCGCGCGCTTCTGACCCCGCATTGGGGGCGGGTGACCGGATCCTCGCGCGCCTGACGCTCGTCAAAGCGGATGATCATAACTATCAGGCGCGCCTTATCCGGCGAATTGGTGCCAATCCGAAACATATCCTCGGTGTCTTTCGAAAAACCGCAGAAGGCGGGCGCATCCTGCCGGTTGACAAAGGATCCGACAAGGAATGGCATGTCCCGGCTGATGCGACCCATGGCGCACAAGATGGCGAGTTGGTAGAAGCAGAACTCGCCGGTCCCAAGGTGCGCATGGGCCTGCCGCGGGCGCGTATCGTATCGCGTCTGGGCGATCCCTCTGCGGCAAAAGCGGTTTCCCTGATTGCCATCCATCAACACGGTATCCCTGACACATTCCCGGATGAGGCGATTGCGCAGGCAGACCAGGCCAAGCCCGTCGACCTGAAGGGCCGCGAAGATTTTCGGGACCTGCCATTGATCACCATCGACCCGGCGGACGCACGCGATCATGATGATGCGTGTTATGCACATGCGGACGACGATCCGGACAACAAGGGCGGGCATATCATCTGGGTCGCCATTGCCGATGTCGCGGCGTACGTGACGCCGGGGTCAGCCCTTGACCGGGAAGCGCGGAAACGCGGCAATTCCACCTACTTCCCGGACCGCGTTGTACCGATGCTGCCAGACCGCCTGTCGGGTGATCTTTGTTCGTTGCACGAGGGGGTGCCGCGTGCCTGCATCGCTGTGCGCATGCAGTTGGACGCTGATGGCAACAAACTGTCCCATTCCTTTCACCGCGGCCTAATGCGGTCACCGGCGTCGCTGCATTACGAAGAAGTGCAGCAAGCCATGGATGGATCGCCCAATGAGCGGTGCGGACCTTTGTTAGACCCTGTTATCCGGCCGCTTTATGCCACCTACCGGGCACTGGTCGCCGCCAGGGAACGGCGCCAGCCCCTTGACCTGGATTTACCGGAGCGGCGCATTGAGCTGGATGAAGACGGCAAGGTTGTTTCGGTTAATTTCAAGGAAAGGCTGGATGCGCATCGTCTGATCGAAGAGTTTATGGTTTTGGCCAATGTCGCAGCGGCAGAAACGCTGATCGCCAAGAAAATCCCGCTATTGTTTCGGGTGCACGAAGAACCGAGCCCTGAGAAACTCGATGCCCTGCGGGAAACGGCGCGCGCCAGCGGCTACAATCTCGCAAAAGGCCAGGTTTTGAAAACCGCGCATCTCAACCGGCTGTTGAACGATGCGGCCGGATCGGATGAGGCCGAATTGATCAATATGTCGACCTTGCGTTCGATGACGCAAGCTTACTATGCGCCGCAGAATTTCGGGCATTTCGGGTTGGCGTTGGCGCGCTATGCGCATTTTACCTCTCCCATTCGGCGCTATGCGGACCTTATCGTTCATCGTGCGCTGGTCGCGGCACATGGATGGGGCAAAGACGGGCTTCGCCCCGAAGATTACGATGAGCTTGAAGCGGCAGGCCAGCATATTTCCGATACCGAACGCCGGTCGATGATTGCAGAGCGTGACACAACCGATCGCTATATGGCCGCCTATCTGAGCGAACGTATTGGAAATGAATTTACAGGTCGGATCAGCGGCATTGCCCGCTTTGGTGTTTTTGTGAAGCTCGATGAAACAGGGGCTGATGGGTTGATTCCGATGCGCTCAATCGGACGCGAATATTTTCATTACGATGCCGAGGCAAATACTTTGATGGGCTCGGATACGGGTCGGATCATCAGTTTAGGTCAACGGGCTACCGTGCGCCTGGCTGAGGCGGCACCCGTGACGGGGGGCATCGCCTTGGAGCTGCTGGCGCTCGAAGGCGACGCCATACCGCAGGGTCGCAGATCGCCCGCCGGACGTGCGCCCCGACGCCGAAGCGTCAAGGCCAAGCGTAAAGCGGACAAGACCAAACGCAAGGTCAAGCGCAGCCGTCGTTAGTCGAGCATTTCCTCAATCCGCTCGATATAGGCCATCAGCACCGCATTTTCCTCGACACGGTTTGAGAGCAGCGTGTGGCCGGGGCTTGCGACGGCCGCGCTTAACATTGGTCCGACCGAAGCGTCCGCCGCCGTTGGCCTGTCGCCAAAGAGAAAGCGGTTTTGCCAAAGTCGGGTCGAAATCGCCTCCAAATCAGGCTCTAAACGGGCCAATCTCTGGGCCTCGGTCAACCTGCCAAGCCCTTGTGCATGCATGCCCTTCAGAACTTCCTTGCGGATTTTGCCAGAAACGAGGCTGCGCAGGATCTTTGGCACCGATCCGAAATAGGTGTCTCTGATCTGAGGCCAAAGCGCGTCATTCGCCCAGCGGTCAAGAAGGATATGAAAGTAGATATGCTCTTCGGCCATTCGGATAAATGCGCGCGATGTGGCTTTGTCGATTTCAGACAGGCCTTCGTCGAATGTGGCTCCTTTTGATTCCAGATAAGCACGGATCATATCGCTGTCGGCAATCAACTGATCGTCGGCCCGGATCACGGGCAATTTCTTGTGCGGCATCATGCGCGGGTCGAGCGTATCTTCACGCCGCCATGGCAGACCGGAGACCTTCAAAAAGTAAGCTGCCTTGGTACAGAAAGGGCTGCCGGAGAATTGTCCGAAGGCGGGCGGATAGGTCAGCAAAGTAATCATGTCGTGCTCCTTTTGTTCTGATGCAAAGTTATCCCTCTATCCTGTCAATTTATGTCAGGAGTTGTGATAAGATGATCTCATGAGCCGCACTCACCGCCTGTTCCAGATGATGCAAACCCTGCGACGCTTGCCGCCGCCCGTCACGGCCACGCAATTGGCTGATGAAATGCACATGTCCGAACGTACGATCTATCGCGATATTGACGCGTTGCGCAGCATGGGTGCAGTCATCGATGGGGAGGCGGGGTTCGGCTACACCCTCATCGAGGACGCCACTTTGCCGCCCCTTGGCTTCGAAGATGACGAACTTGAAGCGCTGGTCCTGGGCCTTCGGGATGTTGCGGTGATCGGCGACCCGGCGCTGGCCAAAGCGGCCAGATCCGCACTTGCGAAGATCAAGGCCAGAGTGCCGCCAAGACAGGCCCACCGGTTGCAACATGCCGTGCTGGATGCTCACCGATTCACCCGCCCGCCAGAGATAGAGATCGATGTGGCCGCCCTGCGATCTGCCACCTGGGATGAAGTCAGCGTGAAATTTGACTATACCGATGGGCAAGGGGCCAAGACCGTACGGCAGGTCGATCCGCTGGGTTTGGTCTATCTCGACAAGACCAACGTGCTGATGGCGTGGTGCCATTTACGCAAGGATTTCAGAACCTTCCGCCTTGATCGGATGCGTGATCTGCAACGCACTGACAACAGTTTCCGCCCAAGACGGGTGCCGATGTTGCGCGAGCATCTCGATATCATACGGTGCTACATTGATGCGTCGGCAATTGATCGCAGAACCTCTGATTGAATTCTTTTGAATTTGCCCAACTCGCGCTACACTGTTCTTAATAACAAAAAAGCAGCAGTAGGGCATATCATGCGGTGGAAGACGTTTGGCATAGTTGCTGTGGCAACTGGTTTGATGAGCATTCAGGCAAGTGCGTTTGGGTCGGCGCAAACACTACGGCCGGTATTGAGGCCGGCGCAGGACATAGCGCCAGGGCTTAGCAAAATCGCCCTACAAAATCAGGCGCTAAGACCGAAACTACGACCCTCTGATTTGGCGGCTGTACCAGTTCCCGTTGTGACCAAAACGGCTTCTGATCCTGGATTCGCCCGCTGGATCAGTGGATTTGAACGGCGCGCAAGAGCGCAGGGCATTCGTGCGGATGTGCTACGCGCCGCTTTCAAAGGCGTGCGATATGATCCTGACGTCATTCGTCGGGACAGGAATCAGTCGGAATTCACCAAAACGATTTGGGAGTATCTCGACAGCGCCGCATCTGACACCCGTATTCGTAACGGCAAGGCGGCGTTGCGCAAACATAACCGCAAACTTGACGCCATCGAGAAACGCTACGGTGTCGAAAAAGAAGTCGTCGTGGCCGTTTGGGGCTTGGAAAGCGCCTATGGAGAATACCGTGGCAGCAACGACATCGTGCAATCTCTCGCAACGCTTGCCTATGACGGGCGGCGCGGAAAGTTTTTTGAACAACAACTGATCGCCGCGCTGAAGATCATTCAGAATGGCGACACCAGCCCGCGCAATATGACCGGCAGCTGGGCCGGGGCCATGGGGCACACGCAGTTCATTCCCACGTCCTATCTGGCCTATGCGGTGGATTTTACCGGTGACGGCAAGCGTGACATCTGGTCGGATGACCCTTCCGATGCGTTGGCGTCGACTGCCGCTTATCTCGCGCGGTTTGGGTGGGTCAAAGGGCAACCCTGGGGCGTTGAGGTGCAACTGCCGCGTGGGTTCAATTACGCCCAGGCGAACCGGAAAACGACCAAATCACCCGGCCAATGGGCGCGCCTGGGTGTTGTGGGCACAAACGGGCGTGCCGTGCCGAACCATGGCAATGCGTCCATTCTGCTGCCAGCAGGCGGGCAGGGCGCGGCCTTCATGATATTCAAGAATTTCAGTGTGATCGAACGCTATAATACCGCGGATGCCTATGTGATCGGCGTCGGGCATTTGAGCGACCGGATCAAGGGCGGCCCTGCGATCAAGGCAAGCTGGCCCAGAGGCGACCGGGCGTTGACCTTTTCGGAACGCAAAGAGATGCAGCAACGTCTGACGCGGGCGGGCTTCAGCACGCAAGGTGTGGACGGCAAGATCGGTCCCAAAACAATCGAAGCCGTCCGCGCGTATCAGCGCAGCAAGGGGCTGGCACCGGACGGGTATGCGTCGCTGAGTTTGCTGAAACGCCTGCGCTGAATGTCACGGCCGCACGCCCCGAACGAATGCGGCCGAGATATCTGGCGGAATGACGAGTTTGAAGCGGAGCGCTTAGCCGGGTGACATACCGCGCAGGCGTTCCGACCTGCGCCGCAACATCTCCACCACGGTCAGCAGCGCAATCGAAACGATCACAAGAATGGTGGCAACAGCGAGGATCGTAGGGCTGATCTGTTCGCGCAACCCGGTGAACATCTGCCATGGCAGCGTTTTCTGACCGGCAGAGCCCACAAAGAGCACAACAACCACTTCGTCAAAGCTGGTGATAAAGGCAAAAAGCCCACCCGAAATCACGCCGGGCAGGATCAACGGCATTTGCACCCGAAAGAAGGTGGTCACCGGCCCTGCACCCATGTTCGCGGCAGCCCGCGTCAGGGAGTTGTCAAAGCCCACCAAAGTCGCCGTGACAGTGATGATGACAAAGGGAATGCCCAAAGCAGCGTGCGCCAACACGACGCCGATGTATGTTCCTTGCAAACCAATGCGGCTGTAGAAGAAATACATTCCCGCCGCAGAGATGATCAAGGGTACGATCATGGGTGAGATCAGAATGGCCATGATGGCGCGGCGAAAAGGCACATGCGGTTGGCTCAGACCAATCGCGGCAAGCGTTCCAAAGCTGACCGAAAGAAGCGTTGCCATGGGGGCAATCTTGACCGAGTTGGCCAGTGCATTCTGCCAGTCTGAATTGGTGAAGAAGTCTTCGTAGTGCTTCAGCGAATATCCTGCCGGGTCAAACCGCAGCATCTCCGGTGTGAAAGTAAAGAAATCTTCGGCATTGAAGCTCAGCGGCATCACCACAAGGATGGGCGTGATCAGAAAGATCAGAATCGCCCCGCAAATGACTCGGAAGCTGTAGTGCCATAACACTTGTCCGGGCGTGAGATAGGGTGCCACATAGGCACGGTATCGCCCTTCATAGAGCCAGAAACTGAACCAGCCGAAGAACCAGCCAAAGAGCCCGCCAATGATGCCCGCAGCGATGCCTCCCATGGCGAAACCAACGATCGCCAGGACCGCGACCAGCGCCCAGCGAGATGGCTTTTCCAATTTAACCACCCGCGTCATGACATAAGCCAGAGCGCTCATCAGCAAGGCGCCGATGATGATACCGAGGAGTGAGCTGCCTTGCGCTGTGCCTACAAAGAGACCGGCAACAGCACCTGCGGCAGCGACAACCGGCACGTAGAACGACACCGGCGTTCGGGAAATGGGTGTGAGTGCAGCCATTGTCCTAGCCCCCCAGTTTCACGTTATCAATGCCGACGATCCGGTCGTAGGCCCAATAGAGACCCAGGACCACAGCCAGCAAAATGGCTCCCAATGCGGCCGCCAGACCCCAGTTCAGAGAACTTGAGATGTGATAGGCGATCCGGTTGGAAATGAATGTCCCGGTTGTCCCACCAACCAGTTCGGGCGTGATGTAGTAGCCAATCGACAGGATGAAAACGAGGATGGAACCCGCGCCAATACCCGGCACCGATTGTGGGAAATAGACTCGCCAGAAGGCGGTCCAGTTCGTGGCCCCCAGCGATTTTGCAGCACGCAGGTAGCTCGGCGGGATCGTCTTCATGACCGAATAAAGGGGCAATATCATGAACGGCAACAGAATATGTGTCATCGCAATGATTGTACCAGTCTGATTGTTGATGAGTGCCAGTCGGCTGTCATCTGCAACAACGCCAAGCCATACCAGCGTGTCGTTGATGACACCCTGCTGTTGCAGCATGACCTTCCACGCGGAGGTGCGCACCAGCAACGATGTCCAAAACGGCAGGAGTACCAGGATCATCAACAGGTTGGCCGTTCGAGCGGGCAGGTTCGCCAGAATCCAACCGACCGGGTAGCCGAGCAGAATGCAACTGCCGGTGATGACCAGCGACATGAACAATGTCCGAATGAAGAGCTTGATGTAGAGCTGCTCATTCTCCGGGCGCATCTCCGCGCCATCGGGGGATTTTTTCATGTCGACCGCATTGAGGAAGTACCCGGAGGTGAATTCGGGGCTGTAGGTCTGGATTGTCTGCCAAACCTCGACATCATGCCAATCCTTGTCGACCTCCTCAAAGGCGGCAGCGTAGTCGACGGTTTCGAATTCGGTGGCAGCACCCATTGCCGCCAGCAATTCAGCCGACCCCGGACCGCTATAGCCCGAGACATCGGCGCCCGCGGAAATATCATTGTAAAGCGCGGAATAGATCAGCGCCCAAGGATCCTGCTTGGCGAGGTTTTTCTGATCTTCATTCTGAACGAAATCAGCGTACGTTTGGAATGCTTCGGAGGTTTCGGGAAGCAGCCCGCTGATCGCCTCATTCAGTTCAAAAGGGGGCTGTTTGTCGCCGGATTTCGGGTCCCAGGCATTTTGAGCCTGCAACCAGTCCTCTGACCCCATCAGGGCATTCCAGTTTTCACCGTCTTTCCAGAATTTGTCAAAGTCTTCAAACTGATCCTGGTAGACCTCGCCCATGTCTTCGATCTTGCGACCGGATTTGCGGAAAAGTGACGACACTCCCGTCAGTTCGTAATTCAGCCGAGAACCGAGACGCGTATGTAGTTTTCGCTCTTTCGCGACAAACATGTCCTTGTAGAGCGCTTCAAATGTTTCGGGCGACGGAATTTCGCCGCTGTCCCCATCCCATTCAGCCAACACGGCGGTCGTGCGCGGCAACGTCTCTGAGACGATCTGGTTTTCGATAGATCGAAAAAGCATGTCGGCGATCGGGGCGATGAAGGTCACCAACACAAAGATCAAAAGCGGTGCGATCAGTCCCAGAGCCCGCAGCTTTTGGCGGCGCAGCGCTCTGTTCAGGCTCGATTTCAATGTCGTCCCGTCGGCAGCCATCATCGGGCCGGTGTGTTCAGCTGTGTCCGTCATCTATGCGCCCTCCACGACAATGATGGTGCTTTGAGCATTACGGCGGCGGATCTCGGCGACTTCCTGATATTCAGGGTCATTGTAAGCGGCGAGCGCCTGCGCGTAGGAGGGGAATTCGATGACAACATGCCGGTCATGGCTTTCACCTTCGACAACCTGCGATTGTCCACCCCGGATCACGAAGCTGCCGCCAAGATTTTTGAGAATTGGCGTGTCCCTGACCACATATTCCTTGTAGGCGTCCGGGTTTGTCACAGTGACGTGCGCAATGATGTAGCCTTTGGGCATGATGCGTCCCTTGTCATTTTGGGGAAGAGGGCCGCGTGGCCCTCTTCGATAGTATCAGTCCCTAATCGGGATTATTGAGCCAGCCAGGCTTGGAATTTCGCGTCGATGTCGTCGCGATAATCTGCCCAGAACTCGTAGTTATAAAGGAACGTGTTCTTGGCGTTGTTGGGATCTGTCGGCATATGGGGCGCCATGTCGATACCCAGGTCAGCGTGCTGACCAACCAATGGAGCGGACGATGCGCGTGCCGGGCCATAGCTGATGTATTTGGCCTGATCCGCAAGACGTTGGGTGTCTGTGGCGAAGTAGATATAATCCAGGGCGCGTGCTTTGCGCTCGTCGCTCAAACCGGCGGGAATAATCCAACCGTCCAGATCAAACACCTGCGCATCCCAAAGCATCGCAACGGGTTGCTTCTGCTCTTCGATCACAGAGAAAAGACGGCCATTGTAGGTGGAACCCATGACAACTTCGCCATCGGCGAGCAGCTGAGGTGTGTCCGCACCGGCAGACCACCAGACAACATCGTCCTTGATCGTGGCGAGCTTATCGAGTGCTTGTTGCTGACCCTCGGCAGTCTCCAATACGTCGTAGACTTCATCTTTTGGCACACCGTCGCAGATCAGCGCCCATTCCATGTTGTTGATCGGGCGCTTTTCAAGCGACCGCTTGCCCGGATAGGTTTCGGTGTCAAAGACAGCGCAAACGGATGTTGGTGGCGTGTCACCAACCATATCGGTCCGGTATCCGAAAGTTGTGGAATACACGATCTGTGGGATGAAGCAGTCGGACACTAGCAAATCACCGAAATCATCCTCGGCAGAAGTGCCATCGGGTGCGGCGGCAAGGTGCTCGTCAGGGTCGATCTCCATTGCGAGACCTTCATCGCAGAGGCGGATCGCGTCGGCTGCAACCACATCAACGACGTCCCATGTCACATTGCCTGCTTCGTTCATGGCCCGCAGTTTAGCCACCGCCTCAGCAGAGGATTCGTCGTTGATAATTTCGACACCGGTCTTTTCAGCGTAGGGGTTGTGGTACGCTTGCTGTTGCGAGTTCGAGTAAGCGCCACCCCAGCTGACAATTGTCATCTCCGATGCCATGTGGCCATCGGCGACGGCCATGCCAGCCGCAACTGTCAGTGCGGTGGATGCCAAAAGCGTCTTGGTCAGTTTCATTCATAATCTCCCAATTATGTGCCCGTTTTGGGTTTTGAGACCTGCGGCAACGGGCTTGGCCACAGCCTCACTTTTGATCGTGCCTCTGGTTGGACGCACGACAGGTCGTGCGCATGGGAAGCTAAGCGTCCAATGCGCGACAATCTTGCGGCAGCCAACCAATCTCGATCTGCTGGCCGGGCGTTAGTCGTTCCACATCCGGAGCGTTGCGTGTCTTGATGATGAAATCATCGGTACCTGCAACGCGGAGCCGTGTGCGGAAGATGTCGCCCATGTAGACGAATTCGAGCACTTCGGCCTTCAGCGTATGGGCGTCTTCGCTCAGACGGTCCTTGTTATATTCGACCCGCTCCGGCCGGATGGAAACGCGGGTTCTCTCACCTGCTGTCGACACATTCACGGGTTTGGCATCAATGACCTCGCCGCCATCGAGTTCAACCAAGGCCACACCGTTCGTGATTTCCTTGACCACACCTTCAAGCGTGTTGTTCTCGCCGATGAACTGGGCCACGAAGCTATTTTCGGGTTCTTCATACAGCTTGTCTGGTGGCGCCAGTTGCTGAATCCGTCCATCGTCGAAAACGGCGACCCGGTCTGACATGGTCAGGGCCTCGGTCTGATCGTGGGTTACATAGACCACGGTGATACCGAGATCATGAGCAAGCTTGGTGATCTCAAACTGCAAGGTCTCGCGAAGTTGCTTGTCGAGCGCGCCCAAGGGTTCATCCATCAAAACCAGCTCCGGTTCGAACACCAGGGCGCGGGCAAGGGCGATCCGCTGTTGCTGCCCTCCGGAAAGCTGCGTCGGTCTGCGCCCGGCAAAAGCGCCCATCTGAACCATGTCGAGGGCCCGCTTGATCTTGGCTTCTCGGTCCGATTTCCCCATTCTGCGGACTTCCAGCGGGAACGAGAGGTTCTCGGCAACCGTCATATGGGGAAACAGCGCGTAGTTCTGGAAAACCATCCCGATGCCGCGTTTGTGCGGCGGGATGTTGTTGATGGACACACCGTCCAACCGAATGTCGCCGTGGGTGGCTGTCTCAAACCCTGCCAGCATCATCAGGCAGGTGGTTTTTCCTGACCCCGAAGGCCCCAGCATGGTCAGAAATTCGCCTTTGGGCATGGCGAGGTTCAAGTCTTTAACGACGAGATTCTCGCCATCATAACTTTTCTGAACACGCTCGAACTCAACGAACGCGTCGACGTTTGAAGTATCGGCCAAAAGAGGCTCCCCGTTTTTTCCGGCGGTTTTCCGCGCTGATTGCTGCGAAGCTAACACGATTGCGCCTGCAAAACGCAAGCAGTTAACAATGCGCTGGGCTTATTTCGCCCGATTCAAGGCGGAAAACCTGTGCTTGGGAAAAAAATTGGCCCGATTGTCGGCACAAACGGAGCTGGCGGGCCAATTGATCCGCCAATGTGCGCCCCGTTGCTCTATCTGTACATCGAAGAAGGTCGTTTAGGACGCTGCTTTTAGCAGGCCTTCCTCTTTGGCCAACGCATAGGTTTCATCCAGCGCCTTGCGGGCGCGGGCCATGAAAACCTCTATATCTGCTTGGCCGATGATCAAGGGCGGTGAAATAATCATGCGGTCCCCGACATGACGCATGACGAGATTGTTGGCAAAGCACCGTTCGCGGCACATGTAACCGATTGTTCCGGGAGCCCCGGCAAACTTGGCCCGACTTTCCTTGTGGGGGGTCAGGGGCAGGGATGCCATCATGCCCTTGATCGAGACAGTGCCAACAAGCGGGTGATCGGCGAGCTCTTCGAGACCGGCTTTAAGAGCAGGAGCGCCGACGTTGCGGACATGATCAAGCACCGATTCTTCCTGCAGGATGCGCAGATTTTCCAATGCAACGGCAGCGGCGACCGGATGACCGGAATAAGTGTAGCCGTGATTGAACTCCGTCGCACCGATGACCTCGGCCACCTCGTCGCTAACGATGGATCCGCCGATGGGTTGGTACCCTGAGCTCAATCCCTTGGCGATTGTCATGATATCAGGGCGTAACCCCATTGTCTGGCTGCCAAACCAATTACCAGTCCGGCCGAACCCGCAAATCACCTCATCGGCGATCAGCAGGATTTCATACTTGTCGCAGATGCGTTGTATCTCGGGCCAATAGGTTTCCGGTGGAACCACGACGCCTCCGGCACCTTGGACTGGTTCCGCGATAAAGGCGGCTACGGTGTCTTCGCCCAATTCCAGAATCTTGGCTTCGAGTTCCTGGGCGCGGGCAAGACCAAAGTCTGCTGGCGCCATCTCACCACCTTCGGCCCACCAATCTGGCTGATTGATATGATGAATGCCGGGGATGGGGAGCCCGCCCTGAGCATGCATATAGCTCATACCACCAAGTGACCCCGATCCGACAGAAGAGCCGTGATAGGCGTTTTTGCGGCTGATGATATTGGTTTTGGCGGATTTGCCCTTTTCAGACCAATAGGTGCGCACCATTCGGATGTTGGTGTCGTTTGCCTCAGATCCCGATCCTGCGAAAAAAACATGGTTCAGACCCTCCGGCGCGAGTTTCGCGATTTCCTGCGCCAAGGCGATTGCCGGCACATGCGTGGTCATGAAAAACGTGTTGTAATAGGGCAGCTCCATCATTTGGCGGGCTGCAACCTCGGCCATTTCGGGGCGACCATACCCAATATTGACACACCACAGACCGGCCATCCCATCCAGGATCTGGTTGCCCTCGCTATCTGTCAGATAGACGCCATTGGCCCGGGTGATCACACGCGCACCTTTTGCGGCCAACTCATCGTTGGTGGTGAACGGATGCATGTGATGCGCTGCATCCAACGCTTGCAGTTCGGCGGTTGGCATATGGTTGGTGATGGCGGACATGGGACACCTGCGAGTTGGAAAATACGAGACGGGGCTCTTCGATCAGAATATGATCAAATTATTTGGTGTCAATCGAATCGATTGATGTCGCCATCTGAATCGAGTGCAGCACGAATCTGGCGCATGCCTTGATGCACATCTTCGGCCATGGCAGCCGCCACACCCTCTGCGTTGCGCCTGCTCAGCGCCTCTAAAAGATCTGCGTGTTTGTCGGGCAGGTTCTGTGTTCCGTACCGCCCGCAGACCACACGCAGGGAAGGTCCAAATCGCAACCATAGCCGATCAACGGTCTCATACAGGATCGGTGCTTTGGCGCTGGCATAGAGCGTTGCATGAAAGCGGTAGTTCCGGGTCAGATAAGCAGGAATATCACCTTTAGAAATAGCCGAATTGAGCGCGTCATCTTCCGTTTTCAGGGCCGCCAAAAGTAGGTCATCAGCGCGAAGAGTGGCCAAACGGGCCAACTCCGGTTCAAGGGATTGTCTCATGAAATCAAGTTGTTCAATGCAATTCCCGGTCAACTCCGGCACAATGACCCGACGGTTCCCCATCATTTTTAATGCGCCATCGGTCGTGAGTCGTCGAATAGCTTCGCGCACTGGCGTCATACCAGCGCCGAGTTCTTCGACCAGCCCCTGGATCGTGACGGCCTGTCCCGGTGCAAGATCTCCGAACAGGATGCGTGTGCGGAGTTTCTCATAAACATGCTGATGCGCAGGTTGCTTGGCGCCAGGTAACGGGGCGTGTGATGCCTGATTTCTGAGCAATTGCATAGGCCGTCTTTCGTCTTCGAAAGTGATACAAGGCACATGCCTTGCACAGGTTGAGTTCGCATGAAAGCATAAAGCATCTTGCCGAATGAGGCAAAACTTGATCAAATTCGTCCGAACCGGGATGAACCCGGTCGGTATCAACGGGAGTATGATATGAACAAGCTCATGACGAGCAGCGCCCTACTGGCGCTTTGCACGACAACGGCACTGGCTGAGGAAGTGCGCGTCTACAACTGGTCCGACTACATTGACGAAGCGCTTTTGGAGAAGTTTGAATCCGAAACCGGGATTGACCTGATCTACGATGTTTTTGACAGCAACGAGGTTTTGGAAACCAAAATGCTGGCGGGGGGATCTGGTTATGACGTGGTTGTGCCGTCAGGCACGTTTCTGCAACGCCAGATCGCTGCGGGCGCATTCCAGAAGCTAGATGCGTCAAAGCTCCCGAACCTCAGTAACATGTGGGAGACCGTGGAAACGCGGACCGCACAATACGATCCGGACAACGCTTATTCGATCAACTACATGTGGGGCACTACCGGGATCGGTGCCAATGTGAACAAGGTTCAGGAATTGCTGGGTGCAGATGCACCAATTGGCTCGCTGAACCTGCTATTCGATCCTGCGAGTATGGAAAAACTGTCGGAGTGCGGCGTGCATTTTCTTGATGCCCCGTCCGAAATGATCCCCGCTGCTTTGAAATACATCGGCGAAGACCCCGACAGTCACGATCCCGATGTCATCGCCAAGGCCGAACCCGTATTGGCAGCAATTCGTCCTTATGTGCAGAAGTTCCATAGCTCTGAATACATCAACGCCTTGGCCAACGGTGATATCTGCGTGGCATTCGGGTGGTCCGGAGATATTCTGCAGGCGCGTGATCGTGCGGCAGAAGCCGATAATGGCGTGGAAATCGTCTATAATGCGCCCTCAGAGGGGGCTTTGATGTGGTTTGACCAAATGGCCATCCCCGTCGACGCACCCAACCCCGAAGCCGCCCATGTCTTCTTGAACTTCATCATGGACGCGCAGAACATGGCGGATGCATCCAACTATGTTTATTACGCGAACGGCAATGAGGCGTCGCAACCGATGCTGGCGGAGGATGTGATTGGCGATCCGGCGATTTACCCCGATGAGGCGACATTGGCCAATCTTTACACGACGACGCCATATCCTGCGAAGGTGCAGCGGACAGTCACCCGCCTCTGGACCAAGATCAAATCCGGTACCTGATCGGAACATCAGAACGGGCGGAGCCATCGTGCTCCGCCCTTTTTGCATCAGCCCGACATCCGGGTAAAAGAAGGACCTGACGTGACCCAAGCCGTCTTTGCCCCCTGGGACGACCCTTCCCAAAAACCGATTATCCGTTTCAACCGCGTGACCAAACGCTTTGGTGAATTCACCGCGATCGACGACCTGACGCTGGATATTTTCGAGCAGGAATTCTTTGCCCTTCTCGGCCCGTCCGGGTGTGGCAAGACAACGATGATGCGGATGCTGGCCGGTTTTGAAACGCCGACCGATGGGACCATCGAATTGGCGGGTCAGGACATTGCGCCAGTCCCGCCGAACAAGCGGGCCGTGAACATGATGTTCCAGTCATACGCGCTTTTCCCCCATTTGAGTGTTTATGAGAATATCGCATTCGGTTTGCGCCGGGGGGACATGCCGAAACATGATACTGATGACCGTGTCGCAGAGATGCTCAAACTCACGCGGCTGGAGAAGTTTGCCCGTCGCAAACCGCATCAGATATCCGGTGGACAGCGGCAGCGCGTCGCCCTCGCGCGCAGTCTGGCGAAGGCCCCGAAGCTGCTGTTGCTCGACGAACCACTCGGGGCGCTGGATGCCAAACTCAGGCAGGCAACGCAGTTCGAGCTTATGGACATCCAGGAAAAGACGGGCACAACCTTTGTTATCGTCACTCATGATCAGGAAGAAGCGATGACTGTGGCCAGCCGGGTTGCGGTCATGGACGAGGGGCGTGTTATTCAGGTCGCGACTCCAGAACGTATTTATGAAGCCCCGAATTCTGTTTATGTCGCTGATTTCATTGGGGATGTGAACATTATTGAAGGTACCGCCAAGGCGTCCGGTGAAGGACGGTTTGATGTCGTTTGGGATGCGGACAGGGAGCCTTTCACGGCAGCGTCGGAACTGCCGCTTTCCGATGGGCAGACCTGTCATCTGGCGATACGTCCTGAAAAAGTGACCATCAGCGCCGAACGACCCGCTGATGCTGTGAATGCCGTCGAAGGCAAAGTGCTGGACATCGCGTATTTGGGCAATCTGTCAACTTATCACGTCGAATTACCGGGAGGGCAGATCATCAAGGCGCAAACCGCGAATACTCGGCGTGTTTCGCGACGCGGGTTCACGTGGGAAGACCCGGTTTGGATTTCCTGGACCGCCACTGCCGCAGTCTTGTTGGAACAATGATCATGTATCGCGACAGGAGGGCCTGATAATGCAGAGATTTGCCTTGATCGCGGTGCCCTATGCTTGGCTGCTCGCCTTGTTCCTGGTGCCCTTCATCATCGTTTTCAAGATTTCGCTATCAGACATTGCACTCTCCATTCCGCCGTATACACCGACACTGGAAGACGGGTTTGGTCCTTTTTTTGCGGCACTGGATTTTGAGAACTTCGCTTTCCTGGCGTCAGACGATCTCTACTGGCGCGCCTACGCTAGTTCGCTCCGCATCGCTGCGATCTCGACCTTTCTGACATTACTGGTCGGCTATCCGATTGCCTATGCCATGGCACGGGCACCGGAGGAATGGCGACCAACCCTGATGATGCTGGTTATTTTGCCGTTCTGGACGTCTTTCCTGATCCGGGTCTATGCTTGGATGGGCATTCTGAGCCAAGAGGGGTTTCTCAACCAGTTCCTTCTCTGGACGGGTATAATCTCTGACCCATTGACGATCCTCAACACCAATACGGCTGTCTACATCGGGATCATCTACACCTACGTGCCCTTCATGATCCTGCCGATCTTTTCAGCACTGGATCGATTGGATGGCTCTCTGATCGAAGCGGCCGAGGATTTGGGATGCTCGCGGTTGCAGGCGTTTTGGCTTGTGACCATCCCGCTGTCAAAGAATGGCATCATTGCCGGCAGCTTTCTCGTGTTTATCCCCGCACTTGGAGAATTTGTGATCCCGTCTTTGCTGGGCGGCTCCGGCACGTTGATGATCGGCAAGGTCCTCTGGGAGGAGTTCTTCAACAACCGTGACTGGCCGGTCGCCAGCGCCGTGGCCGTGATCCTGCTGCTGATCCTGATCATTCCAATCATTCTTTTTCAGCGAAACCAACAACGCCAGGCGGAGGAAGAGGCATGAACAGGCTGAGTTGGTTCAATGTCACCTCGCTGACACTTGGTTTCGCCTTTCTCTATCTGCCGATGGTCATTCTCGTCATCTACTCGTTCAATGAGAGCAAACTGGTGACGGTCTGGGCTGGGTTCTCCACCAAATGGTACGGAGAGCTTTTGCAAAACGAGGCGTTTCTGGATGCCGCCTGGGTCACGATCAAGGTGGCAGTCCTTTCTTCTACCTTCGCGACCGTTCTGGGGACAATGGCAGCCTATGTGTTGGTGCGCGGTGGTCGTTTTCTGGGGCGCACGGTTTTTTCAGGTATGATTTATGCACCGCTGGTTATGCCGGAGGTGATCACGGGTTTGTCTTTGTTGTTGCTTTTCATCGGGATTGGCCTCGACAGAGGCGTGCTGACGATTGTACTGGCGCATACCACGTTCTCGATGTGCTATGTCTCGGTCGTTGTTTCTTCTCGGTTGATGACCTTCGATCGTTCGTTGGAAGAGGCGGCACTCGACCTTGGCTGTTCCAGCTTTGACGCCTTCCGATTGGTCACTTTGCCGATCATAGCACCCGCCGTCATCTCGGGCTGGCTACTTGCCTTTACGCTCAGTCTGGATGATCTGGTGATCGCCTCATTTACCGCAGGCCCCTCTGCGACAACGTTGCCCATCAAGATATTCTCCGCTGTGAGGCTGGGTGTGTCGCCCGAGATCAATGCACTGTCGACGATCATGATTGGCATTGTCACCGTTGGGGTAATTTCGGCCTCACTGGTATCAAAGCGAAATAGTCTGCGTCAGCAGCGGGAAGAACAGGCAGCGGCCCGGGCGGCATGAACCGCATTTTCCCCGAGTACACTTATGGCGCAGGACCGAGAGAGACATGCTGGTGGGACCAGACGTGTACCTTTCCGGATCGAGGCGCGCTGCTTGGTGAGCACCGCGTAGATGTTGCGATTATCGGCGCTGGTTTTACCGGCCTTTCCGCCGCTTTGCACCTCGCGCGCAACGGTTTGAAAGTTGCCGTTCTGGAGGCAAATTTTCCTGGATGGGGCGCGTCCGGGCGCAACGGCGGATTTTGCTGTCTCGGTGGTGGCAAAATCGGTGATGCGGCACTCGACAAAAAATTTGGCCGGTCTGAGCGCTTGGCCTACCGGAGCGCCGAAAAGGCTGCTGTGGCGTTGGTCTCGGATTTAATAGATGAATTCAACTGGAACGTTGATCGTCATTCCAGCGGTGAGACTGTGCTGGCGCATAAACCAAAACATATGGAGTCGCTGAAGATTGACGCTGCCACCGTTGAAGAAAACTATGGCGTTTCGCCAAAAGTAATTGAAAAAGAGGCGCTTGGTGAGGCCGGGTTGGCGGGTCCGTTTTTCGGTGCGGTCACCAATCCGATTGGTTTTGCGTTGAACCCTGCCAAGTATCTGACAGGCTTGAGCAACGCGGCCGAGCGTTTCGGAGCGTTGATATTCCACAACAGCCCCGTCCGTACATTGTCGAAAGCCGCATCTCAGTGGCGGCTTGCTTCTGTAAACGGAGATGTCCTCGCAGAGCAGGTGATCGTAGCTACGAACGGTTATTCATCAGAAAACCTGCCCGATTGGTTGGCTGGACGGTATATGCCGGGGCAATCGACTGTCCTTGTCACCAGACCGCTCACGATTGACGAGATCTCGGCACAAGGTTGGCATTCTGAACAAATGAGTTACGACACGCGCAATCTGCTACACTATTTTCGATTGATGCCTGACCGTCGGTTTCTTTTTGGTATGCGGGGCGGCTTGCTATCAGGATCTTATGCAGAAGCACGTGCACGCCGTAAGGTGCGACGCGATTTCGAGAAGATGTTTCCGGCTTGGGCCGGTGTTGCCTCACATCACAGTTGGTCTGGCATGGTTTCTCTTGCGCGCAACCGATTGCCATTCGTTGGGGAGCTTCCAGACCAGCCCGGCATTTGGGCTGGTATGTGCTATCATGGCAATGGCGTGGCAATGAGTACGTTTTCAGGTAAGCTTTTAGCCGAGTTGATCCTCGGGAAAACCCCTGAAAACTACCCTCTCGCGATGCGCCGACATCTTACCAGATTTCCTTTTGGCCGGTACCGCCGTGTCATCATGCCACCAGTTTACGCTGGCCTGATGGTGTCCGATCTATAGCTAACAGGACCGTTGGACTAGACCGGATCGCGCAGTGCTGCGATATCGTTTGAGGTCACAGTGGAGCCGCCCTGCAGAACAAAGACTGTTTCAGTCCCCTGCCTGCGTGCCTCAGTGATGCGGGTGTAAGTCTCCGCTGCCGTCGTGCCAATTGTTTTGCCTACTGCGCGACTTTCCACCGCGAAACTGTACATGCCTGAGTCAAAAACCGACCCATCGTCCTTGGTTCCAGTCCATTCAACCGGTGCTGTACCCGTTGTTATCTGTCGACGTTGTACTTCTTCGCCATTTGCATTGTAAGCAATCAAATATGCTTCGTCGGCACCGGTTTCGGAACGCGGTATGATCGTGACGGGTGCACCGTCAAACGCAATAGGCGCGGTTGTTCTGGCTTCCATGCCGATCCATCCCGCCATTTGCGCGATATTGCTGGCGCCAAGTTGATTGCCCAGTGCCTCAAGTAGATCATTTGAGAGAACCTGCTGTTCGACCATCGAGAATTGCGCGAGCTGAGCGGCGTATTCTGATGAATCAATTGGCTCCAAAGGATCCTGATAGCGCGCCTGCGCGGTCAGCATCTGCAGGAACGTTTCAAAATCGGATGAGAGAATCGCAGCCGCTGGAGCCGATGAAGCCGCAGCCGCCGCTGATTGTGTCGCTGGAGAATTTGTCACTTCCATTTGCCGCTCCTTAAAGTCGCATGTCCACGCCAGAAGTTGCCACCAACGTGGTCGGTGCAACGTTCATTTCTTCTTCGCCGGCGCTATTCGAGTGGTTCGAACCAAATTCCGTGCTGTCACCCTTCGAATTTTCGCCACTTTGCCCTTCATTGAATGCGAAACCGATATTTTCGTAGCCAAGATTTTGGAATTCACGGGCCAATTGATCGATGTTGCGGCGCATCAGGTCCAGAGTTTCGGGTCGTTCCGCGAGAACGCTCACGGTTATACCTCCCTCGGCGACTGAAATGCTCAAACGCACGCGACCCAGCTCTTCGGGATTGAGAGAAAGTTCAACGGGTCTGTCGGGCAACCGCTGCAGAAACTCCGCCATTTGCCGACCAATCATGGCCGGCGTTTCGGGACGTGAGAGCGCTTGCGCCAAAGCGGCAGGTGATGATCCGCGCGCGTCCCAGAGCGCAGGAGAGTCAAGATCAGCAGCAGGCGCCGTCAGTTCCAACCCGGACAAATCGGCCTGGGCGGAGATTTGGGTCATTGATTGAGCGACTGGAATTGGCGTTGCGCTTACACTTGAGAGCGGATTTTTAGCGTTGGGTTTAGGTTGCGATGGCTCACCCGTTGGTGCGACCCTCGGCTCTTCATCACCCTTTATCCGTGGTTCAGACTTCGGTTTTGAGATGCTTTCGGTCTTCGCTAGTAGGTTCACGCCGGGTGCTGACTGCTGCGGTTGCTGTGTTGTCGATACTGCGGCCAGGGTGGTTTTTGTCTGGCCACTTTCTGCGCTTGGTGCAGCGGCTTCAGAAAGTTTTACGGTGGTTTGCTGGTCGAGGCCTTTGGCAGCCTGTTTTTCACCAGTTACTGCATTCACCGCACCTGCGTTTGCAGAGTTCACCACGGGTTTTGCGTCAGCTGATTTGTTTAAGGATTGCTCACTCAACCCAGATTCTCTTTGTGCAGCAACGGTTCCCTCAGATGTTTTCACATCCTTCACCTGTTGCGCGAAAGCCGCTTCCAACGTGTCCGTTCCTGGTTTCTTTTCCGGCGTTTGAGATGAGCTCTTGTCTGCAGGCTGCGCGGCAGTGGCCAGGTCATTCTCAATTTTTTCCAAGTCACCAAATCCGGGATTTGGCAAATCGTCGTCGGTTTCCGCCGTTTCTTCGTTGTTTGCCTTTGCTTCGTTCGAAGCGTTCTTATCCGGATCGTTCACCTCTTCGGAAGCCGTACTGGCTTCACTAACGGATTCATCCGCATAGGCCGTCTCAAAATCGGAATCAGATTGGTCACTATTCTTGGGCGTTGTCGCCGCTTTTGCGGCATTCGACGTCTCAGCTCTATCCGCCTTCGGCGTCGGTTGTAACATAGGAATTTCTAGCACAGGCCTCTCCGGGAGTTCTTCCACGTTTCAGGCGCCTTATGACTGATGATAGTTACTGCATCTTTACCGATTTCGCGCATGTTCTGAAAAAATAGATGCAATTGGAGACACCCCATATGGCTGCTGTTACGCCCATCGCACCTTCTTCAATGCCTGTGTCGACTCGAGATCAGGCATTGCGTGAAGCTGCGGAGAAACTCGAAGCGAGTTTTCTCGCAGAAATGTTGAAATCCGCGGGGTTAGGCAAGACCAGCGATCATTTCGGTGGCGGCTCTGGAGAAGATCAGTTCGGGTCTTTTCTGGTTCAGGAACAAGCCATGCAAATGGTGAAGGCCGGTGGAATCGGCCTAACCGAATCACTATTTCAAGCCCTGAAGGAGAAACAGGATGAAGCATGAAGTTTTCGACGAAGTTATTGAGGCATTGGACGATGTCTTGGACGCTGAGCGTTCTGCCTTGCTGAACGGTAACATCGATGAAGTTGGTCGATTGCTGGAAAGAAAAGAGGCGCTCATCGAAGAGTTGGCGCAACTTGAAGAAGGCTCCGCAGAGTCACTGCAAGAGCTGAATTCCAAAATCAAACGCAACCAGGCGCTCCTCGATCACGCACTTGAAGGTATTCGCTCTGTCTCACGCCGGCTGGCCGCATTGCGTCGCGTACGTAGTTCCCTTGATACATACGACGAACATGGCGCGCGCAAAACCATCGATATGTCGTCCGATGGGGTTTTGGAAAAGAGAGCCTGACTTCGCATTTGTATAAAAACAGAACAACTGGAAGTACTCGATTTAAGCACTCGTTAGCCTTTCCCTTGGCATGTAGGCTGTGCATCCGAGGTCGGGTGGCGCATCGTCATACAACGGCGATTGCATTGGTCAGAAAGACAGTTTCGCTCCAGCGGTTTTCGTTGGGGCTTAATCCACGCAAAGCGTGATTGATCAAAGGAACATGCTTCATGTCGAGCATTCTTACAAACAACAGCGCAATGGTTGCGCTGCAAACCCTCAAGTCCATCAACATGAACCTGGGCAAGGTCCAAAGCGAAATTTCTACAGGTAAAACTGTTGAAAGCGCCAAGGACAATGCTGCTGTTTGGGCGATTTCCAAAGTCATGTCTTCTGACGTTTCTGGTTTTGAAGCGATCTCCGACTCTCTGGCGTTGGGACAATCGACAGTGGGAGTGGCTCTCAATGCCGCGGAGAGCATCACTGATCTTTTGACCGAGATCAAAGGTAAGGTTGTTAACTCGCAAGAAGATAACGTTGACCGTGCCAAGATTCAGACAGATATCGAAGCTCTGACCAATCAAATCTCGTCCATCGCCGGAGCGGCGCAGTTCAATGGTCTCAACCTTCTGTCAAACGCTGGCTATGACGCCGAAAGTGGCACTTCAAGCATTCTTTCGTCGCTGGATCGCTCGGCTACGGGTGTGACGTCCTCGAACATTGACGTTGTCAAGCAGGATCTTTCAACGACAGCAGGCGTCTTCAGTGCAGCTGGTACTGGTACGGCCGCTAACGCAATGACAGCGAACACAGTTGCTGTTGGAGCCGCGCCAGCCGCTGCTTATACAGTTCTGGCCGCTGATGCCACTGCCGGCGTGATGTTCTCAATTGACTCGCTCGAGGGGACCGCTCTGGCCGACTCAATCGTTGTTAGCGTGAATGACGGCGATACGGTCGCGGATATTCAGGACAGGCTTATCACTGCATTGAACTTCGCGGCTGATACACTGGGGAAAGAAATCACTTTCTCAGCCGATGCAACAACTGCTGGTCAGATCAATGCGTCAAATGACAAAGCGGCGGGCGGTGCTGCGAACGCGATTGTAGCGGCCGACATGCAGAAATTGACCGGAGCCACAGACGACGGCAACACGTCAATCGGTGGCAAGCTGTCTCTGCTCAACTCTTTTGATGTGACCTCCGAAGATGGCGCGGCAGCGGCATTGGGTGCTATCGAAGGCTTGATCCAGACGTCGATTGACTCGGCTGCGGTTCTCGGCTCCAGCGGTAAGCGCATCGAAACTCAAGCAGATTTCGTTGGAAAACTGACTGATCGTCTGACCTCGGGCATTGGTGCTCTGGTCGACGCTGACATGGAAGCGGCTTCGGCCAAGCTTCAGGCTCTGCAGACACAGCAGCAGCTGGGTGTTCAGGCTCTGTCGATTGCCAACCAGGCACCGCAGACAATCTTGTCGCTCTTCCGTTAAGCGACTTTTCAAGGGCGCGATATTTCGCGCCCTTGAGACCGTCAAGAATTGAATTTTTGTGAAGGTGGTTTCGTGAACGCTTCAGCCCAGGCACACCGTGCATATGCGCCAGCAGCAGCACCAATAAGAACAGCGCGCAGCGCCGAATACGAAGTCATCGCAAGAATTTCCCATAGAATGAAGAAGGCCATTGAATCTGATGATTTTCCCAAACTGGCCGAAGCACTCTACGAGAACAACAAGCTTTGGACAGCACTTGCGATTGATGTAATCGATGAGAACAATCTTCTACCTGACGAGTTGCGTGCACGCATCGTCTATCTCGCTGACTTCACACGCATTCATACGCAGAAAGTTCTGCGCAAAGAGGATACAGCCGTGCCGCTACTGGAAATAAATGCGATAATTTTAGGTGGTTTGAAACCGAAGGGGGGTAGCGCATGAGTGGCCTCGTCCTAAAGCTTAGCCCCAAAGAACGCGTTCTGATCAATGGCGTTGTCATAGAAAACGGGGATCGACGTAGCAGGCTCGCAATCATGACGCCCGACGCCAATATCCTTCGTCTGCGTGATGCGATCCACCCTGAAGATGCCAAAACTCCGGTACGTCGTGCTTGTTTTGCGATGCAGCTGGTGCTTTCAGGTGACAAGAGCCCAGATGAAGCGCATTTGCCGCTCTTGCGGCAGATCGAAGAATTGAGCCAAGTCTTCACCGACTCCGATAGCCGGAATGTTCTTGCCGAAGCGACGCGAGGACTGGTCGAAAAGCAGCACTATCGCGCCTTGAAGGCGCTAAGAGCCTTGCTTCCGCGAGAGGACAGGTTGCTGGCGGCCAGGCCACACTGATGTTTACACCCGTCATTCCAACAACTGGCCTTTCGGGCTGGCGGTTTCTGCAGCGTACCTATGACGTGCAGTTCGAGGCGTTTAGCCAATCAACACAGTTAAATCGGATCACGGATAACTTCGCTGAGAAAATTGGTGAGATCAAGACCGCTGAGGAGTTGGTTGCCGATCGACAAGTATTAGAAGTGGCGCTGGGCGCGTTCGGGCTGCAAGATGACATCAACAACAAGTACTTCATCCAAAAGATTCTGGATGAAGGAACGACCAACGAAGATTCCCTTGCAAACAGGTTTTCAGACCAGCGTTACGCTGACTTCTCTAAAGCGTTCGGACTGGGCCCCGGTGAGGAATCTAGACTGAAGCTCGACGGGTTTGCGGCGGAGATAATTGAAAAGTTCCGGGCTAATAGTTTTGAAGTGGCAACCGGCGAGCAAGATGACAATATGCGCATCGCTCTTTTTGCCCAAAGAGAACTGGCGGAGCTAGCCGAATCTGATGTGTCCAACGACACCAAGTGGTTCCTGATAATGGGGCAACCGCCATTGCGTTCATTATTTGAGAAAGCGTTGAATTTACCCGAATCTTTCGGGCAGGTAGATATCGACCAGCAGCTGACTGTATTCAAGCAGCGCGCGACATCAGTTTTCGGCAGCGCGGATTTGGAACAGTTTGCTGATCCAGACGCAATTGATGATGTGATCACAAAGTTCATTGTGAGATCTCAATTGGCTGCCTTCAATTCATCCACTTCTTCCGCGTCAATTGCTCTGACTCTTTTGCAAGCTTGATCTTTCCCTTATGCGGCTGACGGCGGTCGGGGGTTTTTGCCAATATGGCCGCCGCTCGCAGCGCTGCGGACCCGTCTTAGGATGAGGTCCAGTTGTGTGAAGCTATTCGCAACGCTTTGCCTCTCTACTTTAGCTAAAAACCCATCCAGCTCTGCCCAGATTTGTATGGCCGCATCAATTTCAGGATCGCTGCCTGTCGAATATAGGCCCGCGCGTATCATCATCGCATTTTGATCGTAGACCGACAAAAGATGTCTGGCATTCAAAATTAGGGTATTCTCCGCTTCGGTTGCCGCTTCAGGCAAACTGCGTGAAACAGAGCGCAATACATCGATCGCTGGATATCTCCCGCGTTCTGCTATTGTTCTGTCCAAAATGACATGCCCGTCCAAAACACCGCGTAAGATATCGGCGATGGGCTCATCCATGTCGGAACCCGCAACCAAAACGCTGAACACGCCGGTTATGTCACCTTGTGTTGATTGGCCCGGACCAGCCCGCTCACACAATGACATAATCAGATGAGCCGTTGAGGGCGGATATCCGCGAAGGACCGGCGCCTCGCCTGCAGCCACTGCGACTTCGCGGTGGGCTTCGGCAAATCGTGTAATGGAATCAGCCAAAAACAAGACAGAATGACCCTGATCGCGAAAGTGCTCTGCAACGGACATAGCAGCCCAAGCGCACCGACGTCGTATCAATGGTGATTGATCGGATGTGGCACAAACAACAATCGCCCTCGCCAAACCATCGGGACCTAGCACCTGCTCGATGAATTGCCGCAATTCCCTGCCGCGCTCACCGATCATGGCAATCACTACGACATCTGCAGTCATGTTTTGGGCCATGTGACCCAATAGACTGGATTTGCCCACACCCGACCCCGCGAAAAGGCCGATTCGCTGGCCTTTGACCACTGGCAACATGGTATTTAATCCAGCCATCCCGGTATTGAGGCGTTCGCCCAAACCGCGGCGGCCGGCGGGATCCGGCGGTGATCGGCGCAGCGCACGGGCCAAAGCACCCCGCAACAGCGGTTTCCCGTCAAGCGGGTTGCCGAATGGATCAATGACCCGACCGATCCAGGCGTCCGACGGGGCGATTCCTCGAGCCTCCAGAAGGGCAGCTCGATCATTCAAGGCAACGCCTTCGGGACTTTGATCGGGTAATAAAACAAGGAGATCATCGTCCAGTTGCAGCACTTCACCTGAAAGCGGTTCTCCTCGTCGATAAACAACGACCAGATCGCCAATGCGGGCTTTTCCTGCGAGACCGGACACGTGTATCACGCCGCCCTCCACGCGAGTTACGCGACCAATAGCCCTTACAGGATTGAGATCTGTAATCTGAGCAGTCAGTCCGTCGAAGGGCAGGGGCTTGTTCATGGCAATCCTTTTTGGTTCGCACACTCTTTCTAAAGGAATCACAGTTAAGCCTTGATGAAACTGCACGAGGGAGAAGCCCCGATGTTTAAAAATTTGGAAGTCTTCAGGATTTCGCATGCGATGGCGATGCATGCAGGACAAAAGCAGGCGGTTGCGGCGCAAAATGTCGCGAACTCGGATACGCCTGAATATAAGGCGCGCGATCTCGCGCCTTTCGCCGACTCATATCGAAACAACATGTCGAGCAAGAATGCACCCGGTCAGTTGGCGACTCGTGCGCTCCACTTGAATGGGGTCAGTGCGGGCAACGCTGCTCAAGCAGTAGTGGACGAAGATGCAATCGCGTCACCCAATGGGAACACGGTTTCGTTGGAAGGTGAAATGCTGAAATCTCTTGATGCAAAGCGGCAGCATGACCGGGCATTGGCAATCTACAAATCATCTCTTGGTATCCTTCGCACCGCATTGCGGCGATCTTAAGGGGAGAACGTATCATGAACGATTTTGCAAAAGCGCTGACCGTAACCTCCAGCGGGCTGAAAGCCCAGGCAACACGTTTGCGCCATCTCGCTGAGAACATCTCAAATGCTGACACACCCGGCTATCGGCGCAAGTTGGTTTCTTTTGAGACATCATTCAATGCGAACAGTGGTGTTTCTTCGGTTGAGACCGGTCGCGTTCGTCTTGATCGAACGACGTTGGAACGAGTCTATGACCCTTCTCATCCAATGGCCGATGAAACGGGTTATTTTGATGGTTCAAATGTCGATCTGATGATCGAACTAGGCGACGCGCGCGAAGCGCAGCGGAGTTACGAGGCAAATCTGAAAGTGTTTGAACAGACACGAAAAATGTCTTCGGGGTTGATGGATATACTCAGGAAGTAAACTTCATAATCGGCAGTGAAACTGCCATTTGACTACAAGGAGATCCAGAATGGATATGAAAGCTGTTTCAGCAATTCAGAAGTTCACCAACGCGCGCCCGTCGGTTGCTATCGAAAGCTATGCGCAGGCACGGCCCGCGACCGAGCCAACGCCCGATGAAACCCCGAGCGTGATGGAATCAATGGGTAAAGTCGCGCTTGATTTTGCCCAGACACTGAAAGAGAGCGAAGAAACTGCAAAAGCGTCAATGATCGGCGATGCAGACCCGCATGCCTTGGTGCAGGCCCTTGCTCAAACGGAGCTTGCCGTGGAAGCCGCCGTTAGCGTGCGGAACAAGGTTGTCGAAGCCTACCAGGAAATCCTGCGGATGCCGGTCTGATATGCTTAATGAAGTTCTATTCTTCGACACGCTTCGGCAGGGTCTTTGGATTGCGGTGATCATCTCGATTCCCATTTTGACGGCCGCGCTGATAACTGGGGTTTCGATTGGCCTGGTCCAGGCACTTACATCAATCCAGGAGATGACACTTACATTCGTGCCCAAGCTGGCTGCGATCGTGATCGTTTTCTGGATGTCCATGGGCTTCATGACGCAAACTTTGGTGTCTTTTTTTCACGACCGTATCGTGCCGCTGATTATCGGAGGATAAAATGGAGAATGCCGGCTACACCACTTTGACGCGCCAGTCCGGGCTCTTGCGGGAAATGCGCATTGTCGCGAACAATATCGCGAATGCGGCAACCACAGGATATCGGCAGGAAGGTCTGGTTTTTTCGGAATATGTGAAATCCATTGACGGTGCGTCCAGTCTCTCGATGGGTCAGGGCAACACGCGTCAAACCTCTTTTCAGCAAGGTGCTTTGACCCAGACGGGTGGAACATTTGATTTTGCGATAGAGGGGGATGGATTTTTTCTGGTGGAGACCCCTTCCGGTGAACGTTTGACGCGCTCAGGTGCGTTTTCACCAAATGCCAATGGTGATCTTGTAACTTACGATGGATATCGTGTGTTGGATGCTGGTGGTGCCCCGGTTTTTGTGCCGCCCGGAGCGGCAGATGTGGCGGTTTCGGCTGATGGCACAATCTCCAGTGAAGGCAATCCTGTTGGTCAGATTGGCGTGGTTCTGCCAACAAATCCACAAGGGATGGTGCGCGAAGATGGTGTGATGTTCCGTGCCGATGATGGATACGAACCCGCCGAGCAAGCCCGCGTTCTTCAAAGGTTCGTCGAGAATTCAAATGTGGATTCTGTGACCCAACTTACCCGGATGATTGAAGTTCAGCGCGCCTACGAACTTGGCGCAAGCTTCCTTGAAGCTGAAGACGAACGTGTACGCCAGGCCCTTAGGTCGATGTCTCAATAAGTACCAGTAAAGGAGGTGCCAAATGCGCGCCCTGAAAATTGCAGCAACCGGAATGAGCGCCCAGCAAATGCGGGTCGAAACCATTTCCAACAACCTCTCAAACATGAGCACAACCGGTTACAATGCCCGTCGCGCTGAATTTGCGGATCTTCATTACCAACAAATGACGCGCCCCGGCACGATCAGCGCGACGGATGGCACGGTGATGCCCACCGGGGTGCAGCTCGGGTTGGGGGTGAGACCCGCTGCTGTCTCGGTGCAACTCCAACAAGGTTCTTTGAGTGCAACAGGCGGTGACCTTGATCTTGCCATTGAGGGTCAGGGATATCTTGAGGTGACGCTCCCGTCGGGCCTGACGGCATACACGCGCGACGGTGGTTTGAAACGAAATGGTGAGGGGCTCATTGTGACTTCCGATGGTTTCCCCGTTGAGCCTCAAATCGTTATTCCGGATGACGCGCGCAGCATTTCGATCAACGCCTCCGGCGAAGTTTTCGCATATTTTACAGATTCTCCTGACGCCCAGTCACTTGGCCAGTTCAACATGACGGGTTTTACAAACGCCAAGGGTCTGGAGGCCCTGGGGAGCAATCTTTTTGGTGAAACCGAGGCATCCGGCCCGCCCCTCGTATCGACGCCCGGGCAGGATGGGTTGGGAACGGTTCGTCAGGGATATCTTGAGGACAGCTCTGTCGACGCTGTCCGTGAAATCACGGAACTGATCGAGGCCCAGCGGGGATACGAGATGAATGCAAAGGTTATTTCAGCGGCTGATCAGATGATGGGCGCAACGACGCAAATCCGATGACCCGGTATTTCGCGTTCATAGTCTGGATGATCTCTTCATCTGCTGTTTTTGCAGAGATCGTTGTGCCGACCCGCACCATACGCGCCAATTCCATCATCACAGAGGTGGACGTTGGCACCAAACCTGGTCATGTGGCAAACGGCTTTGATCGCGTTATCGATGTGATTGGCCAAGAGGCGAAAACGACGCTTTACGCGGGCAGACCTATCCATGTCGATAGTATCGGACCGCCGGCCTTAGTGACGCGCAATCAAATCGTCTCGCTGCGGTTTCAGACTGCGGGTCTGATCATCACTACCGAGGGTCGTTCACTGGAACGCGGCGGCGTTGGAGACCGAGTCAGGATCATGAACCTGACATCGCGCGCAACGCTCTTCGGCCAAATTCAACCCGACGGCTCCGTACAAGTTCAGAATTAGAGGTTTCATATGAAAGTTCCCTGTTACGCAATGATGTTTGGTTTTGTGCTCGTCGCAGCTTGTGGCCGCATGGATCATTTGGGCAAAGCGCCATCGTTTACATCCGCAGCAGAAACCACCGAGCACAATGCAATGATGTCGCCTGGCTTACCGTTGCGTGCAGACGCAAAGGGCCCAACAGAACGAGCATCACTGTGGTCAGGGGCGCGACAATCGCTTTTGGGTGACCGTCGCGCTGTTCAGCAAGGCGACATCCTGACGGTTGTGATTGAAATTGATGAAGAGGCGGAAATTTCGAACGCGACAGACCGTTCTCGTTCGGGCTCAGAAAGCCTTGGTATTCCAGGTCTCTTTGGCTTGCCTCAACGGATTGATGAAAGACTGCCAGAGGGAGCATCGACCTCAGAGGCTGTGTCCATCAATTCAAGCAGTAGTTCGTCGGGCGATGGTTCGGTCAAGAGAAATGAGAAACTCACCCTGCGAATTGCAGCCACAATTGTCGACGTACTACCAAATGGGGTTTTGTCCATTGCAGGCAGTCAGGAACTTCGGGTGAATTTTGAGATGCGGGAGTTGCTGGTCACTGGTTATGTCAGACCAGAAGATATCTCCAGACAGAACGAAATAACATACGATAAGATTGCGACTGCGCGCGTCTCATATGGTGGTCGTGGCCAAATCTCTGACGTTCAACAGCCGCGGTTGGGCCAACAGGTTCTCGACGGCGTCTTGCCATTCTAGGAGTAACCCTCAATGAAAAAACTACTGCCAATTGTGATGCTTCTGGTTGGGTCGGGGGCCGGCGTGGGCGCGGGTATCTTTCTGCGACCACCTCCGGAACCAGTGGATGTCGCTGTCGAGAAAGAAGAAGGGGCGGAACATGAGAAATCCGTAGAAAAAAGCGCTGATGAACACGAGCAGGCGGCTTCCGATGAACTTGCTACAGATGGCATGGAGTATGTTCGATTACCGAACCAGTTTGTGATTCCTTTGGTCGATAAAGAGCGCGTATCTGCATTGGTTGTCATGACTCTTAGTCTAGAAGTGACACAGGGATACGCGGAAGAGGTCCTGGAAAAAGAGCCCAAGCTCAGAGATGAAATTTTGCGCGTCCTGTTTGATCATGCGACCGTCGGGGGCTTCAATGGTGAATTTGCAAATACTGATAATCTCGATGTAGTAAGACGCAATCTGCGTAAAGTCGTTCAGAATGTGTTGGGACCGGAAATCGGCCATGATGTGCTAATTTTCGAAATTGCGCGCCAAGATTACTAGTGGAGAGAATTCGGTAGCCGCCACCGTGTTGAAGTATTCTATTTGCAGGTCGCCTTCTCCTCCTGAGTTATTCGGCCTTTCAAACGAGGACCTGGCAAGGTTTGGTATGATGGAAATGTGCCGTAAGCATGGCGCTGGTGATACCACCCTTTGCATTTGGCGCTCCAAGTTTAGCGAAATGAAAGTATCAAACGCCAAGCACTTTTGTCCGGTTTTATCAAATGCCAAAACGAAAAATACAAAACGGGTTGCAAAGCCACACCCGTATGTGAGGCAAGCTCCGGATAGGCAAGACTGGAATGATGTTTTGCAAAGCAATTGCCTGGCATGCGCACGTGATAAAAGTGACGTGAAGTGCGCAGCCATGTTTAGCCCAACTCAGGCGAGCGGCGCGACCAAACGGGGAATAAATTTCTGCCAGGATCAAATTTATCTTAAAAACAATATGTTATATTGTTGAGCGGTGCCAGGAGAGGACCCACGCTTTCGATATAATTATTTGGTAATCTCCCCATTTTTAGAGGGGCGCGTCAGTAGAATCTAAGCTGCCTTCAGTTTTTGTATCGGGGTTATCCCGCCGATCCCCATGTTTGGTCTTTCGTTGTTGTATGTCCATAGCCAATGAGT